>CAZQPP010000033.1:5625-29041 GCA_964594295.1 uncultured Myxococcales bacterium | reverse complement strand
GTCGGGGGTCGGGGAGCCGGGGTCGGGGGTCGGGGAGCCGGGGTCGGGGGTCGGGGAGCCGGGGTCGGAGTCCGGTCTCTGGGGTTCCGGGTCAGGTGTCTGGTTGCCGGGATCGGGCTGCCCCGGGTCCAGCTGTCCGGGGTAGACCTCTCCAGCGTCCTTTTGCCCCGGGTCGTCGCGGCCGGGGTCCACCAGGCCTGGATCGATGCCCGTGGGAGCACTCCCCTCGCTGCCCTGACCGCAGCCCCACGCCGCCGCGGCAAGGATCAACAAGACCGCGCGCGACCTCACTGCGGCAGCCTCGCCTCGCCCAGCCAGAAGGCCTTGATGGCCTCGACGAAGCGCCGGTAACCCTCGAGCCCGTCGGGCTTGGCCACGTACGCGTTCGCGCCCAGATCGTAGCAGCGGTGGATGTCGTCGGGAGCGTCCGAGCCGGAGAGCACCAGGACCGGCAGCACCCGCCCCTGAGGGTGCCTGCGCAGCTCGCGCAGCACCTCGGTGCCATCCAGCCCCGGGAGCTTCAGGTCGAGCAGCACCAGGTCGGCCACCTCCGCAGGCCGCCGGGTCCCCCCGTCGAGCAGCACCTCGAGGGCGGCCTCGCCGGAGGGCACGTGGGTCGTGCGAAAGGGAGCCTGCGACATCTGGCAGACAGCCTCGAAGAGGGCAGCCTCCGCTGCGACATCCTCGACGAGGAGGAGGCGCAGCTCCCTGGCGCCCCTGGCACCCATCAGGCAGCACCCCTACCACCCGCCCCGGCGGGCAGGGTGAAGCGGAAGGTGGAGCCGCTGCGGCCGTCGGACTCGACCCAGATGCGACCTCCGTGGAGCTCGACCACCTTCCGGCACACGGCCAGCCCCATGCCGCAGCCGTGGCCGAAGTCCTCCGCGCCGGGCAGGCGGCGGAGCAGCTCGAAGGCGCTCTCCGCCATCTCGGGGGCGATGCCGGGGCCGTTGTCGGCGAAGGAGAAGATCCACTCCTCGCCGCTTCGTTCGCAGCTCACCCGCACCGTCAACGGCGCGCCGGGGCGCCGGTATCGCACGGCGTTCTCGACCAGGTTCTGGAAGAGGCGGTGGAGCTGCGGCAGGGCGCCGGGCAGCGTGGGCAGGCCCGCGGCCTCGACCGTGGCGCCGGCCTCCTCGAGGTCCGCGTCGAGCATGCGCAGCACCTCTTCGAGGAGGTCGGCCGTGTCCACGGGCTCGACCTCGTCCGGCCTCACGCCGACGCGGCAGAAGGACAAGAGCCCGTCTATCAGGGTCTGCATGCGCGCCACGCCGCCGGCGACCATGCGCATCTGCCTGATCTGATCCTCGCGCAGAGCATCTCCGAGCTCCGTCATCAGGATCTCTGTGAAGCCACGAACGGTGCGCAGTGGAGCCTTGAGGTCGTGGGAGATGGCGTAGGCGAACTGCTCGAGCTCGCGGTTCGAGCGCTCGAGTTCCTCGGTGTGCTTCCGAACCGCCTGCTCGGCCCGCAACCGCTTGGTCACGTTCTCGTAGACGTTGGCCACACAGCGGTCGCCGATGGGCACCATGTGAATGTCGAACCAGCCCTGGGGGTGGCGCACGTCGCCGTAGGGCACGCGCTCCATCACCTCGGGCTCCCCGCCGGTGGCCACGCGCATCCACGCCGCCGGGATGTTCAGCTCCGGCGGGGCCTCGAGAGCCGGCGCGTAGGTCTCGCCGACGGTCGTGCCCATGATGGCGTCGTTGTCGACGCCCGACTCCTCCGAGGAGCGAGGGTTGGCGTATACCAGGCGCAGGTCCGCCGGATCGTCGGTGTCGGCGCGCCACACCGTCACGCCGTGGGGCAGCCTCTCGACCAGCGCCCTCAACAGCCCGAGGGGGAGCTCCCCTGTCTTTTCGACCTTGGTCATCCGCGCGCCTCCAAGCCGTCAGTATAGCACGGAGAGGCGCTGTCCCCAGCCCACTGAAAGGGCTGGCCCAGGCTTCACGCGCTCGAGCCGCTCCGGCGCCGGGTCGCGCGCGGGGCGGCCTCGCGGCGGGGTTTGCTCGAGCGCCCCGTGCCGGAGGCCCCGAAGGCCGCCTCGAGCAGCTCGTCGACAGGATCGAGGAGCTTCGGGCCGTGCTCTATTACGCCGAAGTGCGTCGTGTCCTCCAAGAGCAGGTAGCGCGCGCCCGGGATGGCGTCCGCCATGGCCTTCGCCGCGGACGGCGGGGTTACCCAGTCCTGGGTCCCGGCGGCCACGAGGACGGGGCAGCGCACGTCTCCGAGCATGTCCCTCGCGTCGTGCCTCATCAGCTCGGCCATGGTGCGGAAGTAGCGCCGGCCGTCGTTGCGCGAGGTGCAGCAGACGTCCTGGTGGAAGATCTCCTTGTCGGCCCTCGGCCCGACGAAGCGAGCGGTCGAGCAGAGGAACCACGCCACGGGCGGCACCGCGGCCCCGAGGCGCAAGAAGGCCTTGCCGGCCCAGGGCGCCACGGAGGAGTAATTGACGAGGAGGTGCACCAAGCCCGCGACGGGCTGGGGGAAGGCCATGTGGAAGGGGCGTCCGGGCGCTCCGAAGAGGGCGCCGAAGCCGGCCACGAGCCCGGGGTCGCGCCGAATCAGCTCTAGCCCCACCTGCACGCCCATCGACCACCCGAAGACCACGGCCCGCTCCACCCCGAGGTGCTCGAGGACCTGCTGCGCGTCGGCCGCGTGGCGCTGCATGGAGTAGCCCCCCCTCCCCTTCGGAGAGGAGCTGTCCCCGATGCCTCGGTAGTCCCACAGGATGCAGCGGTGACGGTCGCGCAGGTGGTGCACGAGCACGTCCATCCCGGGGTTCCTCACGCCGATGCCGTTGCCCAGCAGCACCGCAGGCCCCTCGCCGGTCGTGTAGACGGCTAGGTCGACGCCGTCGTCGGTGCGCACGAGGTGCCGTCGGTAGTCGATTCGGCTGGTCTGCTGGCCGGGCTCGAGCATCGGTCCTCCTTGTGGGGCCGCGCAGTCTGCCACAGGGCGCGGTGCTTGCGCCATCGGCGACGTACGCCCTCCGCCTCTGGGCCTCCGCAGCTCAGGCGCTCCGGCGCCGCTCGACGGCCTTGCGGAGGAAGGAGGCCAGCGAGTCCACCACCTGCGTCTTCTCCCGCGAGTCGAGGGGAGTCTGCTTCGCGTGGCTGATGGCGACCCGTCCCACGAGGCGGAAGGCCCTCTCGCCCGGCCGCGCGAGGCTCAACCTGATCTCCACCTGCTCGCCCGCGACCTCCACGACGGCCGCGAGGCAGTGGCTCTGCCCGGAGGCCTGCCGCGGCCGCAGCTCGACGAGGCGCGCGCCGGCCCGCGCGCACCATCGCCGACCGCCGTCCACGCCGAGGAGACGCGTCAGCCTCCCGATCCACTCGGGCACCGGTCCCTGCGGCAGCGCCTCGGGCCGCTTCAGCTCCGCCAGCCTCGCCGGCAAGGCCACCAGGAGAGCCTCGGTGCTTGCTCCCGGATGGGCCTCCGCGATGTCGAGCAGCGCCTCGAGCACGGTCGCGTGGTCGAAGGCCGAGGGCGGAGCGCCGTTCGGAGTGCTCTCCTTCTCGTCTTTGGAGAGCTGCACGGGCGCCGCGCCGACCCTCGGGAAGATGCGGTTCATTGCGCCGAAGAGCGCCGCCACCTCGGCGTGCCTGAAGCGCCACGGGAGCTCGTCCTCGCCCCAGTGCGTGATGCAGGTAGCGTCGAAGGGGTCGAAGGCGGGGTCGTCGGTGTGCACGAGCAGGCCGTCCCGCTCCGCGAGGGGCTCGAGGGGAGTGCCGGCCCGAAGCTGAAGGGAGGTCGTGAGCATGGCGTATTGCTCGCGCAGGCCGTGGCGCTGGATCTCGCTCACGTTGGTGCGCAGGTCCGAGAGGCGCGTCCAGGGCGTGAACACGATCATGCCGAAGCCCCCGTGCTCCCTGAAGACGAAGGTCTTCGGGAAGGCCGCCTCCAGCTCGTTCACCAGGGCGATGGTCTGCTCGATCTCGTCTGGGGTGATGCCCTTGTTGAAGCGCTTGTTCTCGTCGGGCGAGAAGTTCTCGAGGCCCACCTGCCAGAAGTGGAGGGCATGGCCCCGCTCGCCAAACGCCGGCAGGCTCGCGCGCAGGGCGTCCGCCATTCGCAGCAGCTCGTCGGCCCTGCAGGTGAGGTGGAATTGCGTGGGCGCGAGATCCAGGGCGGCCACGCCCTTGAAGAAGGCCTGCATCTTGCGGAAGGCGGGCACCATGTGGAGCATGAGCTTGTCGCGGCGCTCGCCCTCGGGGACCGTCTCGAGGTATCGCCGGAGCTGCAGCAGGGCACGGTCCACGGCGGCATCCGGCGAGGGGATGGGCTCCACGCCCTTCTTTGAGGAGCAGAAGGTGCACCCCCGCTTGTGCTCGAGCCCACCGAGCGCGACGCCTCTGAAGAAGGGGCTCTTCCTCGGGGAGCGGCTGTAGAGGCAGCGGGGCTCGACCACTATCGGGAGGAAGTGGTCGGCCGTGGGCGCGCCCGGGTCGAGGCGCTGCCCGGTGTAGTCCGGGGCGCCCACCGCGATGAGCAGCCGATCCTCTCTGGAGCCGTCCTCGGGGGCGTCCGCGAAGCCGAGGTGGGCGCCGAGCTCGGCCGTCTTCGTCCTCGTGAGCAGGCTGTGCGGCGGCTGGGTGAACACCGCCCGCGGGGCGGCCTCCTGCATCGCCCCGGCGAGAGCGTCGCCGACCCTCTCGTTGATGAAGACGTGGGTCGGCGCGAAGTCCCTGACGGCCCCCGCTATGAGCTCGACGGTCGTCTCGGGGGGCTCGACGAGGAAGGGGTGCTCGGGCCTGGACTCGCGGCCGGCGTTCACGCTGACCCAGCGGCAGCCGCCGCCGCGCTCCTTCACCCAGCCCTGCACGAAGGGGAAGGCCTTCACGCGATGCTGGTGAAGCGGGTCGTCGTTCAAGAGCTCGACGAGGAGGAGCCTGGGCCCTGACATGGTGCCTTCGTCTCTAAGACCTCTGGGGTAAACATCTTTACATTACTTTTCTTTCGGGCAACGGCGCCGAAAACCTGCCTGCCTATCGTGCCTCCATCGACACCTACTCGTGCAGACGGAGAGCACAAATGAAAGACACCAACGACACTCCACAGAGCAACGAGCCCAAAGGCGGGCTGCCGGAGGAGGAGAGCGGCGGCCCCACGAAGAAGCCGCGACGGCGCCTCTTCTTCGGGCTCTTCGCCGGCCTCGTCGGCGCCGTCCTCGTCGTGCCCCTCGCCGTCGCGAGCTCCGGCTGGGGCCGGTGCAAGCCCAAGTCCCCCGAGGAGGCGAAGGAGCGCGCCGGCTTCTTCGCGGAGAAGGTCTTGGACCGCGTGGACGCCACCGACGCGCAGCGCGAGGAGGTCGACGCCCTCCTCGACGAGATCGTGCCCGAGGTCTTCGCCATGAAGCTCGAAGGGCGGGCCCTCAAGCAGAGGATCCACGAGGCCCTCGGGGCCGAGCAGATCGACCCCGTCGAGCTCGAGGCCCTGCGCAAAGAGGCCCTCGTGATGGCCGACAAGGCCTCCAAAAAGGCCGTCGAGGGCGTGCTCCGCGCGAGCGAGATCCTCACCCCCGAGCAGCGCGCCGAGATCCACGAGATGATCGAGGAGAAGCGCTCCCGCTTCCAGCGCTGGCACGAGCGCCGCGGCTGCGAGCACCACGAGCACTAGCCACTCCCTTCCCCACCGCCCGCGCCCCGGGCCGCGCGCCGTCGTGCGGACCCGGGGCGCGGCCTGTGTTATCAACGCCGCCCCCATGTTCGACCGCCTCCGCATAATCGACGACGACGAGCGCCTCGCCGAGATGGTCCGTGACTACCTCGGGGCCCGCGGCGTCAGCACGGACCTCCGCCACGACGGCCTCAGCGGGCTCGAGGCCCTGCGCCGCGGGAGCTACGACGCCCTGATCCTCGACGTCATGCTCCCCGACCTCGACGGCTTCGAGATCCTGAAGCGGGTGCGCGCGGACTCGAACCTCCCGGTCATCATGCTCACCGCGCGGGGCGAGGCTGACGACCGCATCGTCGGCCTCGAGCTCGGCGCGGACGACTACCTGCCCAAGCCCTTCGAGCCCCGGGAGCTGCTGGCGCGCATCCGCGCCATCATCCGCCGCGGGCGACACGTCCCGGAGGCGGAGGTGCTGCGCTTCGGGCGGCTCGAGCTGGACCTCGGCGCCCGCGCGGCGCGCGTCGACGGCCGCACCTGCAACCTGACCAGCCACCAGCTCGAGATCCTGCGAGCCCTCGCCGAGCGGGCCGGCAGGGTGCTGAGCCGCGACCAGCTCATGGAGATCGTGCGCGGGGAGGAGCTCGAGGCCTTCGACCGGAGCATCGACGTCCACGTGAGCCGCATCCGCGCGGAGATCGAGGACGACCCGAAGAGGCCGAAGCGCATCCTGACCGTGCGCGGGGTGGGCTACGTCTTCGCGCAGAGGCAGGGCTGATGTGCCCCGGGCGAAAGAGGCGCCGGCGCCTTCACCGCCTCTACTTCCGAATCTACCTGACCGTCCTCGGCGTGGGTCTGGCGACGGTTGTCGCGGTGGGCCTTGCCGCCTGGGCCGTGAAGGACACGCCCGACGACGTGTCGGCGCCCGTGCGCCGCGCGGCCGAGTACCTCGCCAGCGACCTCCCGCCGGGTGAAGAGCTCGGGGGCGTCCTGAAGGATCGGGCCGAGCGCCTCGCCCTCCACCTCACCCTCTACTCACCCTCCGGGGAGGTGATCGCCCGCCACGGACCGGCCCTGCCGGGCCCCGACAAGAAGACGGCGCGGGGAGGGGAGTGGAGGCACACCCGCAACGGCTTCTCCGCCATCGTCCGCCTCGAGGACGGGCGCTGGCTGGCCGGCGCGCCCGCCCGCCCCGAGCACGTGAGAGGTGCCATGAGATTCGTGCACCTGCTGCTGCTGATAGCGCTGGCCGTGGCCGCCGGCTGCTGGCCCATCGCGCGCCGCCTGACCAGGCGGCTCGAGGCCCTCCAGCGCGGCGTCGAGGAGCTCGGCACGGGCGACCTCGCCGCGCGCGTCCGCGTGCAGGGTCACGACGAGCTCGCCGGCCTCGCCGCGGCCTTCAACCGCTCCGCCGAGCGCATCGAGGCGCTCGTCGCGGCGCAGACGAGGATGCTCGCGAGCGCCTCCCACGAGCTCCGCAGCCCCCTCGCCCGCCTGCGAATGGCCCTCGCGTTGATGGAGGAGGGAGACGAGGCCCAGCGCCGCAAGCTGGCCACGGACGCGGCGCGTGACGTCGCAGAGCTCGACGAGCTCGTGGGGGACCTCCTGCTCGCCTCGCGCCTCGAGGCCCGGGAGCGCCCCGTCGAGCGCGGGCCGGTAGACCTGCTCGGGCTCGTGGCCGAGGAAGCGCATCGGACGGGTGCCGAGGTCGGCGGTGAGCAGGTCACGCTCTCGGCCAACGCGCAGATGCTGCGCCGCCTGGTGCGCAACCTGCTCGAGAACGCCAGGCGCTACGGGGAAGAGCCGATAGAAGCCCGCGTCGAGGAGTCCGGCGGCGTGGCCACGCTCACCGTCGACGACCGCGGCCCCGGCGTGCCCGAGGCCGAGCGCGAGCGCATCTTCGAGCCCTTCTACCGCAGCGAGGGCCACTCCGAGCAACGCGACGGCGCGGTAGGCCTCGGCCTCTCCCTCGTGCGTGAGATCGCCGAGGCCCACGGCGGCAGCGCCCGCTGCGCCGGCCGCGAGGGCGGGGGCAGCCGCTTCGAGGTGACGCTGCCTACGGCCCCACCCACTTGAAGTCCTTGCACTGGACGCCGACTGGAGACGAGGGCTCGGATCGAACGATCGCCTCGAGGGGGAAGTCAGGGTCGACCGTGCTGCTGTAGAACGCGGTCCCGTTGTGGATGTAGTCAAACCTGCGGCCGTTCAGCTTGACCGCGAAGGTGTCGCCGACAGCGTAGGTGCCGGGCAGCTCGAAGACCGGCAAGCCGCTCTCCACCGCGCTGACCTTTCCATCCGCGCCCAGATCGATGCCGAAGGCCACCCGGTCGTTCTCGCGCTCGTGAAAACCGGCGACCAGGCCAAGCTCAATGTCCATGACCCGCCACTGCACACCTCCGACCTTCTCGGATGAGGTATTCAGGGTGCGGGCGGAGCGCGCGACTCCGCCGAGATAGGGGATGCCCTCCGGAGGCGTGAACGCCACTGTCTTCACCGCGCCGCTTGAGGCACTGAAGGCGAAGACCTCGCGCCAGTACACCGACTGTCCGGGGACGAGCGTCCTGGGCACGACAAGAGGCTCCGGAACCCACCGTATGTCGTAAGCCCTGGCCTCCGGCGTGCCGAAGCTGCTGTCGACGTGCAGGGGGTACCGCGGAGCCACCGTCGACGTGTAGAAGGTTTTGCCATTGTGGAGATACCGGGCGCGCTCGAATTGCACGACCACCGCCAGCTCATCATGTGCGCCGTAGTGGCCGAACGTGCCCCGGTGCACACCGCCCTCGTAGACGGCCAGCCGCCCGTCGGCCCTCATCTGCATGCCGAAGTCGACGTCGTGAAGCGAGGCATCGTCGTCGCCGTTGGACAGCCCCAGCAAGAGCTCCGCGCCGCGCTGATACGGCTTGAAACTAACGCCCACGTGCTGGGTCCGGCCCGGCTGGACCTCAGCTCCGCTGGATGCTCCGCCCTCGTAGCCGTCGGCAGCGATGTGGGTCAAGGAGCCGTCTCCTTCACGCAGACCGATGATGTTCCTGAAGGTCACGAGTCCATCGGGCCGGTGCTCGCGTGTCTGGGGCGCGAGCCAGCTGAGATCGACGCACCGGTTGCCGGCAGGGGTGTCGAGGGAGGACTCCACGACAACGAAGAGCGGGTACCGGAGCTCGACATCGGAGGTGTAGAACTGGACGTCGTTGTGCGTGTAGATGATGTGGTTGTATTGGCTCACCTCTACCTTGAAGACGTCACCTCCTCGGTAGTGCGACTTCAACTCCATGACCGTCACTCCACCTTCTACGACGGAGATTGAGCCGTCGCCGCCGAGGGCGACGCCGTAGTCGACCGACTCGGTCGAGTGGGTGAGCCCGATGCTCAGGTCCAGGTCGGCAGCCTCGACCTTCCACGAGAACCCGGCCACCTCCTCTCCCCTGCTGAACTGCCTCACGGAGCGGACGTTCCCCCCGGCGAATGCGTGCCCTGGCGGGCTCTCGTAGGGGATGGTCTCCAGCATGCCCGGCCTCGTGGCGATGGCGAGGTGGCCCTTCCAGTAGACGCTCTGTCCGGGGATCAGGCGGACGGGGAGCCGGATCGGGGCCCTGATCCACTGGATGTCGAAGAGCGAGCCGCCGTCGTCGTGGAAGCTGCAGTCCACGCTCAGGGGGAACCTCGGCTTCTTCGGGGACGCGAAGAACACGCTGCCGTTGTGCGCGTAGTGGATCTGGCCCTCGTCCACGTAGATCGAGAGCTGGTCGCCCGGTCGGTAATTGGAGAAGACGCCCCTGTTGACGCTGGCCTCGAAGACACCGATTCGACCGTCGTCTCTCAGGTGGACGCCGTAGTCGATGGTCTGCCAGGAGACGCCGTCGTCGTCGCCGGACAGGCCTATCACGAGGCTCTTGTCGTTTCGGCCGGCCGTGAACGAGATACCCCTGGTCGCGTCCTTGGTGCTGAACCCGACTCCGCTGAAGGCGCCCGCGTTCCAGCCGTCGGGGCCGGACTTGCTCAGGCTGCCTTCTCCCTGTGCCATGCCCCTGACGTGGGTGAAGGTCACGAGCCCTTCGCGCTGGTGCTCGTAGCTCCCGACCCAGTGGACTTCGGTCAGGCTCCGGGGCTCTTCTTCCGGCTTGACCGTGCTGGAGACCACCACGGCGAGCTCCGCGTCTGGGATGTGCTCCGAGGCGCTGGTGTGGAAGATCGCGCCGTTGTGGTGGTACTCGATCTTCCCCTCCGAGCTCAGCTGCACGGAGAAGAGGTCACCGGCCGCGTATTCGAGCTGGGAGTCGAAGGCGACCTCTCCCCTCTCGAGGACGTGGAAGTACCCGGCACCATCCATGTGGATGGCATAGTCGATGTCGGCCCCACGCCCGTGGGAGACGCTGCTCAGCCCGCCGGTCTGGTCCGCGCCGGCGCTCTGCACCCTCCACCGGACCCCCGCCACGTCGCTTCGGGCGCTGAAGCTGCGTAGCGACCTCGCGTAGCCCTCGGGTGCCGGCACGAAGGTCGATGGAGCCCAGTCCATCGAGGTCACCTGGCCGGCCTTGGCGAGGAGCCCCTTGACGTCGGCCCAGTAGACCGGTTGATCCGGCGCCAGGGCGGCCGGGGCGTCTTCCGGCGCCTCCGTCCAGGTGACGCCCTCCACCGCGGCGCACTCGGTGTGGAAGCTCGTGTCCACGTAGAGAGGGGCGACGCCCTCGGCGAGGGAGGTGTAGAAGGCCTGGCCGTTGCGCAGGTAGGTGACGCTCTCGTGCCCCTGCGCGACGCCGAGCTGGTCTCCTGCCTCGTAGCTACCGAAGCTCCCGGCGAAGACCCCCTTCTCATAGACGCTGATCCCCGCGTCGGCTCCGAGCAGGAGGGCGAAGTCGATGTCCTCCAAGGAGCTGTTGCGGCTGTCCTGGGAGAGCCCCACGGCGAGCTCGGCGTCGTTGCGGACCGCCTTGAAGAGGACGCCGCGGGTCATGTCGAGGGCCGGGTCGAAGCCGGCACCGCTCACGGTCCCCGCGTCGGTGCCTTCGTCAATCTGCTTGACGAGGGTGCCGGTGTTCTCACACACGCCGAAGCGGCTCGTGAATGTCACGGGGCCGACGATGTCGTGAACGGCCGACTCGCCGAGACAGACCATGTCGCCACACCGGTCGTCTGTGGGAATCGGCCGGCAGGTGGCGTCGAGGTCGCAGAACTCGTCAGCCGCGCAGGGTGCGCATGAGCCGCCGCAGCCGTCGGAGCCGCACTGCTTGCCCTCGCAGTCGGGCACACACGCTGCCACGCCGAGCGTGTAGGTCCCCGCGGTCTCGGGCAGCCCGTCGGCTCCGTCCACGACGATGGAGTACTCGATGCCGCCGTCGAGCTGGAGCAGGACCCGGACCGGCTCGGAGGCGAAGGTCGCCGGCAGGCCGGCCAGGCAGGTGTCGGCGATGTCGGGGCAGCCGCTGGCGACGTAGAGGGCTGCGTTGAACGTGGGGTCGAGCGTGACGACGTAGGGGCCGGTCTCATCAGGCGTGAAGCTCCACGCCTCGTCCGGGCTCAGCTCTCCCCTGGTCGTCTGGAACCCGTGGCAGGCAAAGGCGGGACCGCTGCTGTCGTTGGCCAACCCGCTGGTGTCTCCCTGCGCCTCGAAGGGAAGGGCGGCGGCCGGGATCAGGTGTGCGAGCCGGCAGCCGTCGCAAGGTGGACAGTGCGCACCGCCGCAGTCGACACCGGTCTCGAGCCCGTTCAGCAGGCCGTCATCGCAGTCGAAGGGCGCACACAGACCGTCCGAGCAGATGCCGCTCGCGCACTCGGCTGCCTCGTCGCACGGGAGGTCACAGGCCGGGCAGCTCGGGCCGCCGCAGTCGATGCCGGTCTCGGAGCCGTTCTTGATGCTGTCGGTGCAGTCGAATTCCACACACAGGCTGCCCGAGCAGATGCCGCTGACGCACTGGCTCGCGTCGCTGCACGGCTCCCCCAGGCAGATCTTGCAGTCCGGCCCGCCGCAGTCGACCCCGGTCTCCCCGCCGTTCTGAATGCCGTCGAGGCAGTCGAAGGGCACGCACAGCCCGTCAGAGCAGACACCGCTCTCGCAGTCTGAGTCGTCCACACACTCCGAGTCGAGGCATGCGAGGCAGAAGGGGCCTCCGCAGTCGACCTGCATCTCGGAGCCGTTGAGCAGACCGTCGTAGCAGTCGAACGGCACACAGACGCCGCGGCTGCAGATTCCGCTCTGGCAAACAGCGGGCTCTTCGCAGGCCTCGAGGAGGCAGGCCAGGCAGTCGGGGCCGCCGCAGTCGAGCGCGATCTCCTCGCCGTTCCGAATGCCGTCATCACAGTCGAAGGCGACGCAGGCGCCGTCGCTGCATATGCCGCTGGCACAGTCGCCGGCCTCCTCGCAGGCGGCACCGACCTCTCCGCCGGCGTCAGCTTCCCCGGTGTCCTCGGTGAGGTGCCTCACATCGGGACAGGAGCCCGAGCCAGGGTCGGGACAAGAGGTCGGCCCCGGGTCGGGACAAGCGCTCACCCCCGGGTCGAGCTCGGCACCGGCGTCGGCATCCGCTTCGGGCTCCCCCTCGTCCGGCGCGGCGTCGGAGGCGCCTGACGTGTCCGGGTATCCACCGATCGCAGGAGCCCCCGGCTCCACCTGCACGTCCCCCATCTTGTTGTCGGGGATCGTGTCACCAGCAGTATCCTCGACGTCTTGAGAAGAGCACTCGCGCTCACAATCCGGCTGGCTCGTGTCGCAAGCCGCCATCGGAAGAACGACAAACACGGCCAACAGGGCCACAAGACGCCCGTTTCCAGTCAGGATACGAAGCACGAGTTCCTCCTTGTCGAAAGCGCCGAGCTTCACCTTCATCGACATCAGTCCGTCTTTGAAGCGTGCGCCGCCGTTATAGGTGAACTCGTCTTGCTTCTCCACCGCAGCTCCCGCGCGACCTGGCGAAGACAACCAGGCCGGACGGTCGTGTCACGTCAGCGGGCCGTGCTACGCCACCCGGAACGCCCTCCTACAGAGGCTTGACCGGCACGCAGATGTCCACGACGCACTTGCCCTCGGGGTGCTCCGCGGGGTTGTTGTGGTAGAGCTCCATCGGGGGCCGGTCGTCGGGCTGGTAACCCGACTGCGGCAGCCACTCCTTGTAGACCGCGGTCCAGGCCTCGGCGTAGGCGTCGGGCGGGAGCTCGAAGCGGGCGAAGGCCGTGGGGCCGCCTGCCAGGGTCATGACCCCGACCTCGCCGCCGCCGTCGGTGCCGGGCGGCACGGTCACGCACATGCTCGTGCGCAGCTTCTCCTCGTCGGTCACCTCGGGGTCGTCGTGGTAGACCGAGAGCAGCTGCGCCCCGGGGCCGAGGAAGCCCCTCGGGCCCGCCCACTGGCAGAGCTGGCCTATGAGCCTGCCGAAGAGCTCCTCGTCGCCCTGGTAGGGGCCGACGTGCCGCACGTAAGCCACCGTCATCTCGGGGAGATCTCTGACCTCCACCTTCGCCTCTGAGATCTTGGGGTCGCCCATCACGATCCTCCACGTGAGCGTTTGGTTGACGGACTCAACGTACACGCTGGCTGGGGGCTCCGCTTTCCCGCCGTTGCGATCCCCTTCACCGAGGTTGCTCTCCGCTTCACCGGTGTTGCCGCCGCGGGCGCGCCACTCGCTGGCGCTGACGCCGAAGCGAGCCTTGAAGGCCCGCGCGAAAGCCGCCGAGGAGCCGAAGGCGCAGTCGAGGGCGACCTCCGTGATGGAGGCGCTCGGGTTCCCGAGCAGGATCGAGGCCGCCCGCTCGACACGCAGGCGGGCTACATAGCGCCCGAGGGTCTCGCCCGCCATGGCGGCGAAGATGCGGTGGAAGTGGTAGCGCGAGAAGCAGGCCACCCCGGCGAGCTCTTCGAGGCTCATCTCCTCGAAGAGGTGCGCGTCGATGTAGTCCCGCACGCGGTTGATGCGCGCCGTGTACTCCGAGCTCATGTGCCTGCTCACCAGTCGACCTCCGAGCTTGCCCCGATCTACCTCAAACCCGGCCGGAAGCTCGACCCCCGCTCGAGGCCGATGGTAGCGTGCAGCGTCTTGGACGCGAAACGACCAGAGACGCCGCAGGCCACCACGGAGCCCCCCCCTCAGACGCGCTCTGGGCGGCTCGCCGCGTCCGGGTGGCGGCTGCTCCGTGAGAACTGGCTCTGGGTCGTGCTGCCCGCCGTGCTGGTGATCCTGCTGCTCGTCGCGGTGGTGGTCCTCGGCAGCCTCGGAGGAGCCCTGCCGCCGATGTACCGGTGAGGCCTCTGCTCGCGTCGCCCTTTGAGATCTCCTCCGAGAAGGTGATACCGGTGTGCTGCGAGAGGGAGCAGGTCTGACACAGGTTGCCCCACTCCAACCCGCTGTCCCCACCATCTCGGAGCACTCGGTCATGCCCGAATCCAAGTCTCGCACCTTCTTGGGCCTCGCCCTCTTCACCGCCACGCTCGGTGTCCTGGTAGCCGCGCCGCTGTCCTCGGCCCGAGCCGCGTCCGCCGACCTCGACAACAAGGTCGCGCTGTCGATGTCGCCGATCCACCTCCTGTTGCCCTTCGTGGAGCTCCAGGCCGAGATCTACGCGACTGACGTCATCTCCGTTTCGCTCATCGGCGGCGTGGGGTCGGTGACGGTCACGAGCGGCCGGGAGGACCACAAGTTCACGGTCTGGGAGGGCGGGGCCCAGCTCCGCGCTTACTTCGTGGGCGACGTGCAGGAAGGGGCCTTCGCCGGCGCGGAGGCTCTCTACGTGGCAGTGGACGGTAGGCTCGAGGGCCACAGCGCTATCGGCGACGGCCTCGCCGTGGGGCCCATCGCGGGCTACAAGTGGACCTGGGGATCAGGCTTCTTCATCGATCTCAACGGCGGCATCTCCTACGGCTTCCTCCGCGCCGAGGCCAGCGGGGACAAGGCGGAGGATTCTCAGATCATCCCGATCGTGAACTTCAACCTCGGCTTCGCTTTCTGACAGGGCAGCAGTGCGCCCGCCTCCGGATCGGCCGAGCTGAGGGCGTCCGGCAGGGCTGGCAGGTGCTCGCGCGGGTGCGCTCGGCACGCATCACGGGCTCAGTTGTAGGTGGCCGAGAACGCGACGCCGAGGGAGAACAGGGTCCAGGAGTCCACCGATTTGCCCAATACGATGTCGTCGCGCCCGCTGTAGCCGATGCGATCCACGGCGACACGTCCGTTCGGCATCCAGGCCGCAGTGCCCACCAGGGCCACTCCCAGCCCCCAGTTCTCCGAGACCCACCACTCCTTGCCCACCCCGAGGCGGCCAAAGGGGCCGAACTCGCTCTCGCCGAGCAACACACCGTCGTCGTCGATCATCACCTCCGCTACCCCCGCGGTGGCAGAGACGAAGAGGTTCAGCGGCACGACATAGTGCGCGACGCCCGCCCCCATCCCAATCGTGCCGGCCATCGTGCGGCTGCTCGCAGCCACGTCCGAATCTCCAAGCTCGATGTCCGAGCCGAGGCGCATCTCCTGGACGATCTCGCCGAAGAGGATCACATCTTCGTTCAGCGCTCCCCCGATCGCGAACCCGAAGCTGAGACCCTGGCCGCTGCTCTTGAACGCCGAGTCGCTGGCTCTCAGGTCGGAGTACGCAGGTCCGATGGTGAACCGAAGGAAGAGGCCGTCATGCGTGTGGGTGCCGTCTCCTCCTTCTTCGCCGGTATCCTCACCCCATCCGGCCGAGGCCGTCGCCGGGGCGAAGCAGAGGAGCGCAAGCAGCGTCGGAAGGCATCTTGAGGGCATCGCCATCCCTTGTTGGACCCGTCTCGCGCAAGTCTTAGCACACTCGCTGCGGCAGGTTGACCCCAATGATCCGTCACTCCAGGAATGACGTCGGCTGTAGGTCGCCGTGTTCGCCCCGCCCCCGCGCGGCGCTCGTCAAAAAGACGAGCCCGGCTGCTTCAGGAACTCGGTCTCCTCCTCGCTCGAGTCCCGGCCCAGGATTGAGTTGCGGTGCGGGAAGCGCCCGAAGCGGGCCACGATGTCGCGGTGGCGGCGGGCGAACTCGAGGTTCCTGGCGACGCGCTCGCGGGCAGGACCCTCGAGCTCGTCCCGATAGGCTTCGAAGAGCTCCACGCAGCGCTCCTGGACCGTCAGCTCCTCGCTGTGCATCAACGGCATGTAGAGGAAAACACGCTCGTCGGTGCGCAGCGCCCGGTCCCACCCGGCCCCGATCCCTTCGAGGGCCGCCTGCAGGGCGAGGTAGTCCTGCTCGAACATGTCCGGCGTGTCGCGGAACATGTTTCGCGAGAGCTGGTCGAGCACGATGACGTAGGCGAGCCTGCCACGCGGGGTGGCCAGCCAGCTTGCTCTCCGCCCCGCCGTGATCTGCTGGTGCTCGTCGAGGAAAGAGCCGCGGAGCTCCTCGTCGAAGCTCGGGTCCTTCTTCCACCAGCGCGCCACGTGGGCGGCGTCGGCGAGGCCGTCGGCGTCGAGCTCACCGAACCAGAAGCGGAGCACGCGCTCGTGATCCTCCTCGGCGCTCGGGGGCTCGGGGGAGCCGGGATCTGATGGGTTTGCGTCGGGGTCGGTCTTCGTCATGGGCCGACCTTATCGCAACTCGGCACGTCGGCGCCTGCGCTCAGCCAGGCGACTGAGAAGCGCGCGAGCTGGATCGTGGAGGAGTTGAGCCCCTAGCCTCCTCGGATCTCCTTGATGACGTCGATCCAGTCTTGGATGCGCTCACCGAAGGCGCCGCGCTGCTCGGGCCCAAGGAGCTTGTGGACGCCCACGAAGAAGCGGGCCCAGGCGCGGTGCTCCTCGGGCTCCCCGCGGAAGCCCTTTTGCACGATCCAGGTCTCCCAGAAGGCCTCGACGCGCCTTGGGTCGCGCGTTCGCATGGCCGCCCTCGAGGCCGCCTCGCGAGCCCTTCGCCTGGCCATCCAGCCGTCGAAGCCGTCGGGCACGGCGGCGTTCAGCCTCGTGATCGCGGCCGCCTGCTCGTCGCTCAAGCCGTCGCACCAGTCGTCGAACCACTCCAGGAGCTTCTCGCCGCGCACCTTGATGCGCTCCGGGCCGGGCTCCCCGGCTTCCTCGGTCAGCCTCTCGTTCTCTTCTTGCCGGCGCTTCTCCGACAAGGCGATCTGGTCGCTGCGCAGGCTCGCGAGGAAGCCGACAAGCTCCGGCCGCGCGCGCGCCAGCAGCGCCTGCAGCTCACGCTCGAAGAAGTCCGCGGCCCAGTCGAAGTCGGCCTCGCTGAAGTCGCCGAGCAGGCGCCTCTTCAGCTCCGAGAGATCCCTCTCCCAGCGCGGCAGGACCTCGCTCCGGTGCCAGGCCATGTAGCGCCGCACCGCCGGGGCGAGCACCTTCTTCTGGGCCGACGCGGTGTTGAACTCACGGTTGATCTCGCCGAGCACGAGCCTGTCGGCGCGGTTGTACAACCAGGCCGTCCCGCACCCCTGCAGCCACAGGCCTGCCATCACGACGACGCCGAGGACCCATGCAAGGCGTTTCGCTCGGGAGACGCCCCGCGGTAGTGGCGTTTCGCCTGCGAAACGCCTGCTCCGCCATACACGCATGCCCCGAGGATTCTGATTCACGGCCTGGAATGCAAGCTCCCCGGGTGCGAGCGCTCAAAGGCTGGCTCGCGTGCCCGCGCGTGTGCTACTTGCCCGGGCTCACTCCAAGGGGAGGGCCCTCGATGCCCGCGCCGAATCTTTTCGCACGGCTCCTTGCATGCGTTCTGCTCGCCGGGACGGCCTTCGCGAGCGGCTGCGGCGGGGACGGCGGGGGCAGCGGTCAGTGGCAGTGGCCAGCTCAGGACTTCGGGCCGGGTGGAGCAGCTCTCCCACAGGCGGACGGCTCGAGCGGCGGCCCGCGAGGGGACGTGAGAGGCGACGCCGGAGGGGGCGCCGCGGACACCTGGACGCCCCCTCAGACGGACACCCCGATCGCTGACCCGGGGACGATCACCCCCGCCCAGGACCCGGGCTCCTCGACAACGACACCGGACGCACCGGCCGCGGACACGGCGACCGACCCGCCACCACCGCCGCCGTGCGCCAACCTCGGCTTCACGAGCCAGGCCGAGACCTGGTCGCTCCCCTACCCTCTGCTCACGCTCGGCGGCGCCGACTACAACCAGGTCGGAAACCGGCAGCACGCCCTCCTGGACCTCGACGGGGACGGGGATCCGGACTTCGTCGTCATCCGCGACGAGGAGCGGGAGCAGGGCGATCCCCTCGTGGGAAAGAACCACTGGCTCGTCTTCCAGAACACGGGCTCGGGCTTCTCACCTCAGCCCACGCCCTGGGCGCTCCCCTACCCGCTGCTGCCCACCGGAGGAGGCGACTTCAACCAGCAGAGCAACGGCCAGCACACCCTCGCAGACCTGGACGGAGACGGCCGCACAGACTTCGTGCAGCTCGAAGACGAGGGGGAGCAGACCGACGCCCTGCTCGGCAAGAACCACTGGCGCGTCTACCCCAACACCGGCGCCGGCTTCGCGAGCCAGCCCGTGCTCTGGGCCCTGCCCTTCCCGCTGGTCTCTGAGCACGACGACTTCAACCTCTTCGGGACCCACGCCCACGTGCTGCTCGACCTCGACGGCGGTGCCCGCGTTGACTTCGTGATGGTCCGGGACGAGGAGCGCGGCCCGCAGGCTCGTGACCCCCTCGTCGGCAAGAACCACTGGCTGGTCTTCCAGAACACGGGCTCAGGCTTCGCGAGCGCCTCCGCCGGGTGGTCGCTGCCATACCCGCTCTTCCCGCCCGCCGGGGGCGACTTCGACCGCACCGCCACCACCGGCCACGGGCTCGTGGACCTCGACGGCGACTCCCTCACGGACTTCGTGGTCAACCGGGACGTCGAGCGCGCCTCGCCCGACACCCTCGTGGGCAAGAACCACTGGCTGCTCTTCCGGAACACGGGCTCGGGCTTCGCTACCGCCCCCGAGCAGTGGGGCCTCCCCTACCCGCTCATCGGCGAAGGCGGAGACGACAGCGACCTCGGCAACGGCAGCCACGTCCTGCTCACCCTGACAAGGGACACGGCACCTGACTTCGTCGTGATCCGGGACGACGAACGCGCCACCTCCGATCCCCTCGTCGGAAAGAGCCACTGGCTGGCCTTCAGAAACACCGGGGCCGGCTTCGGCAGCTCACCCGAGCCCGCGGCCCTGCCCTACCCCCTCGTCACCACCGGCGGCGCGGACTTCAACCGCCTCGCGACTCAACGCCACGCGCTGTTGGACCTCGACGGCGACGGCCTCGTAGACTTCATAGAGCTCGAGGACGGCGAGCGGACAGGGAGCGATCCCCTCGCCGGGAAGAACCACTGGCGCGTCTACCCGAACCTCTGCCCTTGAGCTGAAGCCGCCGCCCCGACGCGGCGCCGCACACTTCCAGGAGCCCGGCATGCGTCACCTTGCCCTCCTTCTCATGGCGCATCCGCCACTGCGGATGCTGCCCCTGGTCCTCGTCACCGCGGCCCTCTGGTCGGCAGGATGCGACTCCGGCGGCTCGGGCGGGGTGCCCTCCGGCGGGTGCACCTGCGTCGTCCCGGGCGGCGGAGCCATGCTGGCCTGCGGCACGAGCAGCTGCGTCAACGGCAAGGGCTGGTCCTGCGCTGCCGGCGTTATCTCCGAGGCGCCTTCGGCCTGCCAGGGCGGCTCGGCGTGCCAGCCGAGCTGCGTCGGCGCCGTCTGCGGCCCCGACGGCTGCGGCGGTGAGTGCGGCACCTGCGCGACGGGCACTGCTTGCGAGCGCGGCACCTGCGTGCCCCAAGGAATACCCTGCAAGACCGTCTGCGGCGTCGACATCGTGTGCGGCCCCGACGGCTGCGGGGGCGAGTGCGGCAGGTGCAAGCGCGGGGAGGTCTGCCAGAGCGGCGCGTGCGTGCCCGAGGGCACCCCCTGCCAGCCCAGCTGCGGAGCCGCCGTCTGCGGCCCGAACGGCTGCGGCGGTGAGTGCGGCACCTGCGGCAGCGACGAGACCTGCGAGTCGGGGGCCTGCGTGAAGAAGGACACTCCTTGCCAGCCGACCTGCGGCACCGCAGTCTGCGGCCCGGACGGCTGCGGCGGGAAGTGCGGCACCTGCAACACCGGTGAGCTGTGCGCTGACGGCGCCTGCGTACCCGAGCAGGTGGGCTGCCCCGAGGGCAAGTACGAGTGCGACGGCGGGTGCGTTGACTACCTCTCAGACCCCCTGCACTGCGGGAGCTGTCCGGGCAAATGCCCCACCCGAGAGGGCGCCCTGGCCATCTGCATCGAGGCCAACTGCTACCTGAGCTGCGAGGACCAGGCGCACATCCCCGCGGACGTGGACTTCGACAACGACGTCGAGAACTGCGGCCGCTGCGGAAACAAGTGCCCCACCAAGCCCGGCGGCACGGCAGAGTGCTACCTCGGCGAGTGCGTGGAGCCCTGCGAGGCCGTGGGCCTGACCGACTGCGGCGGGATCTGCGTCGACACCCGGGAGAACAGGAGCCACTGCGGCGAGTGCGACGAGGTCTGCGCCGCCGAAGCCGAGTGCGAGTACGGCCGCTGCGACTGCGGCTCGTGGATGCAGCACTGCGACGGCGAGTGCGTCGACGACGACTCGGTCGACCACTGCGGCGAGTGCAACAAGGTCTGCCCCGAGGTGCCCAACGCCAGCCGCAGGTGCTGGTCCCGGGAGTGCGACCACAGCTGCAACAGCGACTACGTGAAGTGCGGCGAAGACGAGGCCTGCCTTGGGGCCGGCGGCGCCGAGTGTAGCAACGACGACGACTGCTGCGGCGCGAAGGGCTACGTCTGCTACCTGGGCCAGTGCACGGCGTACCCGGGCTGCCCCAACTACACCCAGGACTGCCCCGACCCCGAGCGCTACGAGTGCGCCTTCGACGTCTGCTTGAAGAAGTGCTCAAGCGACTCCGACTGCCCCGATGACAGCGGCCGGTCCGGGCGCTGCTACGAGCGCCAGTGGAGCTCCGCCCACGGCTTCTACGTGGGCACCGACGCCTGCTACCTCTCCTGCGGCCAGGACTCCGACTGCCCGTACTCAGGCATGCGCTGCTCGAACACCAACTGGGCGGAGTCCGGCAAGATGTGCATCTGGGACTGAGGGCCGACCGTGGCAACGCCAGCCTGCCCCGCCCGTGCCCTGCTGCTCCTCCTCCCTGGCGCCGCAGCGCCGGACCTCTGCGACTCAGGCCTTCCTCGGGAGCAGAGCTTGAGCGCGGGTCAAAACGACCCGCCAAGGGACAACCCGATCGAGGTCGGACCAGCGAGCGCGCGAAGCTGAAACGCCGCGTTGTCGCCTTTGTCAGCCACGGTCAGGACGAGGATCCCCGCCGTCCCCGATGCCGCCCCGGCGGCGTAAAGGGCGATGCTCAAGGTCTGGCGCGTTGAAGCCCGATCGCGGGCACCCTTCAGCCGATTGTAGTCCTCCACAGAGCCCGATTTGTCGTACTGCTCGGCCGCCGAGCTCTGCTCCTCCTTCGCATCAAGTGCCAGGAGCGTCATCACCCCTCCGCCGACCAGAGTGGCGGCTCCCAGGCCGAGCAGAATCCATCCGAGGTCCTCGGTCGCAGAGGCAGGCTCCTCGGCGGCTTCGACCAGCGGCGGCGCGGGCTCCTCGGCGATCTGCTTCCCAAAGCGCCCGGAGGCATCCAGCTCACGGGCGGCGAGCAGAGCGGCGAAGCACCCGCAACGGCGGTCCAGGGCGTCAAGCACGTCGGAGAGGAAGAGCGTTGTGCGTGCCGACGGGTAGATCGCGTACACCTCTCGGGCCTTCGGCAACGCGTCTGCAAACCACTGGGCCTGGACCCATGCGAGGGTCTCGTCGTAGACGGCCTTCGCCCTGAGCTTGGCAGCGGGCTCGATGACGCGGCCGGGATCGACGTCCGGGATAATGACGGAGGGGCGGGGCTCCCCGGCGCTCACCTGCCATGGGGCAAGGAGAAAGACGCCGAGCACTACGCTCCAGGCCAGCCACGCACAGCGCCCGACCGCCAAGCCCATAGCCGCCCTCACCAGGCGCCTTCGGAGATCCGCCGGATCAGCTTGGCGTGGGCCTTGGCCGTCTTGCCGGGGGCTACGTTGGTCTTGACCTCTGCTGCGACGTAGCCCTTCTTGCGAAAGGTGACCGTGAGCCCGCCCTTGGACGCAGGCAGCTTCTTCTTGCAGGGCGTAGACCTGCAAATGCGCTTGCCTTTCCAGAAGACGCTCGCTCCACTCGGGCTGCTGCTGATGAGGATGGTCGCGGGCTTCGGCGCCCTGGGCCTCTTCTTTGGGCTCTTCTTTGCCTTCGCTGCCGCAGGTGCAGGCGCTTTCTCCGGTGGTTTCGGAGGGGGCTGGACGGCGTCGGCAGGGGGCGGGGGCGAGTCCGCTTGCGGGGTACCTGCAGTCTCCGCCACTGGAGGGCCTTGGTCAGGTGAGGCTGCCGTCTCCGCAGCCGGAGGGCTCTGGTCCGGTGAGGGTGCTGTCTCCACGTCGCTGGTGGGCGCCTCTGCGACCTTGTCCTCGAGCTGAGCTTCCCCCGAGGACTCGGCCGGGACTTCCCCTTCGGAGACCAGGGGAGGAGCCGGAGTCGGGGTCGCGGTGGGATCTGTCGGCTTCGAGGCGAGGAGGGGCTCTGCCTTCGTCTCCTCAATAGGCTGAGGCTCCGGCTTCGTCTGCTTGGCGGGCTGAGGCTTCGGCTTCTCCGCGGGCCGTGCCTCGGTGTCAATCTCTGCGGCCGGAGCCTTCGTCTGGGCTGGGCTCTTCCCCGTCTGGTCCCAGAAGATCCTGCGCGGTGGTCTTCTCAGAGGGTGTCTTGGCCGCCCTGGTGGAGTCCGAGGCGGACACCAGCACGTTGGACGTCGGCCCCTCCTCATCATCAGAAGAGGAATCCGCCAGCTCGGTCTCCTTGCGCCAGACCTCCGGGTTCAGGCCGGAGTCGGTGAGGCTGCGCATATGTCCGAGCACGTCGATCTCCTCCCCCCGCTCCAACGCGCACAAGACGTCGACGACGAAACGGGCCGTGGGTGGGCGCTCCTCCTTCTTCTTGGCCAACAGGGCCTGCTGCAAGATGGCCAGGGACATGGGCAGCGGGTCGCCGCCAGGCAGCGGGTCCGGCAGCTGCGGAGCCCGGCGCGTGACGTGCTGCATGAGCTCGTTGGTGGAGTCGCTGCTCTGGAAGGGGGCCTTCCCGGTCAGAGCCTGGTGCAGGATGCAGCCCAGCGCGTAGAGGTCGGTGCGGCCTTCGACGGGATCCCGTCGCCGTCGCGGTCGGGGTCGCAGACGTCCCCGTCGCCGTCGACCTGCTCGCCGTTCGGCACCATCGGGCAGTTGTCCTCGGTGTCGAGCACCGTGTCCCCGTCGTCGTCCTCGTCGCCGGTGTCGGCGACCTCTGTCAGCTCGCCCGGCGTCCCGTCCCTCTGCCTCGGCGCATCGGCGATGTCAGGGTCCTGGTCGGGCAAGACGACATCCGGCACGTCGGAGCCGTCCGGAGCGACGACGAGGCCTGGGTCCTCCCGCTCCTTGGGCACGTCAGGTGGCTCGGGCAGGTCCTCGAGACCGACACAGGCCTGTAGCCCCAGCATGGCGGCCAACACCCACAAGGCCGAAGGCCGGCCCCGGAACACACCAAGACAACGCGAAGACACCCCACGTCCCGGCACGAACTTCGGCCCACTCAACTTGGCCTCCGTTACCAGCGCCTGCCCCTTGAACGGTCTAACCTAGGCTTTCCGCGTGACCCACGACAAGGGTATTCCGCGCTTCGCCCACTCGCTGGTGGATCTCGACGGCGGATCCCGTGGCTCCGCCTCCCCGCCCGCCCCGCGGGTCGTGGTAGTAGCTCCGCATGGACAAGGATCACGGGACGAGCACGACAGGGGTCGGACGGAGCGGCATCACCCTG
>CAZQPP010000033.1:0-5615 GCA_964594295.1 uncultured Myxococcales bacterium | reverse complement strand
CGAGGGACGTGAAGAAGGCGCTGACCCGGGCCGACCTGGCCGAGCCCTTCCTCACCGGCAAGTACCGGTGCTCGCCCTACATGGCCTGCCAGCACGGCTGCCTCTACTGCGACGGGCGCGCGGAGCGCTACTGGGTGCAGGGCGACTTCGCACGGGACATCGTCGTGCGGCGCAACCTGCCGGATCTCCTCGCCGCCGAGCTGCCGAAGCAGCGCGAGCGCGGCACGCTGGTCATCGGGTCGGGCATCACCGACGTCTACCAGCCGGTGGAGGCGGAGCAGCGGCTGACGCGACGCTGCGCAGAGGTCCTGGCGGAGCACGACCTCCCGGTGCTGGTGCTGACCAAGTCCGCGATGGTGAGCCGGGACCTCGATCTCTGGGCGCGCGTGAACGAGCGCGCCGGCTTCGTGCTCATGGTCTCGCTGGCCTTCACCGAGGACACGGAGCGGCGCCGCTTCGAGCCGGGGGCATCATCGGTCGAGGCGCGCCTCGAGGCCCTGGCGGCCTTCAAGGGACGAGGTTGCGCCATCGGGGTGTGCGCGATGCCGCTCGTGCCGATGGTGGCCGACTCCGACCGGCAGCTCGAGGCCCTCTACGAGCGGCTCGCCGAGCTCGGCCCCGACGTGCTCATACCTGGCGGCATGACCCTCCGCCCGGGACGCCAGAAGGAGACCTTCTTCGAGCTCGTGCGCGCCGAGTACCCCGACCTGGAGGCCCCGCTGAGAGAGATCTACGGCGAGGACCGGCCCTCGGGCGCGCCGCGCGCCGAGCACAGCGCCGCCCTGCACAGGCGGGTCCACGCGGCGGCGAGGCGGCACGGGCTGCCGTGGCTGATGCCCCATCGGCTCTACCGCGGGCGCACCCAGCTGTACGACGAGGTGGTGCTGCTGCTGGCGCACATGCGCGAGCTGTACGGAGCGCGTGGGATTCACACCAGCGCGCTGGGGCGCGCCACGCGACGTCTCCTCGACTGGCTGGGCCCCCGCAAACGCCAGTACAACCGGCACCGCAGCTGGTCCTTCGAGGACCTCGACGAGGAGCTGCGACAGCTCGCCCGGGCCGGGGACCTGGCGAGGGTGCTGGAGAACGACCGGCTGGCCTCCTTCCTCTCGAAGGTCGTCCTGGAGCGGAAGACCCTCGACTACAACAGCCTTCGCCTCGAGTAGCGGCGGCCGCTGGCGTTGATCAGCCCGAAGAGGCCTGTGAGTCCAACCACGCGGCCGTCTGCTCCCACAGGCGGGGGGCGGCGCGGCCGCGGAAGAAGCCGAAGTGTCCGATGCTCGCGCCCCCGACGTCCCGCGGGTGCACGTGGCGCAGCTCCAGGGCCGCGGGCGGGTACACCCTGTGAAGGGCCTCCACGGCACGCCTCACACCGAGCTTGTCGTCCTCGAAGCTGAAGGCCAGCACCCGCCCTCGGTAGCCGGCTCCCTCCGAGCGCATGCCGAAGGGGCCGCGGATGTAGTCCCTGTGCAAGCCCCACCAGCACCAGTCCCGCACCAGGTTGGCGTCCACGTCGGGCCCCAGACCGATCAGCGCGGCCGGGACCGTCCGAAGCAGGCGGCCCGCCGTGGTGACCGCCAGGAACCAGCCCAGGATCCCCGCGGAGTAGGGCAAGGGCCAGTGCCCCCACCATGCCGACGTCGCGGCGACCGTGACGAGGGCCTCGAAGCCGTGCACGGCCGAGCTCAGGTCGAGGAGCTGGCCGCCCATGCTGTGCCCCACCGCGATGAGCTCGTGATCCGGCTCGGTGCGCCTCGCCCATGCGACCACGGCGGGCAGATCCAGCTCGCCCCAGTGGCGCAGCTCCATGCGGTAGCCGCTCGCCTGCGCGGCCAGGGAGCGGCCGAGGCCGCGGTTGTCGCAGGTGAGCACGCGGTAGCCTCGCCGGGCCATGTCGCGCGCGAAGGGCCCGTAGTAGCCCTCCCGCACGAGCATGGCGGAGCACACGACGATCGTCGCGCCGCGCTCACGGCCCGCGCGGGCCTCGAAGACAGTCCCGTGCAGCACGTAGCCGTCGGCACACGGGATCGTGATCGGCCTGCTCGTCATGGCCGCGATGGTGTAGCTCGTGTCCTCACTTGCGTTCAAGCCAACGCCTCGAGAAGACCTCGCGCCGGAGCTTCACTCCGAAGCGCACCTCCTCGACGACCATGACCGTGCTCGAGCCCTGCCGGAGCTGGTCGCGAAGCTCCATGCGCATGGGCACGGGCTTGCCGTCCACGAGCTTCACGTCGCTCATGGTCCAGGTCTTGAGCAGCATGCCGCTGACAGCGTAGAGCTCCTGCTTGCTCGGCACGAGGGTCTCCCGGTCGACCCAGATCACGCGGCGCGGGTAGCTGACGGAGCGCTCCTTGGCGTTCGCCTCCACCTTCCAGCAGGGGCGGCCGTCGAGGGTGTCCTCACCGGTGACCTTCGCCTCGTAGGTCTGCCGGAGGTCTGAGGACTCCATCAGGTCCTCGTACGAGATGTCCGAGCCCATCATGCCCTGGCGCAGCATGTGCCCCGAGATCTTCTGCACGCGCTCGGCCCGCGGCATGTAGAGCCAGAGGTTGTCTCCCTTCTTGAGCATCTTGGTGCCCTTCTCGCGGGCAGGCGCGAGGTACTCGACGGCCACGTCCTCCTTGCCCTGGCCGTAGGTGACCATGCGGTACTCGCGCTTGCGCCGCCCGTCGTCGACGGTCATGGAGACCTTGGAGGTGCGGGTCTCGTAGTTGAGGATGTCGTCCATGGCGTCGAGGAGATCCTCGGCCGTCGGCGGAGCATTCTGGGCGGTCTCCGCCGCTGGCGGCGCCTCGACGGGTGCCGCCTCCTCCGCAGGCACAGCCGTCGCAGGTGCCTCGGCCGCCGGCTTCTCTTGTGCCCGGGCGGACGGCGCGGTGACCGAGACGGCGAGAAAGAGCAGCGGCAGGATCTTCATATTGTTGGCAAACATGGTCCTATCTCCTCGCCCGCATGGCGGTGACGGGCTGGATGTGGGCCGCGCGCAGCGCCGGCAAGAGCGCGCCGAGCACGGCTATCAGCAGGCCGAAGCCGACGGCGGTGGCCATGATGCCCGGCGTCAGATCGCCGTAGAAGGTGCTCTGGACCGGGAAGGCCTCGCCCATCTTCTCGACGAGCTCCTCCCCGAGGTTGATTCCCCTCGTCTCGAGGAAGTAGCCGCCGACCGAGCCGATGGCGGTGCCGACGACGCCGCCGGCGAGGCCGATGACCATGGACTCCACGAGGAAGAGGCCCACCGTGCCCCGCGCGGTCAGCCCCATGGCGCGCATGACGCCTATCTCGTTGCTGCGCTCGAGCACGGCCATGGTCATGGTGTTGAAGATGGCCAGCGCCGCGATGAACACGATCATGGCCTCGATGACGGCGCGGATGCCCTGGATCATGCCGGTCATGGAGGCCCAGGGCTCCCGCTCGTACCAGCCCTGCACGGCCATACCCCGTAGCTCGGGGCGTGCCCTGAGCCGGCTCACCAGCGGCGCGAGCTGCCTGGGCTTCATCGCGCTCGCGTAGACGAGCAGCTCGAGGGCGCCGCCGGGGATGTCGGTCATCCAGCGCAGCTCCTCGAGGGGCAGGAAGGCCTGCAGCTCGACCTGCATGTCGCCGCCGGCGACCCCGACCACCTTCGCCGTGACGGGAGACATGGAGCCGTACTGCGTGCGCCCGAGCAGCAGCACCTCGCCGCCGAGCTCGACGCCGATGCGCTCGGCCACCCGGCGGCCGAGCACGACCTCCTTCTTGGCGCCGGTCAGCCAGGTCCCGGCGACGACCTTCGAGGCCGCGTCCATGTGGTCGCGGTAGTAGGCCTCGGTGGCGCCGACGACCATGGTGAAATCGTCTCCTATCTCCTCGTCGGCGGTGATTACTGCGCCCGTGGTGATGCGGGGCTGCACGTCAAGGACGCCGGGCACGCCGCGGAGCGCCGCGATCAGCTTGTCGGTGTCGGGCACGTTCTCCTCGAGGGGTTGCAGCACCTCCCTCTTGGCGAAGTCCGCGTCCACGATCCGCACGTGGCCGCTCGAGGCTACGAAGCTCTGGGTCATGCCCCCGAAGATTCCCTCGACCCAGCTGAGGGCGACGGTGAGCATGGCGCAGGCGATCAACACGGTGGCCGTCGTCAGAGCCGTGCGGCGGCGGTTGCGGAGAGCGTTGCGGAGGGCGAGTCGAATCCAGAGCTTCATCGTCCGCCTCCTCACTCGGCACGCACGGCGTCGGCCGGCGCCAGCCTCGTGGCCACGAAGGCCGGGTAGATGGACGCGAGCACCGCCACGACGAGGCCGAAGAGCGAGGCCCCCAGGATCGTCGGCGCCGACCACTCCGTGTAGAGCATCACGGAGAAGGGGATGTTCTGGTAGGCGCCGGTGGAGCCCGCCGACTCGATCATCGCGCTCAGATCCATTCCGTCGGTGTGGAGCCTCCAGTTGCCCCATCCACCGAGGAGAGCCCCGAGCAGCCCGCCGATGACGCCCATGACCGCGCCCTCGCCGACGAAGAGAGCGATCACGCCGCGGCGGGTCAGGCCCATGGCGCGCAGGGTGCCGATCTCGCGCACGCGCTCGTAGGCGGCCATGAGCACGGTGTTGGCGATGCCGGTGGCCGCGATCAGCATGATCAGGAGCACGATCCCGTCGACGACCTTGCGCCGCAGGGCTTGCACCTCGATCAGGTCGTTGGCCTCCTGCGCCCAGGTCCGTACCCGGGCGCGATCGCCGTAGCGCTCGGCGAGGGCCGCCGCCATGGAGTCGGTGTCGTCGCGGTCTTCGAGGCGCACGGCGAGGTGGGAGAATCGCCCCTTGGGGATGATCAGGCTGTCGACCACGGGCTGGGGCAGGAAGCAGCCGATGCGGTCGAAGACCGGGTTGCCCGTGCGGACCACGCCGCTGATGGGCAGCTGGAGCGCGTTGATGGCGCCCTCGGCCGTGCGGGTCTCGAAGACCAGGGTGTCGCCGGGCTCGACGCCGAAGATATCGGACACGCCGGTCGAGATCAGCACGCCCTCCTCCTGCCTGGCCGGCACCTTGCCCTCCACCCCCCAGTCCCTGCGCGGGAAGACCTCCTCGTCGGTCTCCGGGTCGAAGCCCACCATGCGCAGGCGCATGGCGTCCCGGCCGTGCACTGCCCTCGCCACGAACAGGGTGCGGCGGGTCCAGGCCTCCGTGTTCTCATCCAGCCAGGAGGAGATCTCCTCAGGCACGTCGATGAGGTTGTCCACCGGGTGGCGGAACCCGGTGCTCGGGTAGTCGGCCGGGATCGCCATCAGGTGGCCGCTCATGGTGTCTATCTGGGCGCGCACGATGTTCTCGGTCGTGCCGTTCACGAAGCCGCGGCCGAGGATGAGGATCGCCACGCCCGCGATGATCGACACCGTGCTCAGCCCCGTGCGGCCGTAGCGCCGCAGCACGTTCTTGCAGGCGAGCTTGACGTAGAAGGTCGACATCACGCGCCCTTCCCGTTGGGCGACGGGGCCTCCCGCACGTCGTTGTCGGCTACCTGCCCGTCCACGAGAGTCACCACTCGGCGGGCGCGCGCCATCACCCTCGGGTCGTGGGTGGAGAAGAGGAAGGTGATGCCGTCCTCCTCGTTCATCTTGCGCATGAGGTCGAGCACCGAGGCGCCGG
>CAZQPP010000032.1:0-29071 GCA_964594295.1 uncultured Myxococcales bacterium | reverse complement strand
TATTACGTACACCTGTTCCGGACCTGCTTTCTTTCGGAGGCCTTGACATCGTCATCCATATGACGCCTCTGAATTCCACCGAGCGGATTATAAAGTCGCACATAGATGTGTATCCGCCCGCCCACCACCTCCTCGTGCTACTTGGTATTTGCCTTTCTATTGTCGTGACATTCCTTATCCTTTTCACCGTCCCGGGGAACATTCTGGCGGTCTATTGGACAAACATCATCCGTACCAATGTAGCTTGGCTCATTTCGGCCACATGGCACACCGTCTCCGAATTCTCGATCGGTCAGATGTTCATCTTTGTCGCCCAAATCACCCTCATATCGTGCCCGATTCTCATCATCATAGAAATGGAACCGCTCGCAGAGGAGATGGCACTTGTCACATTCTTCTCCCTTGTAGTGGGCATGGCTAACCTCTTCTTCGAGATGTTTGTAGAGGCGGGGCGCGTGCGCTCTTATATGAGAATCCGAAGGCCCCTCTCCGCCCTCATCCTCAGGATGCTCGCCAAGGACCCCGAGGAGCGGCCACGCAGCGGCGAGGAGCTCATCGGCCTGCTCGAGGCCGTGGAGAAGGAGCTGGACGCGGAGGACAGCGAGGACGCCCCCCCACGGCGCATCGGGACGCACACGGAGATGCTCGAGGATGCGGGCCTGCACGGCCCCCGACCAGCCGGCCGCACCGAGGAGGGTCTCCTTCGCTTCAAGGCCCGCGACGACACGGGCCCCGTCACGGTCTACGTCGCCGATCCCCCCGCCATGCACCTCGAGCAGCGGGTGCGGGTGGAGGCCGTGCGCTGGCTGCACGAGAACGAGCCGCCTCTCTTCGTTCGCTTCGAGGGCGAGCACCGCCTCCCCACGAGCGAGATAGCTCTCCCGCGCCGAGATCCGGTCCCGGCCCCGCTGGCCCTTGACGTGAAGTTGCCTGATGTCGGCCCGGCGGTCGCCGTCGCCGCGGTGGTGCACCGCGCCCTCGGGCTGCTCCGCCGCCATGGGCGCCGCTTCGACGACTTCGACCTGCGGCGGGTACGCGCGGACATCGACGACCCCGAGGCCTTCGCCTGCCTGCTCTGCGAGCCGCGGCACTACGACCCCGTGGAAACCGACGTGGTGACCATGCAGGGCGGACGATTCCGTAGCGACCCGCACTACTTCTCACCTGCCCAGCATATGGGGCGCCCCGCCTGGCACGACGCGGCGCACACCGCGGGGACCGTCCTCTACGCGCTGCTGGCCGGCCACCCGCCCCTCCACGACGTGCTGAACCTCTACGAGCTGAGCCAGCGCCGCGTGCAGGAAGACCCGCCTTCGCTGGGCCTCGAGCGCCCGGACCTGCCCGCCGAGGTCATCACGCTGACGGACCGCCTGATCGCCCGCTCGGAGAGCTCCCGCTCCCGCCCGCCGAGAGAGGTGGAGTGCGATCTGCTCGGGCTCCTTGGCGAGGACGACCCGTGGCGCGAAGCCGCAGAGCGCGTGCTCGTGGAAGTCCCCGAGGTGGAGGTGCCGATCGACGAGGCCGAGCCAGATGAGGAGAAGCCGCCCTCGGGCGTCCTGCGAGAAGGGGAGCAGGCGGGCGCCTGGCGCCTCGGGCGCCGGCTCGCCACCGGGGGCGAGGCGAGCGTCTGGGAGGCCACGGGAGAGGCCGGCGAGGAGGGCGTGCTCAAGGTGTGGTTCGCGCGACGGGCGAGCCCCCACGGCAGGACCTGGGCGCGCTTCAAGGCGCGCATGCAGGCCTGCGGCGAGCACGCGGGCTTCCCGCGCCTGCTCGACTCCGGGGAGCTGGCCCGGCGCCGCCCGAGACCCTTCGTGGTCTTGGAGCACGTGAAGGCGCCGACCTGGCGGGAGAGGACCGAGTCCGGCACACCGCCCGGCCAGGTCGACCTGCTTCGCACCGGCGCCCGGCTGCTCGAGGCCGTCTGCGCGGCTCACGAGCTGTTCGGAGTCGCGGGGGACCTGAGCGCCAGGAACGTGCTGCTGCGTGACGACCAGCCCGTGATCCTCGACGTGGCGACACCACACAAGGACCGATCGGAGCTGGTCGGCTACGGCACCCCTGGCTACGCCGCTCCCGAGATCGCCGAGGGGAGCCCGCCGTCGCCTGCCACCGACATCTTCGCCGCGGGGGTGCTCCTCGTCGAGCTGGCGCTCCAGGAGAGGCTCTTCCCGAAGGTCGTCGAGGGGCTGCTCGTACCGGTGGGCGGCTACCGCGAGCGCATCGACGAGGCCCTCTCGAGGCTCGATCGCAGCGTGGCCGAGGCGGTCGCGCCGATGCTCGCCGGCGATCCGAAGCGCCGGCCGGGGAGCGCCGCCGACGCGGCCCGCCGCCTGAGCCGCGCCGCGGAGCGCCTCACCGTGAGAGGAGCGGTCACGCGCCACACGGGGAGCTCCAGCCTCCTCGGTCTCCAGCGCCGGCTCCCGCGGCCGCTGGCCCTGCTGCTGCGCCGCTGGCACCTGGAGCGCGACCCCGAGAGGCGCGTCCGGCTCGCCTTCGGCCTCGGGGAGCTCGTCGCGCGCTGGTCCGCGGTCGTGCTGCTGGCCGACTACCTGTCGGAGGAGGAGCGGGACCCCAAGGTGGAGGAGATCCTGGCGAGCCTCCACCGAAAGGCGACCTTCGGGACCTGGATCGGCACGGCCCGCGAGGTGGCGCGGGCGGTCGAGGCACGCAGCGAGCCCCCCTTCGACCCGGAGCTGGCCGCTCGCTTCACGGTGAAGGGGGGGACCAGGGCGCTCGACGACATGGTCGAGCTGCGCAACCCGGCGGTGCACGAGGCGATCACCATCGCGCAAGGCGATCTGCCGGAGCTGACCAAGAGGACGGAGGCCCTGGTCGACGCCATGACCGGCATCCTCCGAAGCCTGGCCACGCGCCCAATGCTCGTCAGCGAGGCCACCGACCCGAGCCTCGGGGGATGCTTCGACCTGAGCGTCGTGGATCTCCAGGGAGCGGCCGCCGAGCCGGTCGTGCGAAGCCTGCGCGTGCCTGCGCCGCTGCCCTCCAGGATGGTCTCGCTCTGCACCCCCGACCTGGATCGGCGGCTCCTGCTGCACCCTTTCGTCGTCTACCGCGGTTGCGAGCGCTGCGGCTGGCCCCACGTCTTCGTCCTGGCGTGGAGCCGGCGCTCGGGGAGCGTCCACTACGTCGACCCGGCCGGCGGGCACGCGATGGACGAGCGCCCGGTGGGAGCCCGCGGAGAGCGGGAGAGCCTGGTGCAGGTCCTCGACGATCGCGCCGAGCTGGGCCTGGCGGGGTGCCTCGACGCCGAGCCTTCGGAGGCGCGGCGGTACTGGGGATACGACCTCCCGGTCAGGGGAGGCACCACCCTGGGCAGGCACCTCGTCGACGAGGAGATCGGGCGCGGCTCCATGGGAGTCGTCTTCCGCGCAACCGACGTGGAGCTCGACGGGGCCCGCGCGATCAAGGTCGTGCACCCGGATCTAGCGACCGCTGACGGCGCCGCCTTCCGGGCGCTCCGCCGCGAGGCCCAGCTCCTCGAGCGCCTCGGGCCCAACCCCGGCGTGGTGCAGGTCTACGAGCTCTCGAGCCTGCCGGACGAGTCGAGCTTCTACCTGGTCATGGAGATGCTCGACGGAGGGAGCCTCGACGACCGGCTCCGGCGCGAGCCGAAGCCCGCGCTCCCCGAGGTCTGGGAGATGGGAGACCAGCTCTGCGCCGCCCTGGAGTTCCTGCACGCAAACGATGTAGTGCACCGAGATCTCAAGCCTTCCAACGTGTTGCTGACCCGCAACGGCCGCCTGAAGGTCGCCGACTTCGGGGTCGCGCGCGACCTCCGCGCCCGCCAGACCTCCACGGTGGGCTTCCGCGGCGCCCTCATGTACGCCGCCCCGGAGCAGCTCTCGGGCGGAGAGGTGGGCCCCTGGAGCGATCGCTACGCCCTCGGCCTGCTGCTCTACGACCTCCTGGTCGGTGAGGTGCCAGCGAGCGACGCGGCCCACCGCGCGCGCCAGGTGCGGGTCGCCCGCAAGAGGCTGCAGGACGGAGCCGTGCACGAGCCCTTGAGGCACCACGGCGAGGATCGCCGCCTGCTCAGCATCCTGGACTTCATCGAGGCCCTCACCCGGCACGACCCGGAGCGACGACCGAGCTCTCTCGCCGGCCTGGGGCCAGGGCCGGCAGCCGACACGTGAGACACGGACGCGACACCCACACCTGCGACTTCAGCCAATGCGAGTTAACCTACACCTCCTGCTGACGGCGCGCCGAGTCGCACGAAACGGCATCGGGCGAAGCACCCGGCGGCTCGCACGCGCGGCCGCCGTGCTGCTGTTCCTGCTGCCCCCCGAACCGGCACAGGCCCTGCTCTTCAGCTGCCCTTGTCCTGGGGACAGCCTTGGCAGTGTCCGCTACCGGCCGCAGAAGAACAGCAAAGGTGCGGCCACCAACACCCGCCTCCTCCTGACCGTCGGGAGCTCGTGGAGCTACACCGACCTCACCCTCTCCAAGGACCTCGAGGAGGACGACGACCCGTCGGTGCCCATCGACATCGAGCGCATCGACGAGGACCGGCTCCTCATCGTGCCGCGTGAAGAGCTGCGAGCTCACAGGTTCTACACCCTGCGCGGGAAGACAACCGTGCAGCAACCCGTCCTGGGCCCGGGAGGTTTCTCCTGCCCCGACTCCGGTCCCTGCGGCCACCACCCGGACCTCCCCTGCACTCCGTGCATGGCGCCGACAAGGACCGTGGAGACCTACCGGCAGATCATGCGATTCCAGACCGGGTCCGGCCCCGACAGCGAGGCGCCCAAGGTCGAGTCCATCGGCTTTTCGGAAGGATGCCCGCAGCGCCACTGCTACGACATGTGGGTCGCCGAGCTGGTCTTCGAGGCCAGCGACGACTGGGGGGAAGAGGGGCTGCTCCTCGAGGCGGAGGTCCGCGACGAGACGGGCCGCTTTTCTGCCTTCCTGGCGCCGGTCACCACCTTGCGACGCCTCGACTACTCCAGCCCGACACAGCAGATCTGGCTCGGCCACGGGGAAGACGGCCGCTGCCTCTTCAAGCTCCCCGCCGACGTCGGCTCGGGCCCGGTCGCGGTCACCGTCCGCTTCGTCGACCTCTCAGGCAACACCACCGTCGCCCTCGAGGAGCACCGGGTGGAGCTGCAAGAGTGCGAGGGCTACCACCCCCCGGATCGCGTGCCCCTCAAGACCTCCACCGATCATTGGCGCGGGGCTCCGCGCGGCTGCCGGGCCGCTGGTGGGACGCTCCCTTCGCCGCACCTGCCCGGCTCGTCGCTCGTCGTGTGCCTGCTCGTGGCCTCCCTCGTCTCCCGACGGCGGGGGCGACACGCGCTCAGCTCAGCCCGAGGGCCTTCGTGAGCACCCAGTCGCGGAGCCTGTCGGGCATCCAGCCCACCATGAGCATCTGGGTGCGGGCCCACGGGCCGATGAGGTAGCGGGTCTTGGGCCTCTTCGCGGTCAGCGCGTGGGCGATGCCGTCGGCGATGCGCTCGGGCGGAAAGCCGCTCTCCGCCCGGCGCGTGACCTCGTCTCGGACGGCCTTCATCAGGGGCTCGTAGAGCTCCGCGGCCTCTTCGGGGAGCCTGTCGCGCAGGCCTTCGGCCTTCTCGATGGACTTGTCCCAGATAGGGGTCTTGATGGGGCCGGGCTGCACCAGGCTCACGGGGATGCCCCAGGGGCGCAACTCCACCCTCATGGAGTCGCTCAAGGCCTCGACGGCGAACTTGGAGGCGCAGTAGGCGCCCACGAAGGGGCTCGCGATGAGCCCGGAGATGCTGCCGACGTTCACGATCCTGCCCGATCCCTTGCGGATGAGGGGCATGAACGCCCTCGTGACCGCGGCGAGCCCCACGACGTTCACCTCGAGCTGCTGCCTCAAGTCCTCCACGGGCAGGAACTCCACCGGACCGGCCGCCACGATCCCCGCGTTGTTCACCACGCCCTGCAGACCCGCGTCGCCCACCGCCTCCTCGATGGCACCGGCGGCGGCCGCGATGGCCTCCGGATCGGTCACGTCGAGGATCACCGGCCGCAGGTCCCCGGCGCCCTCCTCGACGAGCCGGGCGCCGTCTTCGTCCTTGCGCACCCCGGCGAAGACGAGCCAGCCGCGGCGCGCCATCTCGAGCGCCGCGCTCTCGCCGATGCCGGTCGAGCAGCCCGTTATGAGGACGCTGCTGGTCTCTGACATGGTGTCTCCCCGGTGTTCGTGGACCTCGCCGCCGGCCGCCGGTGCCCGGTCCGGCAGGCCTCGCCTCAGTCGTTCTCCGACGGCCACTCCTCGAAGACGCAGTCGAGGGCCGCCTCGCAAGCGCCGCCCTCACCGGGAGCGCAGTCCGTCGGGCAGTTGGCCGGGCTCTCACCCCACTCCTCGGCGCACCAGTCGTAGCCGTAGGTCCCGCAGTAGACGGTGCTCGCATAGGCCACGCAGAGGGTCTGCTGGCCGGGGCCCGGCGACTCGCAGGCCCAGAAGCCGGTGCCCGCGTGGGGCCAGTCGTAGAAGATGCAGTCGGCGGCGTCCGCGCACGGGGGACCGGCGGGGTCGCCGGCGCAGTCCGCCGGGCACGAGCTCGGCGACTCTCCCTCGGCAGGCCGGCAGGCGCCGTCCCCGCAGTTGTCGCTCTCGAAGACCGCCTCGCAGGTCCCGGCCCCGTCGCGCTCCGCGCAGCGCCAGTGACCGGGGCCCGAGGCCGGGCCGGCGTCCGGCTGCCCGGGATCGGTGTCGGCCCCGGCGGTGTCCTTCTCCGGCTCCGGCGTGTCGGCCGGCACGTCGGCGGCGTCCGCAGGCGGCTCCGTTGTGTCCGCGGGCACGTCAGCGGTGTCCGCGGGCGGCTCGGTAGAGTCCGCGGGGACGTCGGAGGTGTCGGCGGGCGGCTCCGTTGTATCCGCGGGCGGCTCCGTTGTGTCCGCGGGCACGTCAGTGGCGTCCGTGGGCGGCTCCGTTGTGTCCGCGGGCACGTCAGTGGTGTCCGCGGGCGGCTCCGTTGTGTCCGCGGGCACGTCGGTAGTGTCTGCGGACGGCTCCGTTGTGTCCGTGGTTGGCTCGGCCGTGTCATCGGGGGGCTCGGCCGCGTCGGCGGGCGGCTCTGGGACGTCCGCGGGTCGGTCGAGCACGTCGAGCGACGCGTCGACGGTGTCCGGCGTGTCCTCGCCAGCACCAGGGTCGGCCGCGCTCGCAGCTCCTGTATCTCGCGTGTCAGCCGCACGGGCAGGCGGCGCTCCGTCGTCGCTGGGATGCACGGCGGGCAGCTCGAGGAGCTGGATCTGCGGCCCTGACTCCGACGAGTCGCCGCCGCAACCGCTCGCGGCCGTAGCGAGCGGCAACAAGATGATCAAGATCCAGCGTCCAGCCTGGGGCATCTGGGCTCCTCCGGGTGGGCGCGGCATCCTAGCAGCGCCTGCGGGACCTGCCGAATGCGCTCAAGGCGCCCCACCCTGCGCGCCTCTAGTCTTTGATCTAGCTGTTAGCGGTTAGCCAGAAACCCTGCGCACTTGCGGCTGCGTCTCCGCTCACGCCTTCGCGTTTCAGGCGAAGTGCCCACTTCGCCGAAGCAACGGGAATGCCTGAGCTAATGGCTAACGGCTAATGGCTAATCGCTTGTTTTGGGACTAGTCGCGGGGAGGGAGTCGAGGTGACGTTTGAGCTCCGCGGCCGCGAGCGCGTGCCCGGCGGGCGTCCAGTGACCGTCGCTGGCGAAGTAGAGATCGCTTTCGCCGGCCGCGGCCGCCTTGCGGAAGGCCGGCAAGAGGTCGACCACCTCCATCCCCGACTCACGCAACAGCCTCATCACCACCGGGTACCGCGTGTCCTGCTCGGTCTCCTCGGTCTCCGGACCCGGCTCGGGCCCATAGACCAGCTCCTTCATCGGGATCACGAAGAGGATCGCGCGCGTCCCTGTCTCACGAGCCGTCTCGCCGATCCGGGAGATGGCGCGGCGCATGAGATCTACCTCGCGCTTGCGGTCGTAGGGCGCACAGCTCCGGCCGGGCTCACCTCCGAGCCGCTCCGTAAGAGTGCTCCAGAGCGCGCTGTGCCTCAAGGCGAAGCGCTGCGCCGAGACCGCGAGGCCGTCGCCGGCGACCCCCTTGATCACGCGGGTGCACCACTCGGGGTAAGACACCCGCCTCGAGCTCTGCAACCAGCCCTCGAAGCTGACGTTGTCCTCGAGGTCGTTCCCCACGAACACGCCGAAGAAGGCGTGCTCGGCGCCGAGCAGGGCCGCGTATCGCTCGAAGAGGCGCGCGTACTGCGTCGACGACGTGAAGGCCGTCATGCCCAGGTTCAGGGCCTCCTTGCCGGTCAAGGCCTCGAGGCGCTCCGAGACGGCGTCGGCGACGTCCACACCGAAGCCCCACACGAAGGAGTCCCCGAAGAAGACGCTGTGCACAGGGCCCCGCCTCTCGTCGTCGCGAAAGCCCCGCCCGTCCCCGAAGCCGAGGTCTGCGATCTCGACTGCGTACTCTCCGGCGGGCCCATGGAGCCGCACGCGCTCGCCCGGGATCATGCGATAGCCGACCAGGGCGTCGGGGTGCCGGAGCAGGCGCTCGAAGGGGCTCGTCGCCGAGTAGCCTGCGACGCGCAGGCCGCCCTCAGCGAGGCAGAAGGCGACGGCGAGCCCGCCGGCCAGCAGCGCTCCGTTCTTCAGCAGCGACCTCAGGGTGCGAAACCCGGTCTCAGGCGTAGCCGCCCGTGATGTAGTTCTCGAGCAGGCGCACCTCGTGCTCGAGGTGCTCGACCAACCACTTGTTGAGGTCTCCGATGGAGACCAGGCCCTTCACGGCCTCGCCTTCCACGACGGGGAGGTGCCGGCAGCAGTGGGTGTTGATGAGGGCCATGGCCTGCTCGAGCGTGGTGCTGGGCTCCACGGTCAGGATCTTCGAGGTCATGGCGTCTGCGATCTTCACGTCTGCCGGCGCCTTCCCGGCGCCGACGACCCGGACGAGGAGGTCGCGCTCGGTGAAGATGCCGACCAGGCGCTCGCCGTCCATGACCAGGAGAGCGCCGACACGCTCTTTGTTCATCAGCTCCACGGCCTCGGCGGCCGTGAGGGTCGGAGCGATGCTCAGGGGGGCGCGGCCCTTGCTGTCCAGGATCTTGGTCAGCGGGGTCTTCATGCTCATGGCGTTCTATCCGGGCTTTCGGATTGGGTTGGAGAGAGCAGCTTGTGCATCGTAGGCGATTTGTAAAGGCCACGCCCCGGCCTCCGCCGTGCGGCGTCGGCCCGGTGTCTCGGGCAAGGGCAAGGGCAAGGGCAAGGGCAAGGGAGGAGCGCGCAGGGGGCTGCGCGCTCCTAGTACTTGATCTGGTAGACGAGCTGCCCCTTGTGGTCGTCACCGAGCTTGGTGCCCGCCGCCGGCACCTTCTTCTTGCCGGCGAAGTCGTCGTCGTGGAAGGTGCCTTCGTAGGCCAGCACGATCATGTTGCCCTTGTAGAGGTCCAGCGAGATGCCGGCGATGACCAGCTTGTAGCTGCCCTTGTCCGCCAGCTTCCCGTCCTGGTCGGCGTTGAAGCTGTCGAAGCGACCGAAGGCGGCCAGCTTCATCGAGCCCACCGGCACGCGGAGGTTGCCGAAGACGCTGTACCCGAAGGTCTTGAGGGCATCGCCGGAGGCATCTACCCAGTCGCCTTTCGCGTTACCGTTGGTGAGGAAGGCCTGGCCGGTCAGCACCACCCAGGGATGCTCGAAGCTCAGCATGCCCATCTGCACGCTGTAGGTCGGCAGCGCGGACCCCGAGCCCGCCACGTTCCCCTTTCCGTAGAGGCCGAAGTAGCTGAGCTGCAGGCCGGGCAGCAGGCCGGGCATCGGCCTGAGCGTGAGGCGCCACTCCGCGACCTTGTTCTCGTTGTTCTCCACGCCGTGGTAGCCGCCGCCGTTGTAGACGCCCACGTGCCAGGTTCCCCACTTGCCGGCGTACTTCTTGTTGCCGGTGCGCTCCTTCGCGTCCTCCAGGGCCTCGCCGATGTAGCCGCGGATGCTGATCCCGAGGTCGGCCGAGTTGAAGGTCCCGGCCCGCTCGACGGCCATGGTGCCCTGGCAGCGGTAGAGGTTGATGTGCTCCTCGAAGTCGAGCCAGGGCATGTGGCCCATGCCGATCTCCGCGGTCATGTGCGTCAGCGGCCCGAGGTCCGGAACGTAGACCTCGCCGTACATGTACTTCAGGCGCACCGCGTAGTCGCCGTCGTCTTCCTGGTGTGCGTCCGGGGTGATTCGCGCGCCCAGGTAGGGCGTGATCTTCTTCTTCACGTTGATGTACGCGCGGGTCACGGCGACGCGGCTGAAGCTCGACGACCCGCCGCCGGCCGCGCCCTTCTCGCCCATGGAGAAGTCGACGTAGGTCTTCATGCCGACCTTGGCTGGCTCGGAGCCGGAGCCCCCGGGCTCGCCGGCGGCCGCTCTTCCGGGAGAAAACGCAAGCACGGCAAAGCCCGCCAGCAGCGCAGCCGCCGCCCTCACACATCCCGCAGATCCGATCTTCGTGACCTTCATCAGTGCATCACTCCTGAGCTGTTTTCCCTGCGTCGTGCGCTCATCCGCTTCGACCAAGGGCAAGCGATAGCACGCGGATCGCGGGCGCACCAACGAGCCGGTGCAACAGCACGGTGACCCAGGTGACAGTTCCGTGCCAGGACGGTCATATCTCCGCGGCAGGCGATGACTTCGCTTCGGCCGTGGGTTAGTCGGCCGGTATCCCACAAGCGAAACAGGGGAAGGGAAGTGAACCCGAGAGCCGCTCTCATCGTCGTGCCGCTCATCGTCATCGCCATCGGTTGCGGCCGGCGTGATTCGACCCCACAAACCACGCTCGGCGGTGGCACGCAGCAAGCCAAGAAGGCCGCCACGCGCTCAGGGCGCACGGTCATCCAGAACAAGGGATCCGACACCCTCGTAAACGTCGCCCAGGCCTGGGCCGAGGCCTACGCCAAGGTCGACGCCAAGATGGCCGTTGCGGTGACCGGCGGCGGCTCCGGCACCGGCATCAGCGCGCTCATCAACGGCACGGTCGACCTCGCCAACGCCAGCCGCAAGATGAAGCAGCGTGAGCTCGACATGGCCAGGCAGCGCGGCGTGACCCCGGTGGAGCACACCGTCGGCTACGACGCCCTCGCGGTCTTCGTGCACAAGGACAACCCGGCCGAGGGCTTCACCGTCGCCCAGCTCGCCCGCGTCTACGGCGAGGGCGGCGACGCGGAGGAGTGGAGCCAGCTCAACCTCGAGATCCCCGGCTGCCCGAGCGACGAGATCGTCAGGGTCAGCCGCCAGAACAACTCGGGCACCTACGCCTACTTCAAGGAGGCCGTGCTCGGGAGAGGCAAGGACTACAAGCTCGGCTCCCGCGACATGCACGGCAGCAAGGACGTGGTCGACCTCGTGGAGAAGACGCCCTGCGCCATCGGCTACAGCGGGCTCGCCTACGCCACGGACCACCTGAAGATGCCCTGCATCTCCAAGGCCGAGGGCGAGGCCTGCGTCGCCCCCTCCTCCAAGAGCGCCGTCGACGGCAGCTACCCCATCGCACGCCCGCTCCTCATGTACACGAACGGAGAGCCCACGGGTCACGTGAAGGTCTACCTCGACTGGATCCTCTCGGACGAGGGGCAGTGCATCATGCAGGAGAAGGGCTACGCGCCGGTGCGTGAGCTGAAGTGCCCCTGACCCAGCTCAGCCAGGAGGGAAACATGGGCGCCTTGTACGAGAAACGCCTCCAGGAAGACCTGGAGCGCCTGCGCACCTCGGTCCAGAACATCGGCTCGGTGGTAGTCGAGGCCACCGACGCGGCGATCCAGGGGATGCTGAACTGCGACCACGACCTCTGCACGGCAGTCATCCTCGGCGACTACATCGTCAACCGCCGCTTGCGCCGCCTCGACGATCACTGCCACGCCTTCATCGTGCGCCACCTGCCGAGCGGCGCCCACCTCCGCTTCGTCTCGTCGGTGCTGCGCGTCAGCCTCGAGCTCGAGCGCGTCGGCGACTACGCGGTCACCATCGCCCGCGAGGCGGTGCAGCTCTCCAAGGTTCCACCCCCGACCATCGCCCGCGACGTGGAGACGCTCTCGGAGAAGGCCATGGAGATGTTGCGCGACGCCTTAACCTCCTTCATCGAAGGCGACTCGGAGCTCGCGCGCGCCACCATCACGATGTCTCGCAAGGTCGACCACACCTTCGGCAAGAGCCTGCGGGACCTCCTGAAGCCCAAGGCCCTGGAGCCGAGACCCTTGAAGGACCTCTACGCCTTCCAGGTGGTCTTCAACAAGCTCGACCGGGTGGGCGACCAGGCGGAGAACCTCTGCGAGGAGACCCTCTTCGCCGTCGAGGGGCTGCGCAAGCTCCCGCGGACCTTCGAGATAGTCTTCGTCGACGACCGCGACGACTGCGCCACCCAGATGGCGCGGGCGCTCTGCGAAAAGCTCTACCCCGACCGGGGCCGCTACCACTCGGCCGGCTGGCAGCCGGCGGAGTCGGTCAACCCCTTGCTCAACGAGATCGCAGACGAGCTGGGCCTCGACCTCGACGACTCGGAGCCGGAGCAGCTCGTCGTCAAGCGCAAGAAGCTGCGCAAGTTCAACGTCCTGGTCTCCCTCGACGGCGACCCCCTCGAGCACATCGACAACCTCCCATTCCTGGTCACCGTGGTCAGGTGGGAGCTGCACAGCCCCGACCTCAACGGTGAGCCCGAGCACGACAGGGTGGCCCTGCGCAGCCTCTACACCGAGCTAAGCGCGCGCATCGGGGACTTGATGGAGGTGCTCTGCGGGAAGGAGTGCCGGTAGATGGCAGCACGGCCGGAGCGAGCCCGCCCCGCCCCGGGGGACGTGGACCGCCGCGACCTAGCCTGGCTCATCGACAAGGTAGTCGAGGTGCTCGTCTTCATCGGCGGCATCTCGGCCATCATCTTCATCATCGGCATCTTCGTCTTCATCGCCCGCGAAGGAGTCGGCTTCCTCGCCGACCGCTTCGAGATCTTCGAGTTCTTCGGCTCGCCCAAGTGGCGCCCCACCTCCGACCTCAACCCGACCTACGGCGCCCTCGCGCTCGTCGCCGGCACCGCGAGCGTCACCGGCCTGGCCATGGTCGTCTCGGTGCCCTTCTCCTTGGGCGCGGCCATCTACATCGCCGAGTTCGCGGGCCCCCGCTCCCGGGAGATCCTCAAGGTCCTGGTCGAGCTGCTCGCGGCGATCCCTTCTGTGGTCTGGGGCTTCATCGGCCTGAGCATCATGAACCCCCTCATCATCGACCTCTTCAACGTGCCGGTGGGCCTGAACGTGCTCAACTCGGGCGTGATCTTGGGCCTGATGGCGGCGCCGATCATGACGACCATCGCCGAGGACGCCCTGAAGGCCGTGCCCGACCGCTACCGAGAGGCCGCCGAGGCCCTCGGCGCCACCCGCCTGCAGGTGGTCTTCAAGGTCGTGCTGCCCGCCGCCCGAAACGGCCTGCTCGCCGCCGTCCTGCTCGGCGTCGGCCGCGGCTTCGGCGAGACCATGGCCGTGCTCATGGCCAGCGGCCACTCCATCAACCTGCCCACGAGCGTCTTCGACTCGGTCCGCGCGCTGACCGCCACCATCGCCGCCGAGCTCGGCGAGACGGCCGTCGGCTCCGAGCACTACCAGGCGCTCTTCACCCTCGGGATCCTGCTCTTCGTGGTGACCTTCCTCATCAACCTCGCCGCCGACCTCGTCGTGCGCGGCATCAGGAAGAAGTAGAGCGATGTTCGAAGCAACGGCGCTCAATCGAAGAAACGACCGCAAGGAGCTGGCCGTCAGGCTCGCCTTCGGCCTGATGACGGTGCTCCTCATCGTGCCGGTCGCGGCCATCCTCGCCGTGCTCGTCTACAAGGGCGGCCCGATCGTGGACCTCGACTTCCTGCTCGGCGACCCCAAAGACGGAATGACCGCAGGCGGCATCTTCCCAGCGCTCATCGGCACGGTCTGGCTCGTCGCCGTGGCCCTGGTCGCATCCGTGCCGGTCGGCGTGGCAGCGGCCGTCTACCTCTCGGAGTACGCCCCCGACAACTGGCTCACGCGCGCCATCAACCTGGCGATCATCAACCTCGCCGGCGTGCCCTCCATCGTGCACGCCCTCTTCGGGGTCGGCGCCTTCGTGCTCTTCTTCCGCTTCGGGACCAGCATCCTCGCGGCCGCCCTGACGCTGGCGATCATGACCCTGCCCGTGGTCATCGTGTCGACCCGCGAGGCATTGCAGGCCGTGCCTTTCGCCTTCCGCGAGGCCTGCTGGAACATGGGCGCCACCCGCTGGCAGACGATCCGCCGCATCGTGCTGCCCAACGCGGTGAGCGGCATCCTGACGGGCGTCATCCTGGAGGTCTCGCGAACGGCGGGCGAGACGGCGCCCATCATGTTCACCGGCGCGGCCTTCTTCCTGCCCTTCCTGCCCGAAGGCGTCTTCGACCAGACCATGGCCATGTCGCTCCACCTCTTCGTGGTCTCCACCCAGGTGCCGGGCGTGCCGGAGGCCCTGCCTTTCGGCGTGGCCCTCGTGCTCATCGGCATGGTCCTGGCGATGAACGCGACCTCGATAGCCTTCCGCATGTGGCTGCGCGGACGGAGGAAGTGGTGATGGCGGGGGGCGGAGCGATACCGGCGGCCGCGGCAAACGGCGAGGCCGAAGACGTGCAGATCTGCCAGGCTGAGCCGACCGCAGATCCCCGGGTAGCCACGCCCGTAGACGGCGACAAGGTCTACGAGCTCGCCACCCGAAACGAGCCGCTCCTCGAGGTGCAAGACCTCTCCATCCGCTACGGCTCCAAGACCGTGCTGTCGGGCGTCAACCTCGACGTCAGGGAGAACGAGATCCTCGGCATCATCGGCCCGGCCAGCTCGGGGAAGACCTCCTTCCTGCGGGTGCTCAACCGCATGGACCTCTTCATCTCGGGCATGTCCTGGGACGGCAGGGTCCGCTTCTTCGGCCGCGACATCCGCGAGTGGCGCAACGTCTACGGCCTCAGGCGCCGAATCGGCGTGGTCTTCCCCCTCCCCGTTGGCCTGCCGCTCAGCGTCTACGACAACGTCGCCCTCGCCCCTCGCCTCTCGGGCATCAAGCGCAAGGCCCGGCTCGACGAGATCGTGGAACGCTGTCTCACGCGCGCGGCCCTGTGGGACGAGGTCAAAGACCGCCTCACCTCCCTCGGCAGCCTGCTCTCGGGCGGGCAGCAGCAGCGCCTCACAATCGCCCGCGCGCTGTCCCAGGAGCCTGACCTCCTCCTCCTCGACGAGTTCTCCATCGCGGTGGACCCGGTCACCACCATGCGCATCGAGGACATCCTGAAGGAGCTGCGCCAGGACATGACCGTCGTCCTCGTGACCAACCTCTCCCAGCAGGCCCGGCGCCTCGCCGACCGCACGGCCTTCTTCCTGTCGGGCGAGATGGTTGAGCTCGCCTCGACCGAGGCCATCTTCACGCGCCGGTGCACAGACCCCCGCACCCGCGACTTCGTGGAGGGCAAGTTTGGCTGAGCCGGCTCCTCACGCCGTCGTCACCCGCGGCCTCAACCTCTGGTACGGCGACTTCCAGGCCCTCTTCGACGTCGACCTCGACATCCGCTCGGGCATGATCACGGGCCTCATCGGCCCCTCGGGCTGCGGCAAGACCACCTTCTTGCGCAGCGTCAACCGCATCAACGAGCGCCTCGGCTACGTGCGCACCGAAGGCAGCATCGAGGTCCTGGGCCACGACGTCTACGCGCCGGAGGTGGAGCTCGTGCAGCTCCGGCAGCACGTGGGCATGGTCTTCCAGCGCCCCAACCCCCTGCCGCTCTCCATCCGGGACAACATCCTCTTCGGCTACCGCCTCCACGGCGCCGGCAGCCGCTCCGACCAGGACGCGGTGGTCGAGAAGGCCCTGCGCGAGGTCCTGCTCTGGGACAAGGTCAAAGACCGCCTGCACCAGAAGGCGACCGAGCTGAGCCTCGAGGAGCAGCAGAAGCTCTGCATCGCTCGCCTCCTCCCGGTGAAGCCCTCCGTCCTGCTCATGGACGAGCCCTGCTCGGCCCTCGACCCGAAGGGCACCGAGGCCGTCGAGGAGCTGATCTGGTCCCTGCGCGGCCAGTTCACCATCCTCATCGTCACCCACAACATGGCCCAGGCCAGGCGCGCCTCCGAGGAGTGCATCTTCATGCTCCTCGGCGAGGTCATCGAGCACCGCGTCACCGACGAGATGTTCGTGACGCCCGAGAAGCAGGAGACCGCAGACTACATCGAGGGGCGCTACGGCTGAGCGCTCAGCTGCAGACGGCCTCTACCTCCGGGAGGACCGCGGCGACGACCTCGTCGAGGCGCGCGATCATGCCCTCGATCTCCCCGCTGTCGGCCGACGGCGCGGCGTGCTCCAGGGTTCGCCCCAGCCCTTCGACCTCCGCGGCGCCCACGTAGGCCGCCGATGACGCCAGGGCGTGGGCGAGGCGCTCCACCTCCGGCCTCTCTCCGGCCTCGGCCGCGGCGCGCATCTCGCGCATCGTCTCCGGGGCCCGCTCTACGAAGAGGCCGAAGATCTTGCTGACGAGGGCCTCACCCCCCATCTGCTCCAGGCTCTCCCTGGCCGTAACGTCCAGTCCCGCCATGCCTGCCTCTCCCTCTGCTGCCTCGCGGGCCTCATCCTCGGGTGGTGCGGGTGGCATCTGCAGCCTCCTGGTGTGGTTGTCCGGGGGGTGGGGCCTCGATCTCCTGTTCCGAAGACCAGCGGGGCACCTCCACCCAGAAGACCGAGCCCTCGCCGAGCTTCGAGTCGACACCGATTCGCCCGCGGTGCTGCTCCACGATTGCCCTGGAGATGAACAGCCCCAGCCCGGCCCCCCCCGCCTCGCGGCGATCCGAGCTGTCGAGCTGCCGGAACCTCTCGAAGACCCTCGGCAGCTCCTCTGCGGCGATGCCGGGCCCGTGGTCCTCGACGGAGAAACGAACGCTCCCCCCTTCTCCGCTCGTGACGGCGATCGACACTCGCTCACCGGGTGGCGAGAACTTGATGGCGTTGGAGAGGAGGTTGACGAGGACCTGCACGAGGCGATCGGGGTCGGCGCGGAGGCGAGGCCCCGAGCCCCGTGAGCTGAGCTCGACGCCCCGCTCGGAGGCCGCGCCGGCGACGGCCTCGAGGGCCGCGTCCGCGACGACCTCGGGGGCGAGCGCCGACAGCTGGAGCTTCAGCGCCCCCGCGTCGATCCTCTGGAGGTCCAGGATGTCGTCGACCACGCGCACGAGGCGCTCGGTGTTCTTCGAGGCGACCGCGACGAGGGCGGCGACCTCCGGCGCGAGCTCCCCCGCGACGCCGCCCTCCAACAGCTTCAGAGCCCCACGGATCGAGGTGAGCGGCGTCCTCAGCTCGTGGGACACGATCGACACGAGCTCGTCCTTGAGCCTCTCGATCTCGGCGCTCGCGGTGCCGCCCTCGGCGGAGGCGGCTGGGCGCTCCGGCTCTCCACGAGCGGGCTTCGAGCCTCCCACCGGGTCGTCCTTCACAGCTCGGCCGCGATCTCCCGGACCTGGTCGGCCAGGGTCAGGGGATTGAAGGGCTTGGCGACCACGCCGGCAGCTCCAAGCCCCATGAAGCGCTCGATCTCGCTCTGCTGCGCCTTGGCCGTCACGAAGATGACCGGGGTGGCCCTGGTGCGCTCGTCGGCACGCAGCCCCTCAAGGGTCTCGGGGCCGTCCATGCCGGGCATCATCACGTCGAGCAGGATTACGTCCGGGCTCTGCGCCACCGCTGTCGCCAGGGCCTCGCTGCCCGACGCGGCCGTGAACACGGTCAGCCCTCCGACCTTGCTCAGGCCCATCTCCGCGATCAACCTGATGTCGGGCTCGTCGTCGACCAGCAGGACCGTCTGAATCTCCATCGTCCACTCCTTGCACGGCCCAGGCGCGCTCCGGGAGAGGCCGGAGCTGCTCGGCGGGCGAGCTCTCGGAAGGTGCATTATAGCGAGTCTGCCGGCTTCCACCCGCCGCCCTCGATCCGCTCAGGAGCACCGTGGCCCCTCTCGCCGCCCAGCGCAGCGAGTGAACAGAAATTGCCCGCTGACACTGCTCGATTGCGGCCTTGGTGCCCCCAACTGCGCAGTTTCCTGATAAAACCGAGGTGCTTGGTGTCGAGCACACCGCTGGCGCAGTCGCCCGGGGCGCATTCGGTTGCCCGCCGATCTGTCGCTCCTCAGGTGGGACGAACAAGGGAGAACGCATGACCCGCCGTGCCCAAAAAAGGGAATCAAAGAAAAGCTCTTCGGGAAAAGGCTCCTCCGTGACGCCACCACCCGTTCCCGCCGAGAGCCTCCTCGCCGAAGGAGACGCGAGCGCTCCCGCGGTGGAGCCCGGGGCCGTCGCCACGCCGACCCTCTTCTCGGAGGTCAGCACACCCGCCAACGAGGCGCAGGCGAGAGGTTTCGGAGACGGCCTGGCCGCGCCTCCGCCCGTGCCCCCCGCCGCGACGGCCGCGCCCTCCGCAGCCTCCATGATGGGCGACGGGAGCGTCGACAAGATCCGCAACATCATCTTCGGCCAGCAGATGGCCGACTACGAGAGCCGCTTCTCGGCGCTCGAGCAGAGGCTGCTGCAGGAGGCCATCGCCCTTCGCGATCTCTTGAGCAAGCGCTTCGAGTCCCTGGAGGCCATGCTGAGGCGGGAGGTCCAGACGCTGGCCGCGCGGCTCACCGAGGAGTCGGGGGAGCGACGCGAAGCGATGGCGGCGCTTAGCAATGACCTGAAGGCGCGGGAGGCCGCCCTCTCCGCGGAGCTGAAGCGCTCGGCCCAATCCCTCGAAGACAAGATCCGAGACGAACGCGAGGCACGCCAGAGCGCCACCGACACGCTGGCCAAGGACCTGAGCAGCTCGGACACCGCACGCCGCCGGGAGCTCAAGGAGGCGCGCGAGGAGCTGGAGGAGAGAGCCCGAAGCGAGCGCGCCGAGGACCGGGCGACCCTCGAGGCGGCGCTCGAGAGCGCGGCGGAGCAGCGGAAAGCGACCGACGCGTCCCTGCGGAGCGAGGTGGAGGCGCGCGAGGCCCTCGGCGCGGCGCTGCAGCGTGAGGTGAGCGCGCGCGGCGAGGCCCTGACCGACCTCTCCGATCAGCTGATGGACAAGGAGTGCCAGCTGCAGACCGCCCTCACCATGGAGCGCGAGGAGCGAGAGGCCTCCGGCGAGGAGCTGGCGGTTCAGCTCCGTGAGCGGGCCTCGGAGATCAAGTCGGCCCTCAAGCGCGCACAAAAAGAGCTCGAGGCGGCGCTCGACCGCGAGCGCGACGAGCGCGAGGGAGCGCTCACGCAGCTCTCCGAAGATCTCGGCGCGACAGAAGAGAACCTCAAGGTCGCCCTGAGCGAGTCCAGCAGCGGGCTCGGCTCGGGCCTCGAGGAAGAGCGGGGCCAGCGTGAGGCCGCCCTGCAGGCCCTGAGGGAGGATCTGGAGCACACCGAGGAGTCCCTGGCGCGGGCTCTGGCCGAGGCCAAGGAGTCGAGCGAGAAGGAGGACTCCGGTCTCCGCGCCGAGGTGGAGCGCGTGGAGCGCCGCCTCGAGCAGGAGCGCGACGGGCTCACGGACAAGCTCGGCAGCGAGGGCAAACGCCTCGACGAGGCCCTCGAGGAGGTGCGCGCGGAGCTGCAGCGCCGCCTGGACGACAAGGCCGCCGAGCTGAGAGACGAGGCCGCCGAGCTGAGAGACGAGGCCGCCGAGCTGAAGGACGCGAAGACCGATCGCGCGGATCTGGCCGCCATGCTCCAGGAGCTGGCCCACAGGCTGGAAGGTGAAGAGCCGGAAGGCGACCAGGAGTAGGCCATGTCCCTCTCCCCGTTCCGCCGCGTGACCCGGCCAGGGCGGGAAGCCAACGACGACCCCGAAGCGCTGGCGGCCCTGCGCGAGATCCTCGTGGCGCCCGAGCAACACGAGATCGACGAGATCAAGCGCAAGCTGGACGAGGCCCAGGTCACGTCGCGGGCGGTGAGCGACGTGCTCGCGGACGCCGTGCGCCTGTCGACGACGGAAGGCGACGACGACCTGGCCCGGGCGCTCGCGCCGACCATCGAGGAGTCGATCGAGGTGTCGGTGCGGCGCAACCCCAAGCCGCTGATCGCCGCCATCTCCCCGGTCATCGGCCCCTCCATCCGCAAGTCCATCGCCGAGACCTTCAGGGGGCTGCTGCAGTCCCTCAACCACAGCCTGGAGCAGAGCCTCTCCATTCAAGGCCTGCGCTGGCGCATCGAGGCGTGGCGAACGGGGCGCCCTTTCGCCGAGGTCGTGCTGCTCCACAGCCTGCGCTACAGGGTCGAGCAGGTCTTCCTCATCCACAAGGAGACCGGGCTGCTCCTCGAGCACGTGGCCCTCGACGAGGAGGAGAGCGAGAACAGCGACCTCGTCAGCGGCATGCTCACGGCCATCCAGGACTTCGTGCGGGACTCCTTCGGGGGGGAGAGCGGCGACGCCCTCGAGTCCTTGCGGGTGGGCGACCGCACGGTGTGGATCGAGGAGGGCAGCTACGCCATCCTGGCCGCCGTTATCCGCGGCAACGCGCCGGAGACCCTGCGCGGCACCCTGCGTGCCACCCTCGACAGCGTGCACCGCCTGCTCCCCGAGGACCTCGCCTCCTTCGACGGCGATCCGGCGCCCTTCGAGATGGTGCGGCCCCAGCTCCACGACTGCTTGAAGACCGAGTACAAGGAGCCGGAGAAGAGCCGCCGCGGGATCGTGCTCGTCGTGTGGCTGCTGATCGCGCTGCTGCTCCTGCTGGGCCTGTGGTGGCTGTGGAGCTCCGCGCGGGCGGAGCGCCGGGCCGAGACTCGCTGGTCGGCCTACCTGGAGCACCTCAGGCTCGAGCCGGGTCTCGTGGTGGTCCACGCCGAGCGGAGGGACGAGGAGCACCGGCTGCGTGGGCTGCGAGACCCGCTCGCGAAGGACCCGGCGTCGTTGCTGGCCGAGCACGAGCTGCGTCCGGAGCAGGTGGAGGCGACCTGGGCCCCTTACCACGCGGGCGACCCGGCGCTGGTGGAGAGGCGGGCGCGCAAGGCGCTGAGCCCCCCGGACACCGTGGTGCTGGTCTTCGAAGGCGCCGCGCTGCGGGCCTCGGGCTCCGCGCGCACCCGGTGGATCCGGGACTCGAGGCTCCTCGTGCGGGCGCTGCCTGGCATCGAGGGTTATGACGACAGCGAGGTGGTGGACACCGACGAGGTCGAGAGGAACAAGGCGTTGGCGGAGAAGCGGCGCCGCGAGCGGGAGCAGCTCGAGGCCGAGGTACAGGCGCTCAACAGGCGCGTCGCCCGGCGCAGGCTGCGCTTCCATGTCGGCACGACGAAGTTCCGTGCAAACCAGGGCGAAGAGCTCGACGCCCTCGCCGACGAGGCGAGGCGGCTGCTCTACATGGCCTCGACGCTCGGCGCCGACTCGATCCTCAGGGTGACCGGCCACACCGATCCGACGGGCACCCGAGAGTTCAACGACCGCCTGAGCGTGGAGCGCGCAACGGCGGTCGTCGGCGCGCTCGTGGAGCGCGGCCTCCCCGCCGAACGCCTGACGGTGAGGGGGCTGGGCTCCAAGCTGGCCGACGAGTCGACCGAGGGCCGCGCGGCGTGGCAGGACAGCCGCGCGGTCACTTTCGACGTGCTTGGCGTGGGTGAGGCGCCGCGCTAGTCTTCAACCCATGCTACAGAAAAAGATCTGCATGTTGGGGGCCTTCGCCGTGGGCAAGACCAGCCTCGTGGCGCGCTACGTCCGCAGCATCTTCTCCGAGGACTACCACACGACCATCGGCGTGAAGATCGACAAGAAGGCGCTGCAGGTGGGCGAGCGGATGGTGAACCTGGTGCTCTGGGACATCCACGGGGAGGACGAGTTCCAGACCGTGCGGGCCTCCTACCTCCGGGGCACGGCCGGCTGCCTGATGGTGGTCGACGGGACGCGCGCTCCCACCCTCGACACCGCCATGGGGCTGCGCGAGAAGGTGAGGGAGCAGGCGGGCGACGTGCCCTGCGTCTTCGCCATCAACAAGAGCGACCTGACCGAGCTGTGGGAGCTAGCGGACGAGCGCGTCGCCGAGCTGGAGTCCGCCGGGCTGCCGGTGCTCAAGACGAGCGCGAAGTCGGGCGCCGGGGTGGAGGAGGCCTTCAGCATGCTCGCCCGGATGATAGTGTCGCCTTGAGCGCCGGCACCCCAGACGCCGTCTCGGAGCTGGTCTGGGGGTTCCTGGACCAGGCCCACAGCCCGGCGTGGCTGCAGCTGGACGAGGGCGGCCGCGTCGAGACCCGGGGCGGGTCCGTCGAGGCCTACTGGGAGGAGCCGCCCGCGATCGGCTCGCGAGCCGAGGAGGTCGTCCCCGCTCTCCTCGGGCTGCTGCCGGCGAGCGACGAGATCACGGTGCTGCCCGGCGTGAACCTGCCCGGGGGGCGCCAGGCGGATCTGCTGCTCCAGCGGCGCGACGGCCGCGACTGGCTGGTGCTAATGGACACCACGCGGGAGTCGCGGCGGCGCCGGGCGCTCCAGCAGGCGGCCAACGAGCTCAGCCTCCTGCGCTACCCGCGCGGGGACTCCGCCGGCGGGCCTGAGGCCTTCTCCACCGCGTCGGAGAAGATCGTCACGGCCCTCGGGTTGGCCACCTTCGAGCGCAACGAAGACGGCTCCTTCAGGCGCCTAACCTGGCCCCCAAAGTGGTTCTGCGACGTGGCCCCGGAGCCGGCCAGAGCGGTGGCGGCGGTGCGGCTGGAGGAGCACTTCCCGTTTCTGGAGGTCTTCTTCTACGAGGCCGAGGAGGTCTGGGAGCGGGGGGGCGTGGAGGAGCTCCGCTCTGGGGCCTGGACCGAGACCACCCCTGAAGGCGGCGAGCTGAACCTGCAGGCGATCGCGCTGAGCCTGGGCGACCGCCAGGTGCTGGTGATGAGGCAGGCCGGCGAGGACCACGAGGAGCACCGCGTGATCTTGCAGAAGGCGCGCGAGACGAGCCTGGCCTTCACCCGCCTGAACCAGGAGACCGCCAAGAAGGAGGTGCTGCTGCACTGCATCGTGCACGACCTGGCCGGGCCGCTGACGAGCATCCGCGGGGCCTTCGCCCTGCTCGGCGCCCAGGACATCGACGAGGCCGGCAAGGAGCTGCTGGAGGTGGGGCTGCGTCAGACCGAGCGCCAGGAGCGCATGATCCGCCAGATCCTCGAGACCTACGCGGCGGATCTGGAGGCCTCCCAGAGCTTCGAGCACGATCCGGCGTCGGCCCCGAGCGCGCGGGCGGCCGCAAGCGCGGTGGTGAGCGGGCTGCGGCCGGCCTTTCGCGAGGTCGGGGTGGACGTGGAGCTGGACGCACCCGGCGACGACGAGGATTGGCTCGTCGTAGGCGAGAGCACGCGCCTCGAGCGAATCGTCTCGAACCTGCTGGAGAACGCCCTGCGCCACAGCCCCGCCGGGACGACCGTGACCGTCCGCCTCGAAGGGGACGACAAGCACGGCCGGCTCCACGTGGAGGACCAGGGCCCGGGCGTCCCCGAGGGCCTCGTCGGCAGCCTCTTCAACCGCTTCTCCCAGGGCAGCTCCGGCCAAAAGAAAGGCAAGGCGGGTCTCGGGCTCTACTTCGCCAAGATCACGTCCGAGCGCTGGGGCGGAGGCGTCTCCTACCAGAGGCGCGAGAGCGGCGGCTCTCGATTCACGGTGGAGCTCCTGCGGTCACAGTGAGGGCGACCGCCCCGCGCGCAGCTCGGGCAGGCTCACGAAGACGTTGACAGCCCCGCCCCCCTTGGGCGAGTAGTCTTGTGCCGTCCCAGGCACAGAAACGGAGGGTCTCCATGTCCGAAGGGCTCCGATTCGTCATCGTCGACGACAGCATCGTAAGCGCCTCTGTGACCCAGGGCGTGCTCGAGGCCGCCGGCCACACGGCGACGATCTACACCTCCCCCGAGGAGGCGTTGACCGCGATCCCCGCCGATCCTCCTGACGGCGTCCTGCTCGACATCATGATGCCGGGCGTCGACGGCCTCGAGGTCTGCAGCCGGCTCCGGGCCACGCCGGGGCTCGAGAGGCTCAGGATCATCATGTGCACCTCGAAGGCCTTCGAGTTCGACCGGCGGCGGGCCGCCCAGATGGGTGCTGACGGCTACGTCTTGAAGCCCATCAACAAGGAGCGCTTCTTCGCCACCTTGGACAAGGTCATGGAGAACAAGGTCAAGCTGACCTTCTGGGGCGTCCGTGGCACCCTGCCGAGGGCTGGCGAGGACTCCCTGCGCTACGGGGGCAACACTTCCTGCGTCGCCTTGGAGTTCCCCCGCGGCCAGCGCTTCATCTTCGACGCCGGCACGGGCATCAAGAGGCTCGGGGACCACCTGATGAGCCTACGCACCCGCCTCGACGCCACGATCTTCATCTCCCACCCCCACTGGGACCACATCAACACGCTCCCCTTCTTCGTGCCCCTCTACGTGCCGGGAAACCAGTTCGAGATCGTGGGCGCCTCCCACGGGCCGGTCCGCATGGCCGACCTCGTGTCGGCCCAGATGGACGGGGTCTACTTCCCCATCACCATGCGCGAGTTCGGCTCCAAGATAGACTTCCGCGACCTCCACGAGGGGCAGTTCGAGTTCAACGGCATCGCCGTGGACACCATGCTCCTCTCCCACCCGGGCAACTGCCTCGGCTACCGGGTGCGCTACGAGGACAAGAGGATCTGCTACATCACCGACCAGGAGCTGTGGCCGGCCTCCTCGGAGTACTTCTCCGCCGAGTACGACAAGCAGATAGTCGACTTCATCTCCGGCGCCGACGTCGTGATCATGGACACGAACTACTTCGACGAGGAGTACGAGTCGAAGTCCGGCTGGGGACACTCGAGCATCACCGAGGCCGTCGACGTGGCGCACAGGGCGGAGGTGAAGGGCCTCTACCTCTTCCACCACGATCCCAACCACGACGACGAGGCCATCGACCGCAAGCTCAAGATCGCGAAGGACCTGCTCGCGGAGAAGGGCTCCGAGACCCAGTGCGTGGCCCCGGCCGAGGGCGAGTCCATCAAGGTCTAGGTGTCACCGGGTAATCCGGGACACACTCCAAAAAGCGCCCCCAACCGAAATAGGACCCTTGTCGTCCTATAAATCGTCCCTAAGCTCCCTGTAGCCCAGCGGGACCACACGGGGTGCCCCGCGGTCACGGCCATTTTGTAAGCGGAGCCGTCGCGGCTCGGGACAGGGACACATGGACAAGATGAAGACCAACTACATGGGCCTGGAGCTGAAGAACCCGATCGTCGTCGGGGCCTGCTCCCTCTCCAAGAGCATCGACTCGATCAAGAAGATCGAGGAGGCCGGCGCCGGCGCGCTGGTCATCAAGTCGCTCTTCGAGGAGCAGGTGCAGATCGAGCGGGCGGGCTTCGAGACGGACAGGACCGAGTTCGACGAGCAGTTCTCCGAGGCCGCCTCGATGTTCCCCAGGGTCGAGCACGGAGGGCCGAAGGAGTTCTTGTACTGGGTGGCAAGGGCCCGCCAAGAGGTGTCGATGCCGTTGATCGCGAGCCTCAACGCCGTCAAGACGGAGACCTGGGTCGAGTACGCCCGCCACCTCGCGGAGACCGGCGTCGACGGCCTCGAGCTGAACTTCTACTCCCAGCCCCTGGATCCGGCCGTCAGCGGAGCCGACATCGAGAAGGCCGAGCTCGAGGCCTTCACCAAGGTCCGGGAGGCAGTCGACCTGCCCATCGCGGTCAAGCTCCACCCCCACTACACGAGCCTCTTCCACACGGTGACCTCCTTCGACCGTGCCGGCGCCAACGCCGTGGTGCTCTTCAACCGCCTCTTCCAGCCCGACATCAACATCGAGACGGAGCAGGAGGTGAACAAGCTGCGCCTTACCCACGGCGGCGTCGGCGGAGCCTCCCTGCGCTGGGCTGGTCTGCTCTCCGGCCGTGTCGGTGCGTCCATCGCGGCCAGCACGGGCGTGGAGAGCGGTGACGACGCCGTCAAGATGATCCTGGCCGGCGCGGACGCGGTCCAGGTCGTCAGCGCCCTCTACCGGAACGGCGTCACCCACATCCAGGCCGTGCTGCGCCACCTCTCGTCGTGGATGGACAGCAAGGGCTACACCTCGATCGCGGACTTCAAGGGCAAGCTGAGCAAGGAGCGCTCCGAGAACCCCTGGGCCCTCGAGCGCGCTCAGTACGTCAAGGGCCTCATCGGCTTCGATTGAGCCTGCGTTGCCCCAGGAGACCCCTGTGAAGCGAATTCCGAACACGCTCCCGGCGTTCCTCGCTCTCCTCTCTCTCTCGCTCGCACACGCCTCCTTGTCCGGATGTGCGGAGGAGGGCGGGGACGCCGGGGCTGTCGCCTGCGATGCAGGGTCTGCGAGCACCGGCGGCGGCGCCGTGCTCCACACGCCCCAGGACGCCAGCAGCTTCTGCCCCTGGCCCTCACAGGGTGGGGTCGCCGCGTGCGAGACCGTGCCGAACCTGACGCTGCCCCGGTGTGGAGGCGGTGAGGCCGAGCTGCACGAGTTGTGCGGCAGCCAGGTGGCCCTGATCTTCGACTTCCACGGGTGGTGACCGCCCTGCCGCTCGTTCGCCCGTGAGGCGAACAACCTCTTCGAGGAGTACCGCGACCACGGGCTCGGGTTCTTCTTCGTCGTCTCCGAGGACGGCGGCTACGACGCCGCGGACCAGGACTTCTGCGAGAGGACGAGGGATCAGTACGGCCTCGAGATGACGGTGCTCCTCGACCCGGAGCACAAGATGAAGCTCTTCCGAGACGGCGGCCCTACCAACAGCATGTACATCCTCGTCGCCGAGGACGGGACCGTGCTGGAGAACCGGCGCTACCCCGATCTGGAGGTCCTGGAGAGCCGGATCCGCGCCAGGCTGGGGCTCGAGCCCCTCTGAGCGGCGAGGAGCACGGCGCGCTCGGCAGACACCTTGACACGCGAGGAATCTCCAATCATTAAGGGCCCAAATCTGAGAATTATGGAATTCACTGCTCCCGCGGGGCCGCCGCAAGCTTGGACGGGAGCGCCTCGTGCTCGCTCCCCCGCTACCCCAGAACCCACCCCGCGGAACAGACTTTGCTTCTCGACAGACGCGCTTTCCTGCGCTCGCTTGGAATTCTCGGCGGCAGCTCCCTGCTGTCCTCGTGCACCGGCGCCCCCCTCGAGCGCCTCTACGCCTACCTGGAGCCTCCGCGTGAGCTGACCCCCGGGGTCGCCTCCTGGTACGCCTCGGTGTGCCGCGCCTGCCCCGCCGGCTGCGGCGTGCTCGCGAGGCTGCGGGAGGGCCGGCCGGTCAAGCTCGAAGGCAACCCTCACCACCCCGTCAACCGCGGCCGCCTCTGCTCGCGAGGGCAGACCTTCCTGCAGGGCCTATACGGCCCGCACAGGCTCCGCACTCCGCGGCTTCGAAAGGACGGCGAGCTGGTCAAGGTGTCGTGGAAGGAGGCGCTGGGCTTCGTAGCCGAGCGCCTGAAGGCGGCCCGCTCGACGGGCCTGCTCACGGGGCTCGAGCGCGGGACCTTCGACGACCTCGTAGCCGACCTGCGCGGCGCCTTCCCGGGCCTCGAGCACCGCATGTTCGAGCCGGTCGCGCTCGGCTCCTCGGCCGCCGCGTCGAGGGCCCTGTTCGGCCGCGACGAGGTGCCTCGTGTCGACCTGAGCGAGGCGGACCGCGTCGTCTCCTTCGGGGCCGACTTCCTGGACGCCTGGGTCTCGCCGGTCGAGCTCTCGCGCCAGTGGGCGGAGCGCCACGGCTTCCGGAAGGACCGCCGCCAGCTCCTCGAGTACTTCGGCCCGCGCCGCAACCTCACCGCCAACGCCGCTGATCGCTGGCACAGGGTCCGGCCCGCGGACGTGCCCGCGGCCGCCCTCGCCCTGCTCCACGGGGTGCTCGCGGGCGGCGCCGGGAAGATCCCGGAGGCGCGCCTCTCCTCCGTGCGCTCTCTCGCGGCGAAGCTGGGGCCGCCGCCGAAGCTAGCCGAGGAGCAGGCCCGCGAGATCAAGAGGCTCGCCTCGCGCCTGGTGGCGGCCGAGCGAGGGCTCGTGCTCTGCGGCGGGGCCGAGGTGTTGGGGCCCTCCGCCACGGTCACCGCGGCGGCGACCCTGCTGACCAACGTCCTCACAGGAGCTGTCGGCAGCGCGCTGCTCTACGGCGAAGACTGGGTGCTCTCCCACGCGGCCTCCGGCGCCGAGGCAGCCGACCTCTGGGCCCGCGGCCGCGGCGGCGACCTGGACCTGCTCTTCGTGCACGGCGCCGACCCCGTCGCCACCCTGCCGGGCGCCGCTGCCGTGAAGCGGGGCGCCAAGGGCCTGGTGGTCGTCATGGGCTGGGAGGTGAGCGCGACCAAGGAGGTCGCCGACGTCGTGCTGCCGGTCCACCACCCCCTCGAGTCCTGGGGCGACTACCAGGTCAGCTCGCGGGTCCTGGGCCTCATGCAGCCGGTCCGCCAACCTCTTCACGTCACCAAGCACGCGGGCGACCTGATGATCGAGCTGGCCGGGCTCGCCGGCCGGCCGCTCCCCCGGAAGAGCTACCGCGACTACGTGGTGGCGCGCTGGTCTCGCCAGAGGCACCTCGGGAGCGAGGGCGCGGCGCCGACGATCACAGGCGCGACACCTTCGGAAGCACCGACACCGGAGCCGCAGCCGCCGCCCTTCGTGGAGAAAGACTGGGAGCGCTCCCTCGCCGAGGGCGGCGTCTTCGAGGAGGCGAACCCTGCCCAAGCTCCGTCGCTCCGACCCGACGCACCGCTCCCGCGCCTGACCACGCCCGCGCCGAGCGACGGCGCCACCCTCATCACCCCCATGACCGCAGCCCTCTACGACGGCCGCGCCTGGACCCAGCCCCTCACAGACGAGATCCCGGACTCGCTCTTCCAGCTCGCGTGGGAGCGCCCCCTCGAGGTGCCCTTCGCCCTCGCCGCGGCCAAGGGCATCAAGCACGGCGACCTCGTGCGCGTAACGGGCCCGGGAGGCGAGGTCTTCGCCAAGGCCTACCTCGACGCGGACCTCGAGCCCGGCACCGTCGCCCTCCGCATGGGCGCCGGCCAGGCGAAGCGGGGCGCTCCCGTCGGCGCCGGCCCCGCCCGCCGCGCCCCCCCCGCGCCCCCCGCCCCGCGCGCCGGCGCGCTGGGCCGATGACTACGCCGCGATCTTCGACCGCATGGCCC
>CAZQPP010000031.1:28995-29214 GCA_964594295.1 uncultured Myxococcales bacterium | reverse complement strand
CCGTGGGCCGCGGCTTCGCCGTCAGCAACCGGGAGGAGACCCTCGGAGGCATGCTCCTGCCCCAGATCGAGGACCCGCGAAGGCCCTTCGAGCCGACGGACCTCCCCGTGGATCTCTCCCAGCCCTCGTCCCTGCCGCTCCCGGCCGGATTCGGGGCTATCCCCCGGGCGTGGTTCCCGCGGGCGGGGCGCATGGGTCTCGACGAGGAAGGTCAGAAGG
>CAZQPP010000031.1:10643-28969 GCA_964594295.1 uncultured Myxococcales bacterium | reverse complement strand
CCCGAGACCGCATCGACGAAATGCTCCTGGACCTCGACCCCGAGGACCCACAGCAGCAGCTCGCGATCCTCGCCCTCTCCGACGCCGAGCTACCGGCCCACGACAATCTCGTCTTCAACGCGGCCCCCGACGACCAGCAGCTCTCCGGCCTGCGCGGGGACGAGCGGGTCAGGATCGAGGGAGTGAAGGCCGACGGCCCGGTGGACTTTCGCCTGCCGGGCGACCGGCCCCTCGCCGTGCTCCACCGCGGCAAGGGCCCGGAGCCGGTGATCCTGCGCCTCGACACGATCTGGATAGACGCCGACAAGGAGGAGGTGCGCCTCACCTGGCGGGGACGCCTCGCCGTCTCCTCCACGGATGAGGTCGACGAGTACCCCGAGCTGCGCGTCGAGATCAAAGACGGCGACGACGCCGCCGCCCTGAGCGCCGCGGCGGCCGGGAAGGAGCACGAAGGCGACACGCTCGTGCTCGAGGGCGACGAGGTCGGGAAGCTCGAAGACGAAGAAGCTCAGAAGGGCTCCGCGGCGGCCCTCGACGACGACGCAGAGGATGTCTACGTGGAAGGCGTCGAGTACGAGGTCAGCCCCTTCGGCCCCGACTTGAGCGATGGTCCCGTTGACGAGGTGGACCCCGAGCAGCTGCTCGAGCAGCAGCGGGCCGAGCGACGCAAAAAGGTGCAAGAGCTCAAGGCCAAGGCTCTCGCGGCCAAGGAGGCCGCGGAGAAGAAGAAGAAGGGCAAGAAAAAGAGCTAGGAGAGCATCCAAGTGGCGACCCTCCCACCCGCGCGAGTCCTGTGCGTGCACGGCTTCATGGCGCCTCACAGCATCATGTGCGTGCTCGCGAAGCGGCTTCGAGGGAGCGGGCATGAGGCCGAGGTCTACGCCTACCGCTCGACCCGAGGCAGCATGGAGGAGCACGCCCGCGGCCTCGCCGAGCGCCTGCGCGAGATCTCCGGCGAGTGCAGCCGGATCTGGGTGGTGGGCCACAGCCTCGGCGGCCTGCTCACGCGTCTGGCCCTGGCCCGACACCCCGATGTCCACGTCGAGGGCATGGTGTTGATCGCCTCGCCGATGCGCGGGTGCTTGAGCGCTCGCCGCATGGCCGGCTGGTCCGCCGCGAGGAGGTGGCTGGGCCCTTCCCTCGCCGAGATGGCCTCATTCCCGGCGGGCTTCATGGACGCCGCCGTTCCCCTCGGCGTCCCCGTCGGATTGATAGCCGGCGGGACCGGGACCTCGGCCGGCTTCAACACCGCGCTCCCCGGGGACAACGACGGCAGGGTGAGGGTCGCGGAGACCCTGCTCGACGAGGCAAGCTGCCGAGCCGTGGTCCGGGTGCGCCACAACCTCCTGCCTTTCAGCCGGCGCGTCGCGGCCCTGGTCCAGCGCTTCATCAAGGACCAGACCTTCGCGCGCGTGCCCGGCGTGCTCAGGGTCGAGGGCATCGAAGGCCCGGCACCGCCCGCACCGGCTCACGGCGCCACGGCCGCGGGGCGCTGACACTTGTCCTCGCCCCGCCCTTGGGCCACCCCCTTCGGCCGCCTCTCCCTCTCCGACAAGCTGCAGGTGCTGCTGGCCAGCAGCGGAGGTGTGGGGATCGTGGCTCCCTTCGCGCCGGGGACCTTCGGCACCTTGCCCGCCATTCCCCTCGCCTGGGCTCTGGGCCTCCTCTCACCGTGGGCGATGCCGGCGGGCGCGCTGCTTGTCTTCCTGCTGGGTCTCGTGGTCACGAGGACAGCCATCGCCGCGACCGGCGCCAAGGACCCGGGCCTCGTCACCGTCGACGAGGTGGCAGGATACCTCGTGACGCTCTGTGCCGCTCCGGTCACGCCGGCCACCCTCGCGGCCGCCTTCGTGCTCTTCCGCCTCTTCGACATCGCCAAACCCTGGCCGGTCAGCCGCTTCGAGCGCCTGCCCGGGGCGACGGGGGTCATGGCCGACGACATCGCCGCGGGGGTGTACGCGGCGGCCTCCCTACAGATGGGGCTTCATCTGTTCCCGCTCGCAGGCTGAAGTCAGCCCGGCTTGCCTATCAGCTGCGTCTCGAAGACCTTGAAACGCGCGTCGGGGTCGCACCAGTCTCCGCCTTCGAGCCCGGCCTTTCTGCAGAGCTGGTCGAGGGTGGTCGCGCGATCCCAGCCGAAGTCCGTTGGCACCTCGGGCAGGAAGACAGCGCTCCGGCCCCGCAGCTCCATGATGATTCCGTGGCGGCCGACCTCGAAGTGCTCCGGGCCCGGGATCCTCCGCGGCGCGGTGAGCACGCTGACCTTCAGCGAGAGCGAGGGGAGCTCCTCGGCGCTCACCGGCGGGAAGCGCGGGTCCCTGACCGCGGCGCTGATGGCGGCGTCGCGCAGCACCTCCCAGAAGGGCTCGACCCCGGGATCGATGCGCCCGATGCACCCGCGGAGGTTGCCGTCCGGCTGCCGGAAGGTGACGAAGACGCCGTGCGGCTCGTGCCAGGGGTCGTCCGCGGGCACCCCGAGATCTGTCGCGCCGAGGCGCCGGCCGAGCTCCAGCCAGGCGGCCACCGCCGTGCTGGCGATGACCAGAGCCTGACGCCCCTGGGTCTCATCCAAGACCTTCGACGCTTCGCTCATGACGGCACCTCCGCCGCGCCCTCTTGTGGCGGCCGGGAGAAGATGATGCTCGCGTAGGACACCGAGTGGTCGTAGTCGCCGGTCATCCGCCCGCTGGTGTCGCGGGCGACGTCCAGCCCGCGTGAGCCGTCGGGCAGGCTCGCGAGCAGCAGGCGAATGGGCTCGCGGCCGCAGATGGTGTCTCCGGTGCGGCACAGGTAGTCCGAGAAGGACTTCAGGTCCCCGGACGTGATGGTGGAGACCGCCTCGCTCAGGAGCGCGTCGATGCCTTCGGGGACTCGATCCGAGAAGGGCCTGTAGCCGAAGCCCAGGCCGAAGTGGGTGAAGTCGCTGCTCACCACCACAACGTCCTCGGGGCCGAGGTGGGGCTGCCAGGCCCGGGCGACGGCGCGGACCTCGTCGTCGCCGCCGAGGCGCCCCACCACGAGGGGCACGATGGGGACCCGCGGGACCACGGCGGCGAGGAAGATGGCGTGCAGCTCGAGGCTGTGCTCAGGGTGATGAGCGTGCCCCGGACCTCCAAAGCCGGGTGCTCCGCGCAGCGCCTCCACGGCGTCGAGGTCGATGGCCAGGTCGGCTATCGGGGTCTCGTAGCCGCTCATCCCGGCCGGAGGCAGCGCCATGCCCTCGAAGGAGACCTGGTGCGACGGGCCGAGCAGCCACACCCGCCCGTAGGAGCGTCCCGCGAGGTGGGCGTACCCTCTGCCCGCCACCGCGCCGCTGTAGCGAATCCCCGCGTGGGGAGCGACGAGGGCGAAAGCAGGCGGCCCTTCCGGTGACGCGGCGACGCCGATCATGCCCTCGAGCTCGGCCGACAGTGACGCCGCGGTGCCCGGATACCAGCTCCCCGCGTGCCTCGCCGGCCGCAGCGCTCCACCTCCTCCGCGATCCCGCCTTTCCCTTCCGGCGAAGCTCATGTGGACCCCCTCTCAGCTCTGGGCTATGCGTCTGGAGCATAACCTATCGCCTTGCGGCCCCCTTGGCACCGCCGTCCAAACCCGGCCCCCTCCGCTCCGCACGCGCGGCCACCTCCTCCGCGGCCACCTCGCTCAGAGGTTACCTGCGCCGCACGAGCCGGCCCTCGAACGCGGCCATCCTCGCCCTGCCCTGGCTCCTGCTCTACAACGCGGGCATCGCCTGGGGGGACCCCGGGCTGATCAACGGCGCCGACCTGGTAACCCGCACCCTCTTCAGGGTGGGCGGCCGCGAGGCCTTCTTCGCTTACAACGGAGCCCTCCTGGTCGGCGCCCTGCTCCTGTGGCTCCGCGGCCGCCGCCGGGGCGTAGGCATGACCGTCGGCGACGTCGCCCTCCTCCCCCTCGAGTCGCTGGTCTATGCCTCCCTCGTGGGCTGGGCTGTGACGGCCATGCTCTCCGAGGTGCCCGTGCTCTCGACCTCGTCGCCCCTGGCGGCCCTGGGCTGGTGGGACACCCTGGTGCTCTGCGCCGGAGCCGGCGTGCACGAGGAGGTCGTGTTCCGCCTGCTCCTGCTGAGCGGTCTCGTCGCGGCCCTCGACGCGCTGTTCGGCAAGGCCCCCTTCACGGCCTCCGCGCTCGGCCTGCTCTTCAGCGCGTTGATCTTCGCCTCGGCCCACCACGTCATAGGCGCCGAGCCGTGGCAGGCATACGCCTTCTTGTACCGCTTCTGTGCCGGCCTGGTCTTCGGCGGCGTCTTCCTGCTTCGAGGATTCGCCGTAGCCGTGTGGGCGCACGCGGCCTACGACGTCTTCGCGTTGTTGATCGCGCCGTAGCTCAGTCCGCGACCACCACGCGCGCCTTGCCCGGAGTGTCCTTGGCCTTGTAGAGGGCCTGGTCGGCCGCGTCGACGAGGTTGCCGACCTTCTTCTGGCGGGGGGGATCGAAGGTCGCCACGCCCATGGAGGCGGTGAAGGTGACGACCCTGCCCTCGTGCAGGATCCGCAGGCTCTCCACCCGCGTCTTGAGGCGCCTCGCCGTCTCGGCCGCCTCCCTGGCGCCCGTCTCGGGGAGGAGCACGACGAACTCGTCGCCACCGTAGCGGCACGCCACGTCCTCCGTCCGGACGTCGTTGCGGACCGCCCAGGCCACGCCCTGGAGCACCCGGTCGCCCACCTGGTGGCCGAAGGTGTCGTTGACGTTCTTGAAGTCGTCGAGGTCGATGATGACCACGCTGAGCGGCTTCGCGTAACGCTCCGCGCGGGAGACCTCCTCGGCGTAGCGGCGGTCGAAGAAGCGCCGGACGTACAGCCCTGTCATACCGTCCACGGTGGCGAGGCGGTACAGGCGGGCGTTATGGATGGCGATGCCGGCGATGCTCGCGAGCTTGCGCAGCGCGTCGAGGGCCTGGTCGGCGGCGCGAGCCTCGGGCTGCCGCCGCTCGTGGTCTCCCCGGTGGGGCAGGACGACGGCGATGTAGCCCTCCGGCTGCTCTCCGAGGGCGAAGGGCACCACGGCGAGCGAGAAGCCATCGGCGCCGCTGCCCGCGTGGAAGAGGGCGGGCGAGCCGGTCTCCACGGCGCGCGTGATGAGCGGGCCGATGGCACCCAGGGGCGGGTCGACGCGGAAGCTCTCGTCGTTGCCGCGCACACCCACGATGTAGCGGTCCTCCTCCTCGTCCCAGATGCCCGCCACGGTGCCGGTCGCCTTCGGGACCTGCTCGGCCACGGCCTCGGCGAGCTGGCGCAGGACCTGGGAGTAGTTGAGCACGGCGAAGACGTTCTCGCCGGTCTTGATGATCCACTCGAGCTCGCCGATGGTCTTCAGGGTGCGGGCGCGGGCGCTCGCGAGTCGGTGCAGGACGTCGGCGATGGCGAGGTAGACGATGCCGAGGAGGACGAAGGGGAAGGGGTTCGTGCGATCAAGGGCCCACACGAAGAGGATGGCGATGGGCGCGAGGGCGAACTCGGCGCCGATGCCGGGCGCGACGGCCTCGCGCATCAGGCGGCGCAGGCGCCCGCCCTCGAGGGCGTAGCCGATGACGACCAGGGTGTACTGGAGCACCAGGAACACGGCGGTGATGGCGAGGACCTGGCCCGCCATGTCGAGGAAGGCCCACGGGGTGACCATGTGCCAGATCGCCGTCCCCCCGCCGTCGCGCGCGAGCACGAGCGCGAGGAAGGCCGTGATCGAGGGCGTGAAGAGGTAGCGGATGATCCTCTCCGGGCTGCTCTCCGCCTTCGCGAAGGGGCCTTCGCCGCGCCAGGCCCTCCACGCGCCGAAGATGAGCATGCTGAGCAGCACCACGAGCCCCGTCGCGGCCGGGCCGATGTGGAACATCGCCGCCACGACCACGGGGGTGTCCAGGGTGATCGTGATGGTGCCGATGGGGAAGGAGAGGAAACGCGCTTCGAGGGCGAGGGCGAGGATGTAGAGCCACAAGAAGGCGTCCCGCCCGAGGAAGGCCGCGTCGCCGTAGCGCAGCGACCACACGATCTCCAGGGCCAGGTAGGCCAGGGCGACCACGGTCAGAAGCAGCCGGTAGCCGTGGGCGAAGCGCGGCCCCACGAATGACGAGATCACCTGTATCGTGCGCCGCCCGGTGGACGTCGGGCCTGAGGTCGACAGGGGGCTCATGACCGAGCTCCCGGCCGGGCGGAGCTACTCCGCTTCGAGAGCGAGCGCCTCCAGCGCCGCCTCTGGGGGGGTAGGGAATGCACGTTGGAAGCGTAGTCGCAGGTTTGGCGCCGCGCAAGACTAGCACCCGCTCGCGCGGCGGCGGTGGAGCCGACGCCTTCATTATCGGCTGCCACGCCGCTCGCTGAAGCCCTTTTCCTGCCTTGTCGCTGAGCCCTGCGCGAGCTAAGAATCCGCTCATGAAAGCTCCGCACAAAGACCTCGCCAACGCGCTCCGCTTCCTCGCGGCCGACGCCATCCAGAATGCCAACTCCGGACACCCCGGGCTGCCGATGGGCATGGCGGACGTCGCCACGGTCCTGTTCACCAGGCTCTTGCGCTTCGACTCCGAGGCGCCGGACTGGCCGGACAGGGACCGCTTCGTGCTCTCGGCGGGCCACGGCTCGATGCTCCTCTACGGCCTGCTCCACCTGACGGGCTACGAGAGCGTGAGCATCGAGGACATCAAGCGCTTCCGGCAGCTCGGCTCGCCCACACCAGGGCACCCGGAGCACGAGCTGCCAGGGGTGGAGACCACCACGGGCCCCCTCGGCCAGGGGGTCGGGAACGCGGTCGGCATGGCCCTCGCCGAGCGCTTGCTCAACGCCCGCTTCGGCGACGACCTCGTCGACCACACGACCTGGGTCCTCGCCGGAGACGGCTGCCTGATGGAAGGGGTCGGCCAGGAGGCCGTCACGCTCGCCGGGCACCTCGGCCTCGAGAAGCTCGTCCTGATCTTCGACGACAACCGCATCTGCATCGACGGACCGACGAGCCTCGCCACGAGCGAGGACCACCTCGCGCGCTTCGAGGCGGCGGGCTGGGACGTGCGCGCCGTCGACGGCCACGATCCCGACGCCGTCGCCGCGGCCCTCGAGGCCGCCCGAGACGTCAAGAAGCCGGCCATGGTGGCCTGCCGCACCGTCATCGGCTACGGCGCCCCGACCCTCGCGGGTACCGAGAAGACCCACGGGTCCCCGCTCGGAGCAGAGGAGATCGCCGGCGCGAGGGAGAAGCTCGGCTGGCCGCACCCCGCCTTCGTCGTGCCCGACGAGGTCCTCGCCACCTGGCGCGCGGCCGGCACGAGGGGCCGCGCCGAGCGCGAAGCCTGGGAGGCACGCCTCGGCGCCGCCGACCCCGGCACCGGGGCAGCGCTGCAGCGCGCCCTGTCGGGAGAGCTCCCCGAAGCGTGGCGCGGCGACCTCGAGGCGCTCAAGGCGGAGCTGCTCGAGGCTCCCGCCGCCCTGGCCACGCGCCGCTCCTCGGGCAAGGTGCTCGAGACACTCACCGCCTCCATCCCGGAGCTGGTCGGCGGCTCGGCCGACCTGACTGGCTCGGTGAAGACGAGGACCGCGCACCTCGACCCCGCCGTCGGCCCCGGCCGCTACGAGGGGCGCTTCATCCACTACGGCGTGCGCGAGCACGCCATGGGCGCGCTGATGAACGGCATGGCGCTGCACGGGGGCGTCATCCCCTTCGGCGGCACATTCCTGGTGTTCGCGGACTACCTGCGCCCCTCCATCCGCATGGCCGCGATGATGGGGCTGAAGGTGGTCTACGTCTTCACCCACGACTCCATCGGCCTCGGCGAGGACGGCCCGACCCACCAGCCAATCGAGACCCTCGCCTCCCTGCGGATAGTGCCCGGACTCAAGGTCTTCCGCCCCGCCGACTCCGTAGAGACCGCCGAGTGCTGGGAGCTCGCCGTCGCCGGCGACGAGGGGCCCTCGGTCCTCGCCCTGACCCGCCAGTCCGTGCCGGCCGTCTGCGAGGCGCCCCGCAAGGGGAACCCCTGCGCACGAGGCGGCTACGTGCTCGCGGAAGCCTCGGCCGAGCGACGCGTCACCCTCATCGCCACTGGCTCGGAGGCAGGCGTGGCCCTCGAAGCCAGAGCCATGCTCGAGGCGGAAGGCGTGCCGACCGCGGTGGTCTCCATGCCCTGCTCCGAGCTCTTCGAGCGGCAGGACGCAGCGTATCGAGCCTCCGTCCTCGGCCCCGGCACCGCCCGCGTCGCGGTCGAGGCGGGAGTGGAGGGCGGCTGGCGCCGCTACCTCGGCGACGACGGGGCCTTCGTCGGCATGTCCACCTTCGGCGCCTCGGCCCCCGCGAAGGAGCTCTTCGAGCACTTCGGCATCACCCCCGCCGCCGTTGCGGCCGCCGCAAAGCTGCTGCTCCGAAGCTGACCCCGCCGAGGCACGCGCAGCGCCGGCTCGGCGGCTGTTCCTCGCTCTCGCTCTCGTCCCTCGTCCCTCGGCCCTCGGCGTCCGCGGGATCGGGGTCAGGATCGGCGCGGCGCGGGATCGGGGCGCGGCGCGGGATCGGGGTGCCTGGGGTTAAATTTCCCCAATTCCCCCGGGGGCGATATGGGTAAATTGTGCACACCTGACCCCACAAACAGGTTGACAGGCAGCAAAATTCCACCCTTAATCAACCCGTGCCCCTCAACATCAAGAACCCGGAGGTCGAGCGCCTCGTGAACGAGGTGGCCGAGCTCACCGGGGAGACCAAGACCCAGGCTGTCAGGCGGGCCCTCGAGGAGCGCAAGGCCAGGCTCTGCTTGCGGGTCACCGAGAGCTCGCGGGCGGAGCGCCTCGAGCGCTTCTTCGAGACCGAGGTCTGGCCCATCGTGCCGAATCTCGACGCCAGGTGGCCCCTCTCCGAGGAGGAGGAGGACCGCATCCTGGGCTACGGCCCGGAGGGAGCATGATCCTCGACACCTCCGCGATCGTCGCGATGGTGCTCAAGGAGCCCGGCCACAAGAAGCTGCGCGAGAAGCTGGTCGCCGCCGACGCCGTCGGGATAGGCGCGCCGACGCTCGCAGAGACCGCGCTGGTGCTCTCCGCGCGCCTCGAGACCGACGCCAGGGGCCTGCTCGCCCGCTTCCTGAGCGAGGCCGAGGTCGAGGTGATCCCCTTCGGCGACGCGCACTACTCCGCGGCCGCCGGGGCGTGGCTCATCTACGGGCGCGGGCGCCACGCCGCCAACCTGAGCCTCGGCGACTGCATGGCCTACGCCGCGGCTCGGGTGGCCGGGCAGCCCCTCTTGTGCGTCGGCGACGGCCTGCCGAGGACAGACATCCCCCTCGCCTGCCGCCTCCCGAGGGCGGCGCCCTCACCGGCGGCTCCGGCCGGGGAGACCCGACCGCCCGCGGCGAGCCCGACCACACCGGCGCTGCGCGAGCAGATCCAGGAGGCACGCGAGGAGGACCGCGTCGTGGAAGACACAGCCCTCGCGGACCTCGATCCGATGAGGTTCCTCGCCTACCTCCGCTCCCTCGGCCTCGAGATCGAAGGCGGACCGCAGGCGGGCCTCGAAGAGGGCCTCCTGCACCGGGGTGCCCTCGTCGACGCCGGCGGGGAGCTCCGCGCGACCCTCTACGGTGTGCTCGCCTTCGGCCGCTCTCCGCAGGAGCACCAGGGAATGGGCAGCTTCTTCGTCAGGTGCGTGCACTACAAGGGGCTCGTCCGGGTCGCCGGGGTGCTGCGCTCGGGCAAGGCTCGCGGCAGGCTCGACGACCAGGTCAGGCGCGCCCTCGCGTGGGTCTGCCCGCCCGAGCCCCAGACCTCCCTCGGCGAGCTCGAAGCGGTCGAGCTGCCGCCCGTGCCGGAGGCCGCCCTGCGCGAAGCCCTCGTCAACGCCGTCGCGCACAGAGACTACGGCTTGACCGAGCGCGAGGTGCTCTTGGAGCTCTTCGACGACCGGGTCGCTGTGACCAGCCCCGGCACCCTGCCCGAGCCCATCACCCCGGCGGCGCTGAGGGCCGGAGGCCACTCCCGGGCGCGCAACGAGCTGACGGCGAACTACCTCGCCGCCAAGGGCCTCGCGGAGGGGCGCGGGCGCGGCTTCGCGGTGATGGCCGCGGAGATGGAGGGCTACAACGGGAGCGAGCCGGAGATCGCCGAGGACCGGGAGGCCGGCCACGTGCGCGTCACGCTGCTGCTCCACGAGGCCGACACACTGATGGGCATACAGGCGGCCTGACGCGGGATGCACCCTCAGGGCCGCGGGCGCTCCTCGGGCGGCACCACTGCGTACACCGCGACGTCGCCGGCCGCCTGCCGGAGGCGCAGGACGCCGCGCTCGATCAGCTCGTCGAGCGCCGGCCCGCGCTGGCGGGGTCCGGCGAAGACGTGGGTGGCACCGGTGCCAAGGAGGAAGTCGGCCCTCTGCCCGATGTCCCACCCCGGGGCGAAGAAGGCTGCCGCTTCCCATGCCCGGCGCGAGTGATCAGGGCTGATGTGCGGGTGGCCGACCCACACGCGCACGCGGGCGCAGGTGGGCAGGAAGCGGCCGTGGTCGGCGGTCGCGAGCGCGGGACCGCCGTGGACGCCCGCCTCCGCGCCGAGGGCCTCGCAGCCCGCCCTCCAGTCAGCGCTGCGGTGCGCCGGCGGGGCAGTCTCGGCGGCCCTCGCGGTCCAGGACACGACGTGGATCACTGTCCCGGGCAGCGCTGCGAGCAGGAGCAGAGCGAGGGCCGCGCGGCGCAAGGGCGGGCGCCCGGCAAAGGCAGCGCTCGTGCCGGCGGCCGCGAGGATTGCGGTGGGGATCCACCAGCCCTCGGTGAAGCGGCGCTCCCAGGGGACCAGGGGTGACGTGTAGAGCAGGGGCCAGGTGACCGCGAACCACATCGCGCAGAGGCTGAGCGCTCGGTGGCGCGCCCAGCGCCGAAAGCCCAGCGCCGTGAAGGCACAGGCGACGAGCCCCGGGATGCCGAGGGCGAGCAGGTACTCCCAGGGGGGCGGAGAGAGCATGAGGTTCTGCCGGTTCCAGGCCTCCAGCTCAGGGTAGAGGCGAGTCAAGACGACGAAGAAGGCGACTGGAGCGACCAGCCCCAGGAGGAGCGGAGAGAGGAGCTCGCGCACCGGGGCGGCGTCGCCGGACCTGTCGCGACCTCCGCGGAGGTGCAGGAGCGCCAGCCAGCAGGCGAGGGCCGCTCCCGCCGGCACGATGTCGTACACGTGCACCAGGCCCAGGGCGCAGAGGACGCCGGCAGCCGCCCACGCTGGCCCCTTGCGGCCGGTCTCGACCGCCCCGAGCACCAGCAGCAGCCCTCCCACGTAGAGAGCCAGGGAGACGGCGAAGTGGGGGAAAGCCGAGAGCGAGGTGAAGACCGTCATCTCGGGCGCCCAGACGTCGGGCGGCCCGTGGGGATACGCGTAAGGCTGCCCCTCCACGGCCGTCACGAGCCAGCCCAGACCTCCTCCCGCCCCCGCCAGGAGCCAGGCGACCAGGGCGGTGTCCCTCTCGTTCGGGAAGACACGGCGGCAGAAGCTCCACAGCAAGACGAGGAAGACGGCCGCTCCAAGCAGGTGGGCGCAGTGGTAGAGCACACGCGGAGACAGGCCCGTGAGCATGCCGACCTTGCCGAGGCCCACCCACAAGAGGTTGAAGAAGCACGGCTCCTCGGAGTCCGGGTTGTGGAGCACGGGCAAGAGCAAGCCGTCGGTGTGGGCCGCTTCCTGGATCCACATGAGGTAGAGGTCGCCGTCGACGGGGTTCTGAAGCACCCCGCAGAAGCCCTGCTCGCCGGTGGAGGCGAGATAGCCGGCGAGGGTCGGCGCAGCCGCCGCGCCGAGGATCAGGGCGCCCAGAGCGATCACGAGGATTCGCATTGGGACTGTGACTACCACAGGGGCTAAGGCTTGAGGCGATAGAGGCCCACGCTCACGGGATCCCTGCGGTAGTGCAGGCCGACGATCGTGCGGACCGGGAGGTCGGCCGTCGCGATGGCCTCGCCACGATGTCGCAGCCCGTAGCCGCAGATCTCCTCTTGCTCGGCCAGCGGCGCCTCGACTCGCGGGAGGGTGCCGCAGCTCGCGGCATGGTAGTAGGCGGCGCCGCTCACGCGCGCGGCATCGAGCTCGCGGGGAGAGGCGACCCAGGTGTGCTCCCTGCCCGAGCTAATGGAGAGGGTCTCGTCCGGGCGAAAGCCCAGATCCGCGCTCTGCGGGTCGAAGCTCAAGATGACGCAGCCGTCCTCGAGCTTGGCGAGGTGCTCTCGCAAGAAGCGGTACTCCGCGTTCAGGGTGGTGTCCCGGGTCACCTCCGGGAGCACGAGGCTCGCGAGCCCGGCGGCGATCAGGGCCAGGGCCGGCCTGGTCGCGCTCACCGGGAGCTTCACCCTGGCCGCGACAGGGGCGATCAGCTTCCACAGGGTCATCACCCCGCCGGCCGAGAGGAGGAGGTAGAAGGGGAGCGCCATGAGGTGGTAGCGCGCGTTGAGGATCACGTTCGCGGTGCCCGCGGCGGTGACCGCGGCCGTGGCGAGGACCGCTCCGGCGGCGAGCCACAGCAGGAGCAAGATCCTCCGGCCGGGGGGAGCAGCCAGGCCGAGCAGGGGCAACACGATCCACGCCCGCGGGCTGACCGCGGCGCTCAAAAAGGCGTTGTGCTCGGGGTTCACGACGTCGGCGAGGTTGGCCAAGGCCTCTGCCGGCGCCGCGGGGTTGCGGACCTGGGGGAGCCCCTCGACGAGGGCCGCCACGGCCAGCGCCGGCGGCACCAGCACAAGCAGGTGAAGCCCCACGGCCGCCCACGCGGCGAGCCCGGTGCCGCGAGATCTCCGGAGCCGCGCCCCAACGCTGCAGGCCACGAGCAGCGCGACGGTGACGGCCGGCAGGACCATGCCGTCGGGGCGGCACTGCGGGCCGAGCGCCAGCGCGCAGGTCGCCGCGCACAGGTCGGCGGGCCGGCGCTCCTCGATCCAGGCCAGGAGCAGGGTCCACCCGGCCAGCATCAGCGCCACCAGCAGGATGTAGCGGTTGTAGGTCGGCGAGAAGCGGACGTGGAGCGGCGCCACGGCGAGCAGCAGCGCGGCGGTCAGGGCGACCCAGCGGGGATGCCCGAGGCGCCGCGCCAGGCAAGCCAGCAGGGGGATGGAGGCGGTCCCTGCCGCGAGGTTGAGCGCGATCACCACGTCGTCGCTCGGGCCGGTGACGCCGAAGACCATCGCGAGGAGCACGTCGGGGGCGCGCCCGTAGCGGCCCATCTCGAACACGCCCGCGAGGCCGCGGTAGGCGTCGGCGAGGGAGTTGAAGAAGTCTCCGGGCCCGAAGGGGGGCAGGATCACACGCAGCGCGAGGCCGAGGCCGGTCACGGCGAGGAGCGCCTTGTCCGGGCGGAGGGCGCTGCGTCGCTGCCACAGCCCTGCTGCGGAGGCCAGGAGAAGGAGCACCCACAAGAGGGGGAGCAAGAGCCACAGGTAGGCGACCTCCGGGCTCCAGATCTCCGGATCCCAGAGCTTCCGCGGAGCCTCCTCGCCGCTGACGCCGCTCAGGGCCGAGAGCATGGAGGAGAGGGCCTCGCTCGACGGCCCGCAGAGCCGGTCGAGCTCGTGCGGCGACAGCACCGCGAAGGCTCCTCGCACTCTGGCGCCCGGAGGAGCACAAGAGGCGGGAACGATGTCGACCTCTATGCGCGCGCCGCCTCCGGCCTGCCACTTCAGGCGCATGGAGGAGCGCTTCGCCGCCAGCCCGTCGAGCCGGCAGCCCTCCCCCGATTCCCCCTCCTTCAGCGCCGCGTACAGCTCCTGCGCCATCTCTGCGGTGACCACCTCCTCGCAGACGCTCTCCGCCGGAGCCGCCTCGGGCGTGCCGCCGAGCACGACGGGCACGCAGGCACCGAGCAGAGTCACGAACAGCGCGGCCGACAACACGGGCCTAGCGCGATTGTGCCGCGGCACGCCTCGACGGCCAGAACACGGTGGAGGCGCCCTGCAGGTAGAGCCGCCAGTTGCGGAGCCGGAACTTCCGGATCTCCTTGGCGATCTGCCTCGGGCGCAGGTAGAAGCGGCGGATCGCCGCGCGCTGGGTCGCCTTCAGCTGCTCGGCCGTCCACCCGTCGGCGACGTAGATCGGGGCCTGGTCGGTGAAAGAGAGGTAGGCGGAGTAGCGCTGCCAGCTCTCGATCTTCTCTTCGGGGTCGGCCTCGCTGTCGAGCAACCCCTGCTCGACGAGGGAGTAGTAGATCTCGCTGCCGGGGTAGGGCACGAGCAGCGCGTACTGGGCGAAGTCTATCGGCAGAGACAGGGAGAGCCGGACGGTCTCCTCCGCCTGCGCCTGCGTCTCTCCGGGCAGGCCGAGCACGAAGAGCCCGTGAGGGGAGATGCCCGCCCGCCTCGTCGCCTCGACGGCCGCGTGCGCTCCGTGGAGCGACGCCCCCTTGCCTACGCGCTTGAGGGTCTCCTCCGATGCGGTCTCGAGGCCGAAGGCCAGGATTCGGCACCCTGCCCGCTTCATCCACGAGAGCATCTCGTCGTCGACGGTGTTGACGTGCCCCTCGCAGAGCCACTCGACCTCGATGCCCCGGTCGACGATCTCCTTGCAGACCGCGATGACCCACCGCCTGTCCACCGTGAAGAGGGGGTCCAAGAGCTCGACGAAGGCGGCCCGGTAACGCTCGACGAGGAGCTCGAGCTCGTCGGCGACCGCCGAGGGGCTCCGCAGCCGGTGGTTGCGGTGCGCGTTCATCGCACAGAAGGTGCAGGCGTAGGGGCAGCCGCGCGAGGCGATCATCACGCGGAAGTTGCCGCCGTCGGACTCGGTGACGAAGTCACGACCCGAGTAGAGGTCCATGTCGACGAGGTGCCTGGCGGGCAGGGGCAACGAGTCGAGATCGTCGGGAGCGAGCCCGGGCCCGGTGCTCCTCACGGCTCCGTCGTCGAGGTAGGAGATGCCTCCGATCTCCGACAGGTCGCGGCCGGCCTCGAGCGCGGCGCAGAGCTCTTCCATGATGAGCTCCGACTCCCCGTGGCAGATTACGTCGGCGCAACCCTGCTCGAGGTAGAAGGAGGCGTAGACCGAGGCGTGCACGTTCCCCAAGACGACTCGCGTGTCCGGACGGACGGCCTTGAGGTGCCGGCCGAGCTCGTAGACCCACTTGCCGCTGGAGGTCAGGGTGTTGACGCCGACGAGATCCCACTCCTCCGTGGCGATCTCCGCCTTGACCTGCTCGAGGTCCACCTCCCTCGCCCACGCGTCGAGGACGGCGACATCGTGACCGGCGCGCTCGAGCACGGCGGCGATGTACAGCAACCCGAGCGGCTCGGTCTTGTGCACGAAGACGCGCATGCCGCCCATGATCTCGGTCATGGTGTCCGAGGGGTTGACGAGCAGGACTCTCATCGCCCGAGAGCACCGGTGCTGCTGTGCCGTGACATCGCGTCAAGCTAGTCGGCGCGGCGCCGGAGTGTCAAGGAGATCAACCACTTGGGCGTACGGAGCGGTAACTTCTCAATAAGTCCGGGCAGAATCGGAGATTGGCTCGCGCAAAGCCGCAAAGGCGCAAAGACAAAGAGCTTCTCCTTCTTGCGCCCTTTGCGTCTTGGCGCGAGATTCTCGTGTCGTTGATTCGCGCAACGAGCGGCACCCCGTGCCCGGAGTTCTTGAGAAGCTACTACGGAGCGCTAGCCCAGGACGTCCGCCATCGAGTAGAGCCGCGGGGCCCGACCAACGAGCCAGGCCGCCGCGTGCAGCGCGCCGCGCGCGAAGATCGCCCGGTCGTGGGCCCGGTGGGTGAGCTCGATGCGCTCTGCCGGCCCGAAGAAGGAGACCACGTGCTCGCCGACGACGTCCCCTCCCCGGAGGGCGTGCACCCCGATCTCGTCGCCCCTGCGCACGCCGGTACGACCCTGTCGCCCGTGCACGGCCTGCTCGCGCTCTACCGAGCTGGCCTCGCGCAGGATCTCGACGAGCCGGGACGCGGTGCCGCTCGGGGCGTCGACCTTGTTCCGGTGGTGAGCCTCCAACACCTCGACGTCCCAGCCGGCACCGAGGGCTTTCGCGGCCGAGCGCACCAGGTCGAAGAGCAGGTTGACCCCGATGGACATGTTCGGGCTGAAGAGCACCGGCACCGAGCGCGCGGCTTCGCGCAGGGCGTCCATCGCGGCGTCGTCGAGGCCGGTGGACCCGACGACCAGGGCGTCCCCGCGAGCGGCGGCGGCGGAGGCCACGGCAGCGGCGGCGCCGGCGAGGCTGAAGTCTATGACCACGTCGCAGGCCGGGGCCTCTCCGAGGGCTCCCACGACCGGGCCGTCGCCTGGCAGACCCAAGTCGGAGAGCCTGCCCCCGACCGCGCCCGAGGCCTCCCTCTCCACGCCTCCGACTACCCTCAGATCGTCACGCTCGGCCGCCAGCTCGGTGATGCACCGGCCCATGCGTCCGGCGACGCCGACTACCACGGCGCGGTGAGGGTGTCGGGCCATCGTGAAGCTCCGCGGAGTTGTCCGACACCCGCAGTTGTCACATGTGCAGTCCGCCGTCCACGTGCAGGCAGGTGCCGGTCGTGAAGCTCGCGTCGCGGGCCAGGAAGAGCACCGCCCGCGCCACGTCCTCGGGGCTGCCCTGGCCGAGCGGGGTCTTCTTCAGGATCCTGTCGCGGGTGGCCTGATCGTAGCTCTCGGGAAAAAGCACGGGGCCCGGTAGGATCGCGTTGACCCGGACCTCCGGCGCGAGCAGGCCGGCGAGGGCGCGCGTCAGGTAGAGGAGGCCCGCCTTGGACAGGCCGTGGGCGAGGTAGTCGCGCCAGGGATCGAGCGCGCTCCCGTCGACCAGGTTGATCACCGATCCCCGCGACCGCGCGAGGAGCTCCCGCAGGGCCCAGGTCAGCCTGAATGGGGCGAGGGTGTGGATCGCGAGGGCCTCTTCGACGTGCTCGGCCGAGAGGCTCTCTCTCGGCGTGGCGACGAAGCTCGACGCGTTGTGGACGAGGAGGTCGAGGCGGGGGCAGCGCTCGCGGATCTCTCGGGCGAGCTCCTCGCAGGTCTCGGCACGCGCGAGATCTCCGCGCAAGACGAGGACCCGCGGGGAGCCGGCCCCGACCACGCGCTCCACCGCAGCCTCCTCCTCGTCGGGGCCGCTCGTGTTCCCGTGCAGCACGACCTCGTAGCCTTCGGCCGCGAGGTGCTCGGCGACCCTTAGGCCCACCCGGCGGAGAGAGCCGGTGATCATTGCGAGGGGGGGCGTGCTCATCAGAGGCTCTGAAGGGGGATTGGTTCTACCTGATCGGGACATTACGCTATCATGGTTCACCAGCGGGGCAGGCGTTTCGCAGCCGAGACGCCACTGCCACGGGGCGTTTCGCAGCCGAAACGCTATGTGAAGGCCGTTTCGCGTCCTGCGAAACGCGTTTTATGAGAACCGGAGTCTCGATGGCGACACAGTCCATGACGCTCGGCGCCTGGCTGGGCCTGCTGGCCCCCGGCACCGCCTCGCGCTGGCTTGGTCTGCGAGAGCGCGAGCGGAGCGACGCGGAGGAAGAGCGTCCGCCCCCCGCCGAGGTCCGAGTGCACGTCTGCAGCAACCCATTCGAGGCCCCCTTCCTGCTCGCCGTGCTCGAAGAGGAGATGATCCGCTGCAGGCTCGAGGGAGCGCGACACGACCCATACGGGCCGCTGTTCGTGCCACAGAGAGGCTACGGACGGATCGTGGTGCCCGAGACCCAGGCCGCCGAGGCCAGAGCGCTCATCGCTCGGGCCATGGAGGGCGGCCAGAAGACGACCCCGGGGGACGCCGACTGATGAAGGCACCGGCGCTCAGGGGGGCTCGTTGGGCGGCGTGCACGTCCGCGCTCCTCGGCATCTTCTGGGCCGTGCCCGCTCTGGGCGACGTGGAGCTCGACGGCTCCATCGAGGTCACCGTCGACAAGAGCAGGGTCGACTTCGTCTTGACCATCACCAACAAAGGCGACCAGCCCAGCGACCTGCTCATGGCCGGCTTCTTCCGCGATCTCGACCGGACGCCGAAGTCGACCGACGTCGCCGACGCGGTCATCGAGCTGAACGACGGCCTCGGCCCGGAGGAGTCCCACGTCGAGGACCTGTACTTCCAGAACGTGCCGCCTGGCACCTACCAGGCGTGGATGATGGTGCTCGACCCCCTCGACCCGGACCCCGGCCAGAGCGATCTCCCCTTCGCCCTCATCGGGCCCGTGACCTACATGGTCGAGCCCGACGATCCTCCCCCGGACGAGAAGCCGGACCTGCTCGTAGAGGAGGTGCAGGTGACCACCGGCGACCCCCTGAAGGTCGACGTGATGGTCAAGAACGCCGGTGAGATGGCAAACAGGTTCGGCTACTACGCGGATCTCTACCTCTCGCTGGCGGCGGCTCCCGGACCGCCGTCCGACCTGTTCCTGCGACCGTGGGA
>CAZQPP010000031.1:0-10633 GCA_964594295.1 uncultured Myxococcales bacterium | reverse complement strand
CGGCTCCCGGCGCCGACGACAACCCCAACAGCTTCGCCGCCATCCCGACTATCCAGCCCGGGACCAGCTCGGTCTTGAGGATCGAGGCGACGCCGCCGCCCGCAGGCGATCACCAGGCCTGGGTGAGGCTCGACCCCTACAACGACATCGACGAGAGCGACGAAGAGAACAACCTCTTCGGCCCCGTCGCCTACACCGTGCTGGAGCCGGACATCCCCAAGCCGGACCTCCACGCCCGCACCCTGGACATCGAGTCCTTCGAGGGCGGACTGGTCACCCTGAAGCTCGGCGTGTCGAACGACGGCCCCGGCGACTCCGGGCTCTTCATCTGGGCAGTCTACCTCGACCGGGACGGTCAGCCCGGCCCGGACGAGATCGCCGAGGCCGAGATCGCCGCTCCGAACCTGCCGCCGGGCATCGAGCGCACGCTCACCGCGGAGCTGATGCTCAGCTCCGGCACGCGCGAGGTCTGGGCGCGCCTCGACCCCCGAGACGAGATCGCGGAGACCGACGAGGAGAACAACGAGATCGGGCCTGTCGAGGTCTCGATCACGGGTGGGGCCGACCTCCTCGTCGAGAGCTTCGAGGCCAGCGTCGAGGGCATGATGCGCGTGCTCTACAACCTGAAGGTCACGAACCAGGGCACCGAGCACTCCGGCCCCTTCGACATGGACGTCACCTTCCACAGCGACGAGGAGCCCACGCCCGACCTCGACCCCTTCCCCGCCGGCACCTACCACCGCGACGAAGAGGGGCTCGACGCCGGCGAGTCCGGGGTCTACGAGATCGAGTGGCCCCTCCCACCCGCCGGCACACACCTCTCGTGGGCCTTGCTCGATCTGGGCAACGAGGTGGACGAGTCGGACGAGACGAACAACGTCTCGGGCCCTCTGGAGGTGGAGGTCTTGGAGGTCGTAGACGGCGTCGACCTGACCCTCGAGCGTTTCATCGCGCGCCTGGAGGGCGAGGAGGAGGAGCGGGTCGTCTACGAGCTCGACTGCATGAACAACGGGACGCTCGACTCCGACGAGTTCAGCATCGGCCTCTTCCGGCACCGCGACGAGGACGACTCACCGCAGTACGGGGACGAGCCCGACGGCGTGCTCACAGTGCCGCCCCTGGGCGCCGGCGACGAGCGCCACCTCGGCTTCGTCTGGAAGAACCCTCCCGGCGGCATCCACCTGTCCTGGGTCATCATCGACGTCTACGACGACGTCCACGAGATCGACGAGGCCAACAACCGCGCCGGCCCCCGCATCATCGAGATAGGCGAGCGCGACTGCCCCGAGGGCGTGCTCCTGAAGGGCACGTGCATGTGCGGCGAAGAGGTGGTCTCGAGCGGCTACTGCTGCGACGCCAAGCCGCGGACCAGGGACTGTGACGGCACGGGCGGCGGAGACAACGGCCCCCTCGGCTACCCCGACTACGGCCCCGCCGACGTGACGCTTCACCAGGCAGCCCACGCGGTCTCCAACCCGCCCGGAGGCTGCAGCGCGAGCTGGTAGGCACTTTTCGCGCGTGTTGCTAGGATGCGCGCCCGCTTGCCACGGGAGGACTCCATGACCCCTCGAACGCTGCTTCCAGTCGCGCTGCTCTTCGTGCTCGTGCCGCTACGAGGGTCGGCGGCCGAGTGGGAGTTGAAAGACCCGCGCGGAGACGACAAGGGGCCCGGGAAGTACAGCTACCCGACCGACGCCGTCTACAAGACCGGCTCCTTCGACCTGCTCGGTCTGAAGATCGAGGTGAAGGGCGACGATGTCGTCTTCGAGGCCAAGGTCGCCCGCAAGATCGAAGACCCCTGGAACAGCAAGGACTGGGGAGGCAACGGCTTCTCGCTGCAGTACGTGCAGGTCTACATCGACACCGACGCGAAGGAGGGGAGCGGGCACCTGAAGAGCCTGCCGGGGCTGAACCTGAGCTTCGCCGCCGCCGACGCCTGGGACAAGGTCGTGCTGATCTCGCCCCAGGGCAGAGGCCGCCTGAAGAGCGAGGTGCAGAGCAAGGCCTCGGAGCTGGGCAAGGACGTGGTGATCCCGAAGTCCGTGAAGGCCCGCGGCAAGAAGATCCGGGCGGTCGTGAAGCTCTCGGAGCTCGGCGGCGCCCCGAAGAAGGGCTGGGGAGTCCAGGCGGTCATGCAGTCCAACGAAGGCTACCCCGCCCCCACCGACCTCCTGACCCGCAAGGTCAACGAGATCGGCGGCGCCCACCGCTTCGGCGGCGGCAACGACTACGACTGCGACCCCCACGCCATCGACATCCTGGCCGGGGCCGCGAAGGGAGAGGACTCGGAGAAGGACGCCCAGTACAAGGCTCTCTCCAGCTTCTCCTGCGAAGGAGTGCCCGGCAAGCCCGGCAAGCTCGCCACAGTCCCCGTGATTCGGCTGCGCTGATGAGCGCCAGGGTGGCGCGGCGGCGCCGTTTCATCTGGGTTCTCTGGCTCGGCGCGGTGCTCCTGTGGCCGGCTGCCGCGTCCGCGGCGATCGCCAACTTCGACCTCGCGGGCAAGATCTATACGAAGTGGCTCTACCGCAACAACGACAGCCAGGGCGTCCTGACCTACGGCAACCCCTTCTGGCCTGACAACATCTCGGGCGACAACGGGGTCGGCAGCGAGTTCGAGCTGACCATCTTCGGTCGGGTGAGCCGCTTCGTCAGCGCCAAGGTGCGCCTGAAGAGCCGCTTCGGCGCCGTCTGGCAGGACTGGTGGGAGAACGGCGACATGGGCTACGGCCCCGGCGCCCACAACACCAGCGGCGAGTCTCTGGGCATGAACCACGCGGAGTACATCAAGCTCCGCGGTTATTGGATGGAGGTGAGGCCGCAGACCTCCTTCCTCGAGGTCTTGCGCGTTGGCTCCAGCGACCTGGGCATGTTCAACCCCTGGACCATCGGCAAGGTGCGCTACATCGACCGCGACAACGCCAAGGGCATCTTCTTGCAGGGCGGCTTCGGCGACGACCTCGTGAGCTACCACGCCGGGGTGATCGCGCTGCCCAAGCTCTGGGTCGGCCCCTGGTGGAGCACGGGGGTCGGAGACCCGACCATCCGCAACCCCTTCATCTCGAGGGACTGGGCCTACGGTGTGCGGGTGGACTCCGCTCCGACCGACGAGCTCGAGTTGGCCGTGGTCGCCACGCTCACCCGGGACTCCGAGATCGACCTCGCCGACCCGGACGCAAGAGGCGCGCTCTACTCCGACTGCAAAGACGCCCTCGAGAACCCGGTGCCCGGCTGCGAGCTCGACGGGGCCGTCGACCAGCTGACCCGCTACTCGAACCTGGTGACCACCGCCGAGGCCGGCTACGAGCTCCTCGACGGGCTCGGCCGCGTGCACGTGCTCGGGGGCTTGAGCATGCAGCGCGTCGACCCCGCCCTCGTCGGCAACGGAGTGGCCCTGAATGACGGCGTCTTCCCCATCGTCTACCGGGACACCACCGACCTCGCCGCGCGGGTGCGTGTCGAGATCGACGACCCCTTCGAGATCGGCCTCTCCTTCAAGGCGGAGTACTTCAACATCGGCGAAGACTGGACGAGCATCTTCGGGGCGCGCCGCGAGGCGGACGTCCTGCTCACCGACGGCCTGCTCGGCGGCGACCAGCTCCCCACCCTGAACCTCGCCAACGAGTTCATAGACTTCGACGAGTCCTTCGCCGAGTCGATCATCGGCTGGCACGGTGGTACCGTCCTCCTCGACTACTCGGCGGACGACTGGGGGACGCAGCTCGAGGCCACGATGATCCGGTACAACACCGACGGCCAGGAGCGCGACGTCGACACCCTCTACCCCGACTTCCTGCACACCGACGGCTACACCGACATCGACCTCTTCGACTACGCAAACGTGCTCGACCGGGGCCGCGACCCGCGCAGCGTCTACGCGAGGAACAAGGACCGGCGCACCTACATCGGCGTCATCCGCGCAGGCGGAGCCTTCCCGGTCGGCCGGGGCCTGCGCCTCGACACCAAGGCCAAGGTCATCTTGGACCAGGACTTCCGCTCCCTGACCACCAAGGCGGACGACTACAAGGGCCTCATCCTGCAAGCCCGGGCGGAGCTTAGCTACCCACCGCTGGACGGTCTGCGGGTGGGCCTCGGCGCTCAGGCCGACCGCTGGGACGAGGAGAAGCGCAAGGGGACCCTCGAGCTCGGCTACGGAGACGACCTGACCGAGAAGGTCAAGGGCTTCGTGAAGGCCACCTACGACTACGCCGGCTTCAGAATGGGCTACGTGCTCGAGGTGGTCGGGAAGAACCAGGACCGCGAGCGTGAGCCGGACCAGAAGTTCGGCGTCGTGCGCAGCAAGGCAACCGCGGAGGTGGCGTGGTGAGCCCCCTTCGAAGGACGAACATCATCCTGACATGCCTCGTCCTAGCCGGCCTCGGCGCCTGCGGCCTCGAGGACGCAATCTACTCCGGCACCCTGCACGAAGAGCACGCGAGGGTACCCGACCCGGCTCCGGTGCGGGTCGAAGGCCACGCGGGGCAGGTGGCCAGCGGCCGCGTGCTGCCGTGGTCCGGCTCGGGCGAAGCCCTCGAAACCCACGCCGCCTCCATCGCCGCTGACGGCGCCTTCTCGGTCGAGTTCTCCGGCCTGTCGGAGTACCGCGGAGTGCTCCTCGACGCGCGGCTCGGCCCGGCCCAGCGACTCGGGGTCGTGCCCCGGGTGCCGGCCCAGCAGCGCGTCACGGACCCCGAGCTCATCGTGCGTCTCTCGGCCGAGCACCCCCTGCTGGTGTCCCTGGACGCGCGCGCCACGACCGCCGCGCTGGCTCTCTTCGCCAAGATGAAGGACCAGGGCCTGACCCTCGCTGCCGCGGAGCCCTCGGCCTACGCGGGCGCCCTCGACACCCTCGCGGCCGCCATCGGCCCGGACGGCACGGGGCACGAAGCCGGCATGATGGTCATCAGGATCCAGAACGCGGCCGACGTCGCGCCGGCGAACGCCCCCGCCCCCTTCAACCCGGGCGCGAAGAGCCTCGCGGAGCTGGTCTCCACTGATTACCTGAGCGAGGTCCCGACCGACATCGACGGCGACGCTAACCCCGACGCGAGCGGCGCCGCCCTGGTCACGGCCCTCCTCGATCTGGCGGCGCCCCTCAACCTCCTGGGCTGCTACCCCCCCGACCGCATCCGCGTGGTCTTCCAGGTGGAGATGGGCGAAGGGCTCCACGACGGCAACTGCGACGTCGTCGATCCCTTCCGGATCGCGGTGGACGCAGAGGGCAAGACCATGTTCATCACCGGCGGCGTCCACAAGGACACCGCGCGCTGCGAGACCGCCGTGGCGCAGCCGGGCTGCTTGACCGAGGCGCAGGTCGATGAGGTGAACGCGGCCCTCGGGAACTGGGTGCCGAACAAGGTCGAGATGTTCGACGACGGCACCCACGGCGACGGCGCGGCCGGCGACGGCACCTACACCGTGACCGTGGACCTCCCCTACATCCCATTCGACCCGGCCGACCCCGACGGAGCCGGCTTGCGCCTCGGCTACAAGTACACCTGGGGCTTCGCCGGCACCAACTGGACCGGGAGCGAGGAGTGGCCCGGCAACTCGCGCCTGCTCGAGGTGGTCGACCTGGAGAGAGACGGCCTCGAAGGAGACCACCTCGTGGTCCGCCACGACATCTTCGGCGACGAGGCACGCAACAAGGACAAGGCCAACCAGCGCCGCCGCTCCAGAGGAGGCTGCGGCTCGGTCACTTGGGAGTCGGAGCGCATCGAGAAGTGCTACGGCGACTCGCGGGAGAACCGGATCGACACCGACGGCGACTGCGAGGACGACGCCTGGCCGTCACCGGGGAGCGCCGTGCCGTTGACGGTCCCCTGCCCGGAGGGAGACGGGACGTGAGGCCCGCAGGCACACAGGCTCAACGGAGCGCAACGCGACCGCCTCTCTTCTCCCTCTCTGCGCCTCTGCGCCTCCGCTCCTCTGCGTTCTTCTTCCTCTCCGCGCCTCTGTACCTCTGTGCCTCTGTGTTCCTCTCCCTCTCAGCTTGCGGCGCCGCACCCGCGCGGCCCGACGAGCAGCAGCAGGCGAAGGTCGAGGCGCCCACCGAGGGCGAGCGCCTCCTGGCGCAGGACCGCCTCGAAGACGCCATCGAGCACTACCGCGAGCAGACAGCCGCGCACCCGAAGCAGGCCCGCTCCTGGCACGGTCTCGGCGCAGCCTGCTACCGCGCCGGCGAGCTCGAGTGCGCTGAGGAGGCCTTGGTCCGCGCGCAGCAGCTCGCGCCCAGGGACGCCGGTGTGCTGAGCAGCCTGGGCCTGCTCCGCCACCGCCAGGGCCGCCACGGCGACGCACGCGGCCTCCTCGAGCAGGCGGTGAAGCTCGAGCCCGGCCACGGCCCCGCCCACAACAACCTGGCCCTCGCCCTGCTCGCGGCCGGAGACGAGAAAGGCGCGCGCGAGTCCTTCGAGGCCGCCCTCGCGGCGAACCCCGACGACCTGGTGGCCCTGGAGAACCTCGGCGTGATGCTCCTCTACCGCCAGGGGGACGCCAAGGCCGCGCGGCCACACCTCGAGCGGCGCCTGCGCCTGATGGCCGCGCGGGAGACCCCGCCGGCCCCCGACGACCTCCGCGACGCCGGGCTAGCCGCGCTCTTCAGCCAGGACACCGAGGCCGCCCTCGCGTGGCTCACCGAGGCACACGAGACCGCGCCTGAGCGCGCGGACCTGAGCTTCCACCTGGGCATGGCCTTCGTGGAGGCCGAGGAGCTCGAGCGCGGCGTGAAGCTCCTGCAGGAGGCCTACGAGCTCGACGCCTCTCAGCCGCTCTACGCGAGCCTGCTCGGGCGCCTGCTTGTGCGCATGCGCAGGTGCGCGCCGGCCCGCGAGGTCTTGGAGCGCGCGGTCGGGCTCGACCCCAACGACGGCGAGGCCCACATGGCCCTCGGCATCTGCCAGAAAGCGGCGAGCGAGCACGACGAGGCCGCCGTGTCCTTCGCTCGGGCCTGCGAGCTGGGCGTATCCGAAGGCTGCAGCAGCAGCGGCGGAGGGGTGGCGCGGTGAAGCCTTCGTGCATCATTGCCTGCTTGCTCCTCTTGCTCCTCCCCAGGACAGCGCAGCAGGCACACGCACAGGGCAGCGCCAAAGGACCAGCCTCCACCACAGCGCCCGACGACGCGATCAGCGTGGTCGTGGGCCCGAGCGCCAAGGAGCTCGAGCCCGTCGCCGTGCCGATGCTGCTCTGCCCCGGCGTGGAGGAGAAGAGCTGCAAGCTCCTGACCTCGGTCCTGCGCAACGACCTCCTGCTGACCGGCATCTTCAGGGTCGTCGACCCGGAGTCGTACATCGCCAAGGCGGTCGAGCCGGGGAGCGCCATCCCCTTCCCCGACTGGTTCAACGTGGGAGCGCGCTTCCTTGCCACCGGCGTGATCAAGCCCGGGAAACGCGCCCCCAAGGTCAGCCTGCAGCTCTACGACGTGGTCGACCGCAAGCCCATCTCCATCAAGGTGCGCAAACGAAAGGCGGCCTCGAGGGACGCCATCCTCTCCGTGCACGACCACGTCAACGCCATGCTCAAGGCGATCTCCGGCAGGGACGGCGTCCTGGGCACGCCCATCGTCTTCGTGCGCAAGGAGAGCGGCACCAAGAAGATCATGCGCATTCGCTTCGGCGATCCCCGCCCCTCGGTGGCCATAGGCGACGGCGCCATCAACCTCTTCCCCTCCTTCGCGAAGGGCGGCAAGCTCCTCTACACCTCCTTCCGCGGCGGCAAGCCCGACCTCTACCTCGGCGACCGACTCCTGACCGAGGACGAGTACCACTACCGCAGCGGCCGCATGTCCCCCAACGGCAAGCACCTCGTCGTCTCGGTCGACCGCGGCGACGGGCAGAGCGACATCTGGCTCTACGACTCCAAGGGCCGCCCCCTCCAGAACCTCACCGACTCCGAGGAGGACGAGGTCCAGCCGCGCTGGTCGAGGAGCGGCGTCTGGATCGCCTACGTGAGCAACCGGACGGGTCGGCCGCAGATCTACGCCATGCGAAAAGACGGCTCGGACAAGCGCCGGGTCAGCATGGCCGGCGAGTACAACACCTCCCCGGAATTCGGCCCGAAGGGCCTGATCACCTTCTCGGGCATGGACATGTTCGTCAACGACCTCTTCGTGACCGACCTCGCGGGCAACATGCAGAGGATCACGCAGCTCCAGGGTTCCAACAAGGACCCGAGCTTCTCCCCCGACGGCCGCTACATCGTCTTCGTGACCACCCGCAACCGGAAGACCCAGCTCTTCGTGGCAGCCGAGGACGGCCGCTGGCAGTACCCGGTCTTCTCGGCGCCGGGGGACTACAGCACTCCCACCTGGGGCCGCTAGGGCCATCCGAGGGCACGGGCAAGGGCACGGGCAAGGGCACGGGCAAAAAGAGGACGGGGGGCCCGACCTTTCGGGGGGCCCCCCATTCTTCTTCCTACCTACCCCCATGGTCCCGCTTTAGCGGTCCTGGGGTCGAGAATGAACATCGGACCAACGGCAGGGGACTTTAGAGTCAGGTGATCACGAATTCGCCCGACCGGCTTCTCGGGCGCGGTCGAGAAGCACGGCGCATCCTGCTAAGCTCAGTTGATGCATATGTCCGGTGACTCAATGGGAAAGCGAACTTCACGCGGGCGGCGCGCGTGGTCCGTGGTGGCGGCGGCGCTGCTGCTCGCGGCCTGCACCGAGCAGGTCGGCAGCGAGGGCCCGTCGAAAGCTACGGACCCCGGCTTCTCGCAGGGCAAAGACACGGGGCCCGGCCTCAGCGACAAGGGCAACGGACCCGACGGGAGAGACGTCCTCGACACCGGGAAAGGGCCGGGCACCGACACGCCCGCCGAGACGAACGGCGACACGGACACAGCCACGGACAGTGACGCGGTAGAGGGTGACGGCGGTCTCGTCGTGGACTGCCCGGGTGGCTTCCGCTGCCCCTGCGAGCAGCCGATGGAGTGCAGGTCGGGGTTCTGCATCCAGATGACCGACATGCTGCGCTGCACCGTGCTCTGCTGGGAGGACTGCCGGGCCCCCGGCTTCGAGTGCGTGCACTACACCGCCGGCGGGCCCGACGAGGCGTGGATCTGCGCCCAGGCGCACCAGCTGCTCTGCTTCCCCTGCAACTCCGACGCGGACTGCAAGGCCTCGGGCGACACCGGCGCCTTCTGCGTAGACTTCGGCGAAGAAGGGGGCTTCTGTGGGGGAGAGTGCGGCGAAGACAAGGCGAAGTGCCCGCCCGGCTTCGCGTGCGAGCTCATACGCCTGCGCTCAGGCGCGGAGCAGGAGCAGTGCGTGCCCGTCGACGGTGAGTGCCCGTGCCCTCCGGGCGCTGTGACCGCGGGGAGCGTGACCGACTGCTTCCGCGAGAACGAGCACGGCCGCTGCGAGGGCACTCGCAGCTGCACGGCGGCCGGGCTAGCCCCCTGCTCGGCGCGGGTGCCTGCGGCAGAGGCCTGCGACGGTGAGGACAACGACTGCGACGGCAGGGTGGACGAGCACGTCGCCGTGACCGACTGCGAGAACGAGAACGAGCACGGCAAGTGCCCGGGGAAGACCGCCTGCACCGACGGCAAGGTCGACTGCGTAGGGCCCCTGCCGGAGCCCGAGGAGTGCGACTGCATCGACAACGACTGCGACGACCGCACCGACGAGGACTTCATCGACAGCGACGGCGACAAGCTCGCGGACTGCTGCGACCCGGACCGCGACGGCGACGAGGTCGCCAACGACAAGGACAACTGCATCGACGTCTTCAACCCGGACCAGGCGAACCAGGACGAGGACGCGTTGGGGGACAGCTGCGATCCCGACATCGACGGCGACGAGCACCTGAACGAGCAGGACTGCGCTCCGAGGGACAAGGCCATCCACCCCGGGGCCACCGAGGAGTGCGACGACGGGACCGTCGACGACGGCTTCTCCGACATCGACGAGGACAAGGTCGCGGACTGCATCGACGTGGACGACGACGGCGACGGGCGCCTCGACGACGACGACAACTGCCCGCGCGCCGCCAACCGGGGGCAGGAGGACGCCGACGGAGACGGCCAGGGCGACGCCTGCGACCCGGACCTCGACGGTGACGGCGTCGGCAACCTCGTCGACAACTGCCCCAACCACCGCAACACCCTCCAGACCAACACCGACACCGACGACGAGGGAGACGCCTGCGACGAGGACGACGACAACGACGGGGTGCTCGACGACGGCGACGGCTCCGGCCAGCCCGGGGACTCGGGCTGCAGCGCCGGTCAGACCGTGGGGTGCGACGACAACTGCCGCACCCGCGCCAACGGCGACCAGGTAGACACGGACGGCGACGGGCTGGGCGACGCCTGCGACGACGACGACGACGGCGACGGCTGGAGCGACCTGCTCGACGACTGCCCCCTGAACGCCGACCCCAAGCAGAGGGACTCGGACGGCGACGAGACCGGCGACGCCTGCGACGACGACGACGACAACGACGGGGTGCTCGACGACGGCGACGGCTCGGGGGCCGTAGACGACCGCCCCTGCCGCGGGACCGAGATACCCAACTGCGACGACAACTGCCGGACGAGCTTCAACGCCGACCAGCTCGACCACGACGACGACGGCCAGGCCAACGCCTGCGACCCGGAAGACGACAACGACGCCCAACCCGAAACGGAAGACAAC
>CAZQPP010000030.1:0-29256 GCA_964594295.1 uncultured Myxococcales bacterium | reverse complement strand
CTCTCGAAGTGGGTGCGCAGGTCCTGGGCCACCTGCTTGATGAGGTCGGGGTCGTAGAAGCGGTCGACCCGCCCGCGCGCCCGGCGGATGACCCTCTTGACGTCCGAGTCCTCCTCGTCGACCCCGTCGAAGCGCATCGCACCGACCACCGGCCGCTCGAGGACGTGGTAGGTCAGCACGACGCCGTCGCTCCCCTCGATGATCCCGACCTGGATGTCGTCGAAGAAGCCCATCTTGTAGATGCGGCGGATGTCGTCGCTGATGCGGTTGCGGTCGAGCCTGTTGCCGGCCTCGACCTGGAGCCGCGAGCGAACGGTGGCCGGCTGGGTGCGGTGCCCGTCCTCCGGGAGGATGTGGATGCGCACCTCGCTCACGACGGCCGGCGGCGAGCCCCCGGGCGCGGGCGCGGGTGCCGGCTCAGCGGCAGGCTCCCCTGCGGCTGGCTCCGGCTCGGCGCGCTCGGGAGCCGCGGCGGCCGGCTCCTGGGCCTCCGCCCGCACCGGCGCGGCCGCGACGAGGCCGAGGAGGACCCACGCACGCAGCAACCGGCGGATGAGAGTACGCTTTCGGAGTCCCAAGGCGGCGCGATGCTCAGCTAGGTGAATCGGTCGGTACCGCGCCAGCCTCGCTTTGCGCCGACCGCGGGTGCCGAAGGGCGACGGACCTTATCCGAAGGTCAGGGTGCTGGCCAGCGAACCTACTCCGGCTCGTCTTCGACGGACACCCCCTCCTCGTCGCGCTTCTTCACCGCGGCGATGACCTCGTCCACCGAGTCGAGGAGGGCGTCGATCTCGAAGGGCTTGTCGAGGTAGGCGTCCGCTCCGTAGAGCGGCGAGGTCAGCTCGTTCAGGGTCTCGCCGATGCCCGTGAGGATCAGGATCCCCATCCGCTTGAACTCCGGCTTCGAGCGGAAGTAGCGCGCGAGCTCCCAGCCGTTCAGGCCGGGCATCATGACGTCGAGCACGACCAGGTCGGGCTTCTCGACGATGGCCTTCTCCAAGGCCTCGTCCCCGTCGTAGGCGTCGAGGATGCGGTAGTCGCGCCCCTCTAGGGACGCCTGGATGATCCGGTGGATGTCCACCTCGTCGTCTGCGATGAGGAGGGTCAACGCTTCGTCGGCCATCGCTTGCACGCCTCGTGTGAGCCCTTGATGCCCCATCGTACCCCAGCAACGCGCGAGGGGCCAAGCTGGCCGAAAGCCCAGCCCTGGCGCGGGTCTCAGAGCATCTGCCAGTAGAGCCAGAAGAGCGGCGCGGCGAAGAGGATGCCGTCGATGCGGTCGAGCACTCCGCCGTGGCCGGGGAAGATGTTGCCCGAGTCCTTGACCCCCGCCGCCCTCTTGATGCGGGACTGGAACAGGTCGCCGATCTGCTCGACGGCGCCTCCCGCCGCCGCGAACAGGGTCAACATCAGGGCGCTGCCCGGCGCGTCGAAGAGCAGCTCGATGATCCACGCGCCGGCGATGCTGCCGAGGATGCCGCCGACGGCGCCCTCCACCGTCTTCTTCGGGCTCAGGCGCGGGGCGAGCTTGTGGCGACCGAGAGCCTTGCCCAAGAAGTAGGCGCCGGTGTCGCCGAGCCAGACCACGGCCAGGAAGAGCAAGAAGATCGCCCGCTCCTTTGCCTCCGGCGGCGAGCTGCCGACCACCGCGCTCGCGGTCGCGAGCAGGCCCGGGACGTAGAGCAGCGACAGCGCGTCCCACGCGACCCTGCGCACGGCCGGGCCGTGGTCCTGGCTCGAGAGGGTGCGCGCGACCGCCAGCACCAGGAGGGCCGCGAGGGCCACCTCGAAGGCGTGGTTGTAGAGCACGACCCAGGCGACGAAGGCGGCGATGCCGACCGCGACCGTGAGGGCGTCGTCCTTTCGAGAGCCGGCTCCTTCGGGCGCGAGGCGCGCGACCTCGCAGAGCCCCCCGAAGGCGACCACCCCCAAGATGACGTGCACTATCCACGCCGGCCCCCACCACGCGGCGGCGATGACGAGAGGCGCCAGCACCACCCCGGTCGCTATCCTCTTGAGCATCTATGACCTCAGGCAGTCGTGCCGGTCGTCAATCATCCGGGCTACCACCACCAGACGACGATCGCGGCGGTGATGGCGAGCAGCCCGACCGACTGGTAGCGGTAGTTCTGCCACACCGGCTTGCCCGCGAGCTCCCGGGTCTCGTCGCGCCACAGCTGCACGCGCCAGACCAGGTTGTCGACGTCCTCACCCTCCTTGGACGCGGTCATCAGGCTGATGACCACCATCATCACGATGCCGAGGCCGAACAGGGCGCAGGCCGCGTAGAGGAAGTGAAGGTCGAGCAGGCCCTGGATCTCTATGAGGACGAAACCCACCAGCCCGACGCCAAGCCCAATGACAAAGGTCCAGAAGGCCGCGGCGGGGGTCGAGCGGCGCCACAGGATCCCCAGCAGGAAGATCGAGACGACGGGGGGCACGGCGTAGGCCAGGATCGACTGGAAGTAGGTCCACAGCGAGGGGAAGCGCACGATCTGGGGTGCCCACGCGATGCCGACGCACATCACCACCGCCGTGACGGCGCGCCCGATCATGACCAGCTGCTTGTCCGTGGTCTTCGGGCGCATCGGTCGCACGAAGTCCATGGTCACCAGGGTCGACGCCGAGTTCAGGATTGAGTCGACGGTAGAGGTGATGGCGGCGACGAGGGCGGCCAGGATGACGCCGCGCAGGCCGATGGGCAGCAGGTCGAAGACCAGCGTCGGGAACGCGAGATCGGGGGTCTTGAGGTTGGGGTAGAGCTGGATGGCCAGCACACCGGGGAGCACCATGATGAAGAGCGGCGGCAGCTTGAGCAGGCCCGCGAAGAGCGCTCCCCAGCGGCCGTGATCGAGGGTCTTCGCGCCGAGCGCTCGCTGCACGATGAGCTGGTTGGTCGACCAGAAGTACATGCCGATGATCAGCACCCCGAAGAGGCCGGGCCAGGGCAGGAAGGGGTCGTCCAAGGGTTGGACGATGCTCAGCGCGCCGGCGGGAGCGACCGCCTCCACGGCCTCCCAGGAGGGGACGGCCAGGATGGCGGCGATGAACACGATGATGCCGCCGATGATCAGCATGGTGCCCTGGATGGTGTCGCTGATCACCACCGCGCCGAGCCCGCCGGTGATGGACAGCACGCCCGCCAGCAACGCCAGGACGAGCACGCCGACCCAGAGCGGGACCGCGGGCCAGACCGTCTGCACGACCAGCCCACCCGCGTAGAGCGCCCCCGCGCAGTCGAGGAATATGCTGAGAAAGACCAGCAGGCCCGCGAAGGCGTAGCGCGACCGGCGGTCGAAGCGGCGCTCCAAGAACTCGGGCATGGTGAACACGCCCGACTTCAAATAGAAGGGCAGCAGGAAGATCACGAAGACCACGAGGATGACCGCCGCCATCCACTCGTAGCTGTACACCGAGATCCCGTTGCCATAGCCCGCGCCGGCCATGCCGACGAAGGACGCGCCCGACATGTTGGTGGCGAACAGGGAGAAGCCGATCAGCGGCCAGATGAAGTTGCGTCCGCCAAGGAAGAAACCGTCGGTGTCTTCGCTCTTCCCGCGCACCAACCAGAGCGCGAGGCCACGCGTCGCGATAATCCAGACGACGAGGACGACCAGGTCGATTGCCGATACTTCGAAGGACTCGGGCACGCTCAATCCCTCGCGTAGCTGAGTTCGGGCCCCGCGCGACGCGCCTGCGACGCCGCAGCTCACCACCGGCTGCATCCTGGCACGATCTTCCTGAGGTGTCGAAGGCGACCGGGGGCACACCCGTCAGCCGTGTCTTCACCCCTGACTTCCGCACCGAGTTGCACTACTCTCCCCCCATGAAACCGTCTACCCCGTGGCTCCTGGCCTTCCTGGTCTGTCTCTCCAGCAGCGCCCTCGCCGACCCCGAGCCCGACCTGCTCGGTGACGTCGCGCGGCCGGCGGTGAGGCTCAACCTCAGCGTCCCCATGGCCGGCGAGCTCTCTCCGACGACCGCGCGGGAGTGGCTCTACGCGCTCGGGCCGAGCTTCCGGTGGTGGGAGGTGCCCAAGCTCGGCGGCGCGAAGATCCTGACGGTCTCGAAGGACTTCATCGACATGCACCTCGGCGATCGCGGCTGTGCGGTAGGAAGGGTGCAGCTCCGCGTCTTTCGGGAGCCGCGGCTGATGATCGCCATGTCGACGGCCGGGTCATGCTGTGGCGGCGAGTGCGTTCGCGGGATCTACTTCTTCGTCGTCGAGAAGACCGCGCTGAGCGACCACACCGACCGCGTCTGGCCGCGCTTCCCCTGGCGCACCAGGATCGGCGTGAGGGAGGACATGAGCTACGAGCTGCCGCCCTACGGGACGGACATCAAGGTGATGCTGCGCGACAAGCCCGCGTACACCCTCAAGCTCAACGGCCGGAAGGGGCGCTACGACGTCACGTGGAAGCACAAGGAGGCGGAGCCGCCCTTCCCGCGGAAGAAGGCGCGGCGCTGAGCTTGCCCGGGGGCCACGGTCGCGCTATCGACTAGGCATCGGCTGAAGGAAGGCCGGATCATCCGAAGGGGGAAACATGAGCGATCTTGGCGGCCCCGAGACCTTCTTGAAGGACATCTTCGCGAAGGGCTGGCAGACCTTCATCCAGGACGCGGTCCTGTACATCCTCGCCTTCGTGATCCTGGCTGTGCTCAGCACGATTACCTTCGGGATCCTCTCCGGTCCCCTGATGGTCGGGTTCATCAACGTCGTGAAGAAGAGGCTGAGCGGCGAAGAGGCCTCTCCCGGGGACGTGTTCTCCGGCTTCTCCTCCTTCTTCGGGGCCCTCTTCACGTTGTTGATCATCGCCATCGGCGTGGCCATCGGCACGTTCTTCCTGATCATCCCGGGGCTGGCCGTCGCCTGGGTGACCATGTTCGCCTTCCACTGCATCGCCTACCGCGACGACGGCATCGGCGGCGCCCTCAACGGAAGCTACAACGTGATCAGGGAGCACGCGGCGACGACCCTCGTGCTCTTCATAATAGTGGCCATCATCAACGCAGTAGGCGGTGTGATCGTGGTCGGCTGCCTCCTCACCGGGCCCTTCGCCATGGTGACCCTCACGGTCGCCTTCGAGGATCTCACCCGGCCCCGGCTCCCCCATTCGCAGGCAGGAGCACCCGGAAGCTCGCTCCCTCCGGCGACTCCTCCAGGAGGCTGATCCTCCCGCCACAGGCAGCGAGCAGCGAGCGGGCTATGGGGAGGCCCATGCCCGTGCCGCCGGCTGCGCGGGCCGTCGTGAAGAAGGGGTCGAAGACTCGCGCCGCGTCCTTGGAGTGAATGCCGGGCCCGTCGTCCGCGACGACGAGCTCGACCGCCGGCGCGCCGTCGAGGTCGCCCGCCTGCGCTCGAAGCTCGACGCGCGCATCGGGTCCGCCGTGCTGGCGCGCATTCTCGAGCAGGGTCTGCAGCACGGTCTCGAGGGCGCTCGCGTCCACGCGTACCGGCCGCAGGCCCTTCGCCAGGTCCACCCCGACCTCGAGGCCCCGCTCTCGGGCTGTCGCCGCCACGGACTCGAGGAGAGGGCCGAGCGTCGTCGGCGCCGACGCGGCCCCGTGCACGTCGGCCCTCGCCAGCTCCAGCAAGCGGCCGACGAGGCGGTCGCTGCGCCTCACGTCCGCTTCGATGTTCGAGTAGAAGCGCGTTCGCTCCTCGGCGCTCATCTCGTCTCCGTGCTCGATGAGCAGCTCCACGGCTCCGCGGATCGCGGCGAGCGGCGTCTTGAGCTCGTGGGAGGCCGCCCGCGCGAAGCTCTCGATGTAGGCGGCGCGCTCGTTCAAGGTCTCGGCCATGCGGACCAGGGCGCGGTCGAGGCGCGCGATCTCGTCCACGCCGGGGTGGGCGAGGGGCGCGCTCCCCGCGGCGCCGGTGTCTCCCTCCGCCACGAGCTCGGCGCGGCGCATCAGGCGCTTGAGCGGGCCGCCGAGGGTGAACGCGGTCAAGATGGTGACCAGGGCCAGCGCCGCCGCCAGCGCGATGGCGGCCGGGACGAGGGCCCGGCGGTTGAGGTAGAGGGCCTTGACCAGGTCCATGGGCGTCCGCGAGAGCACGACCGCGCCGAGCACGCGGTCGCCCGCGAGCACCGGCATCGCGACGAAGACGCGCACGAGGGTGCCGCGGCTCCACGAGCCCAACGGGGGGCGCGCCTTGTTGGTGTAGCGCCTGCGCAGCAGGCTCACGGTCTCACCGCGCAGGGCGCGCCGCACCTCCTCGTGGTGGGCTACGGCGAGCCCTGAAGGGCCCCGGGTGGTAGCGACGATGATGCCGGCCGGGTCGACCACGCGGATCGCGCTCAGGGTGATCCGCTTCGCTCGCCGCAGGACGGGCTCGAGCGCACGACCCGCACGCGCGGCCACGGGATCCGGTGCGCGCTCGACGGGGACCGGGACAGGATCGCCCGCCAGCACCGGGTCGACCGAAGCGTCGAGCTTCGGGAGCACCGGCTGGATGCTCCACTCGTCCGCAGGCGGCGGGAGGAAGCGGGGCTCGGCGGGGTGCCCGTAGCGCTCGACCGCGCCGGCCCCGGCCGGCTTCAAGGCGCGCAGGATCTCGCCCCGGTAGAGAGCCTCCACCATGGCGCCCTGGGCGATGAGCTCCGCCTCGGTGTGGCGGAGCAGGTGGGTCTCGTAGAGGCGCCAGACCGCGATGCCGCCAAGTGGGAGCAGCAAGATGACCACGTTGACGGCCAGCAGGACCGTGCGGAGGCGCGGTGGGCGGCGGCTCAGCGGCACGGTCCGAGCTTGTAGCCCACGCCGTGGACCGTCTCGAGGGCTTCGCCTCCCGCGTCTTTGATCTTCTGGCGCACGTGCCGGAGGTGGCTGTCCACCGTTCGGTAGGAGACCGCGTAGCCGGCGCCCCAGACCGCGTCGATGAGCTCGTCGCGCGTGTAGACCTTGCCGGGGAAGCCCATCAGGGCGCGCAGCAGCCCGTGCTCGGTGGCGGTCAGCTCCACGAGGCGGCCGTGCCAGCGCACCTCGTGGCGGTCGGTGTCGAGGACGAGGCGACCGTGACGTAACACTCGCTGAGGCTCCGCGGCGGTGGCGCCCTGCCCCACCCGGACCGCGGCGGCGCGGCGCAGCACCGCCCGCACCCTCGCGACGAGCTCGCGGGGGCTGAAGGGCTTGGTCACGTAGTCGTCGCCGCCGAGCTCGAGGCCGACGATGCGGTCGACCTCGTCGTCGCGCGAGGAGAGGAAGACGATGGGCACGTTCGAGCCGGCGCGCAGCCTGCGGCAGACCTCGATGCCGTCGGGGCCGGGCATGAGCACGTCGAGCACGAGGGCGTCCGGGCTGTCGTGCTCGAAGCGCTCGAGGGCCTCGGCCCCGTCGGCCGCCTCTGTGACCGCGAAGCCGGCCTTCTCGAGGGCGAAGCGGAGCACGTCGCGAATGTGCGGGTCGTCGTCGACCACCAGCACGGTCCCCGAGGTGCTCTGCTGCGCGTTGCTCATCTCGGCTCCGAGGCTACCAGCCCAGGGCCCGTCACGGCGAGGAGGAGGCTGCCTCTTCCATCAGCGCCTGCGACGACCGCGCGGGACGCAGCGCCTCGGACCAGCGGACGCGGCCGGTGAGCTGCATCACCAGGAAGAGGGTGAGGATGGAGAGCACGGTGACGGTGAGGCCCGTGAAGCCCTCGAAGAAGTGGGCCAGCGAGAAGCCGATGAGGTAGACGAGCTGCGCGAGGGCGGCCTCGACGAAGGCAAAGCGCGAGGAGACCACGAGGCGCAGATAGGTGGTGACGAGGAGCATGCTGACCGCGCTGCACAGCGCGAAGGCCGAGACGACGTCGACGTGGTCAACCACGTACCCGAAGAGCAGGTGGAAGGAGAAGAAGGCCGCCGCGATGAGCAGGTAGTTGAGAGGGTGCACGTCGATGCCGCGGAGGGTGGCGAGCACGAAGACGACGACGAAGAAGAAGAGCAGCGAGATGGGAGCCGAGAAGCTCAGGGCCGCCGCCAGCTCGCCGGGCTGGATGCGCTCGGGCATGATCATGCCGACGCCGTGGCCGGTCACGACCTGCTCGAAGCGCCAGTCGAGGAGCCAGCCCCCGGAGGTCGCCTCCTTGTCCGACGGGGAGAGGGTGTAGGCCGGGAAGTCAATCTTCGAGAAGTCGGTGCGCATGCGGAGGCTGAAGTCTTTGAGGTTGGCCACGCTGCCGCCGGCCGAAGGGCGGTAGGCCCAATGCGTCATGCCCCGGCTCTCGTAGCCGACGCGCAGGTCGACCTCCTGGCCGGGCGCGACCGCCATCGTGTGGGAGACCTTGCCGTCCTGGGGCTTGAAGGTGTGGGCGAGGTCCGCCCCATCGACCACGAAGCGGAATCCGTCGTAGATGCTGTGTGTGTCAGGGAAGCTGAAGCTCAGCACCAGGGTGCCCGCGCGGGGCTCGTCGTGGCGGTAGCTCCAGCGCCCCTCGAAGGCGACGTCGTAGAGCGGGTACCAGATGAGGCCCTTGCGCCTCTCGTCGAGGCTCAGGTCCACCTCTACTTCGGTGCTGGCGAGGGCCAGCTCTTTGCTGTGGCGCACCGTCTTGCGCTCTCGGATCTTGCGCACCCGATCGTCCTCCCGCACCTCCTTGACGCCCTCCTCCTCGGTGCTCCAATGGAAGCTCAGCGGGGGAGCGAATTGGTCGTGGGCCGGGCCCCAGAGATCGGCTACGCGGTTGCCGGGCTGGTAGGTCTGGCCGTGCGTGCGCGCGGTCATGACGCCGCCGAAGACGGCCCACGCGATGGACGCGATCACGAGGACGCAGGCGATGGCGAAGAGGCGAAGGTACGGACGCATGGGGCATCTCCGTGGTGAGTTCAGCCCCAGTCTGCCGTGTCGGTGTGCAACGGAATCGACGCGAGCGTGCGGCTGCTGAGGTGAAAGTGTGCAGATTCGGTGCAGTCCAAGCGCTTCGCCTGCGAAACGCCCCGCGTAGAGGCGTTTTGCCTACCGCGTCACGAAACGGTTGGACCGGCGGCGGCGCCCGTGGAGGTGCTGCACGGCAACGGAAGCTCAGGCTGCCTTCGGCTGAGCGTTGAGCAACGGAGGCAGCCGGTCGGGATGGGTAGGGATTTGCTCGACCTCCTGGGGGCGGTGAAGCGCGACGGCGTAGACTATGCGGAGGGCGTAGCGATAGGAGCGCCACGTGGCGAGTTGAAGGCCCGTCTGTTCGGCGAGATGGCGCAGGTACTCGACTACCTCCGTTCCGCCCATCTCCGCTGGTGAGCGTCCGTGGTGGTCGGCGAGGAGCTGTGCGCAAGTGACGCAGAGCCTGCAAGTTGAAGGGGCGTACTCGGCGAGTGCGAGCTCATCGAAGATCTGCTTCGCCAGTTCGCCCAGCGGATGGATGTGGTGGGCCGGCTTGGGCTTTCGCTGGCGTTTGGGTCGTGGGTTGGACGCGCGTCGCTCCGGTGAGCGTGGAGGGGACACGGAAACGAAGATGCCTGCGCATCGGGCTCGCAGCTGCTCTTCGGTGAGCCCGTCGATGTCGACGATGGAGGACGCCGACTCCTTGCCGGTCTGTAACGGAGGCTCACGCTCTTCACCTTCGCCCCAGTCGGCTCTCCGCGTGCCACCGGGCCCTACAAGCTGGCGTATGCATCGATGCAGCTTGTGGTCTCGATGGTCCCGGTGCAGGGGGGTGGTGCCCTCGACGTCCATGCCGTCGAGGGAGGCGAAAGCGGAGGCGAGGTTGTCGAGCGAGCCGCACAAGACACGGACGTAGTCGGGACGAGTCAGATTGGCGGCCAGGGCAGCCTGGGCAGGCTGTTGCTGGAGATCCCGAGCGAGATGCGCCCGGCCGAGCCTCCGGCGCAGCTTCTGCTTGTCGTGTCCGAACAGGTGCTCCACCGGATTGTTGGTGCGTGGCACCACGGCGAGGACTGTGCCGCCATCGTCGCGCCGCGCCGGATGACCGAAGAGGTGCCCGCCGTAGGTCCGGAGGTAGGACAGGATCACGGCGCTGGGGGACTGCTTGCTACCGTTGCCTGCCTGCTGCTCGAGCTCCTGCTTGTAGCGTAGGAGGTCCCGCTCGATCTCTTTGAGGCGGAGAAGCTCGAGCTGGGGCAGATGCTGCTGGCGGTACCGGAGGTCGGCGCGGGGAAGCTCGGCATCGGAGAGTCGCAGCACGTCGCGGAGCTCGCAGAAGGCTTGCCAGCCTTCGTCGAGCCGGCGGAGCGTTTCGTTGATACCAGCTCGTTTGTGCACTCGCCGCGGGAGCTCCCGCAACTTCTGAAGGGCCCGACGCTCAGGCTCCGAGTGCGGAGCAGGCACCCATTGGCGGGCAAGTCCAACGAGCTGTTCGATGCGGTGCACCAGATCGACGTGGGGCAAGCTGAAAGGGAACACCTGATCCTTACGCCCCTCTCCCTCCAGCAGCCACAGCACCAGCGCCGCAAGCTCCTCGCGTACGTCTCCGACGCCAAGGCGTCCCTGGTAGCCGTTGCTCTGACAGTAGCGCCGCAGCTCGCGAAGCAGCGCACGAAGATCGCCGCGCACGTGCGTTTGGTCGAGGGCGTGGCGCAGGCCGCTGTAAGCGCCGTTGAGGAGCTTGGCGCCGACGTTCTTCAGGAAGTGATAGTGGCAGGCCAGGTCGGGGACACCACGCTCGCGCAGCGCTCTGACGGCAGCCTCGACACCGTCTCCGAGGTCGCGCACGGTTGCCAGCGGATCGCCGAACAGGGCGGCGGTCTTGTCGACGAGTGGCCGCAGGTCCTCTTCGCGCTCGCCCGGAATGCGCGTTGCCCCAAGCACCCATCCGCGCCAACCGTCCATGACGACGAACAACCCGCCGCGCCCGCCCTCGCAGGTGGCGTCCAGGTGCATCGGGTAGCCGCCCTCCATGGCTTCTCGCAGTGCCGGCGCTCGGTGTAGGTGCAGGCGCTCGAGCTCCAGCAGGAAGCGGTCGCAGAGGTTCGAGACCGTGCCGGCCGACAGCCTGATGCCTGGCTTCTCGCGCAAGTCGGCTCGAATCTCGTCGCGTTGGCGAGCACCCAGATATCGCTGGAGACCGACGCGCACGATGAGATCGTAGGCGTAGCGCTGTCGTGGAGGCACCAGGCGACGAAGTGCCTCCGACCCGATGGTGGGACAGGCCGCTTCGGCCTTGCACTTCTTCAGCACCTCCTTGGCCTCGAAGGCCCCCTGCTCGAAGCTGAACACGAGCCGAGTGCGGCTCTTGAGGATGTCCACGTCCCCATCGCACGATGGACATCTTTCCGCCTCCGCCACAAAGCCGATCCGAGGCAAGCTGTCGCTTCGGCTGCCCACCGCCCGCGCCAACTGATCGGGCGACCAGCCGGCGCGTTCGGCATGCACATGCAGCCACTTCAGTGCTTCGAGGGCCCCCCTTTTTCCAAAAGTCCGTATCGGGTGAACACCGCACGCACCTGTTCGCCGGGTATTGGAGGGACGTGCCCGCGCAGCCTCCGGACCACGTCGGCCGGTTGAGAACCTGGATGGTGGATGAGCGTCAGCAGCACCTGGATGACGACGGCGTCGCTCACCAGCACGTCACCATCGCCAACGGTGCCCGGACGACCGCCAGCCACCCACTCACGACGCTGCAAGAGCTGCTGCTCGCGAATGGACTTCTCGGCGTGCAGGTAGACGAACAGAGCCTCCACTCGCTCGCGGTCGATGTCACCTGCGCGGACCAGGGTCAGCAACGTGTTGTGCACACGTACCTTGAGCCAGTCGGCCAACTCCCTGTGTGTGGCGCCGGCCTCCGACTCCTGCACCAATCGCCGCACGGTGCTCTTCAGGCTGCCGTCCACAGAGAAGTGAACGCCCTCATGGCTCCACAAGCCAAGACGGTCATAGCGCGATGGAACGTGCAGGCAGTAGAAGCGCCCATTGTGGTTGTAGCTGCACCGGTAGTGCACCTGCCTGAGATGACGGTACGCGGTCATGGGCGTCACGCCGCCGAGCGCTTCTCGGATGCCGAAGAGGTCCACGATCGTCCTCTCCGCGAACAGGTCCAGCAGTCGATTCGGGGAACGAAGGCGAGGCATGGCAACGCGATGTTGTGGTTAGGACTTATTCATGCTGACACCATCCTTACCACAACAGCATGGGTCGCGCCAATACTCTCTTTTTCCCCAACTCCACCCCGAATTGCCCCTTCCCGCGTCTTATTCTGTTGGGGTAAGGACCGAGCAGGAGAGCGAAGGGCCCGTCAAATCAACGCCTCGCGGCCCACAACCGTTTCGTGACGCGGTAGCGTTTTGCCTGCGAAACGCCTGCCCCGCTCTGGGTTTGCATCGCGCACCGCCCTGCCATAGGTATCGCCCCCTTCTCCGAGGCCCCTTCTCCCCCATGACCATGCTCGTCCTAAGCCTCGTCGCCCTCGGCGTCGGACCGGCTCTGGCTCTCGCTGCCGAGCGTGGGCGCCGGCTGAGGCAGGCCCTCGACGGCTTCGTGGTGGTCACCGTAGGTGGGCTGGTCTTCTTGCACATCCTGCCCGAAGCCATCGGCCACGGCGGGCTGCTCGCGGGGCTGCTCGCGCTGCTGGGGGTGGCCCTCCCGAACCTCAGCGACCGGCTCTTCGAGCGCCGGGGCGCCCAGTGGCACGTAGGAGTGGTCGTGCTCGCCGTGCTCGGGCTAGGCGTGCACGCCGCCTTCGACGGGGTCGCCCTCGCGGTCAGCGCCCACGAGCTCCACGCGGAGAAGGTCGGCCACCAGCTCGCCCTCGGCGTCATCTTCCACCGCCTGCCCGTGGGGCTGCTCCTGTGGTGGGTCTTCGCTCCCCACGGCGGGCCGCGGGTCGCCACGGCCTCGCTGGCCTTCATCGGAGCGGCCACGGTGGCCGGCTTCGCGGTCGGGCAGCCCCTGAGCACGGCGGTCGCCCAGGAGGGGGTGTCCTACCTCATGGCCTTCGTCGCCGGCGCCTTGCTGCACGTGGTGATCCACGAGGTGGCACCGCCGGCCTCGGCCTCGGCATGCGCGTCCTCGTGTGGGGACGGCTGCGCAGAGGAGGCGGAGGAAGCGGAGAGCTCGGCGCGGGCTCCGCAGGCCTCGGCGCTCGGCGCCGTCGCCGGCGTGGCCACCCTCTGGCTCACCCTCGGAGCGGACTCGCACGCCCACGATGCCGCCGGCGGCGCCATGCACACCTTCCGGGAGCTCGCCCTGGAGAGCGCGCCGGCGCTGCTGATCGCCTACGTCGGCGCAGGCCTCCTCCGCGCCTTCCTCTCCCCGGCGTCCGTCGGCTGGCTCTCCCGCGGCGGCTCCTTCGCCCGCGCGACGCGCGGCATGGCGTTCGGGCTTCCCCTGCCGATCTGCAGCTGCGGCGTCGTGCCCTTCTACGAGTCCCTGATGCGCGCGGGCGCCCCCGTGCCCGCGGGTGTGGCCTTCCTCATCGCCACACCCGAGCTCGGCCTCGACGCCGTGCTCCTCTCCCTTCCGCTGCTCGGACCGACCATGACGCTCTGGCGCGTCGGAGCCGCCGCCGCCGTCGCGATCATCGTGGCCCTCGTGGCGGGGGCCTTCTTCAAGGCGAACGCCGCCGCCTCGCCGCAGACGGACACACCCGAGCAGATCGCCCTGCCCTTGCGCGAGCGCGTCGCCTCGGGCCTCAAGTTCGGCCTCGGGGAGGTGGTGGACTCGACCCTGCCCTGGATCCTCGTCGGCCTGACCGCCGCCGCCTTCGTAGAGCCCCTGCTCGACGGCCGCGACCTCGCTGCCCTGCCGGGATTCCTGGACGTCCCCCTCGCGGCCCTGGCCGGCGCGCCGCTCTACGTCTGCGCGAGCGGAGCAACCCCCTTCGTGGCCGTCCTCCTCTACGAGGGGCTCTCGCCCGGCGCCGCCCTCGCCTTCCTCCTGACCGGCCCTGCCACGAACCTGACCACCTTCGGCGTGCTGGCCCGCCTCCACGGCCGCTCCGCCGCGGTGGTCTTCGCCGCCACCGTCACGGCAGCCGCGGTGTCCATCGGGTGGCTGGCCAACTTCACGCTAGAGGGGCTCGAGACCGGCGCCGCCGTCGGACAGGCGGGCGAGCACGAGCACTCGGTCCTCCAGATCCTGTGCCTCGGCGCTCTCGGCCTCCTCCTGATCGCCTCCCTGCTCCGCCAGGGTCCTCGAGGCATGATCGACGAGGTGCTGTCGAGCTTCAGGGCCCGCTGAGCTCCGGCCTCAGTCCCAAAGCTCCCACTCGACACTCCACTCCTCGCAGGCCCCGACCGCCTGCACGTTCTCCGGGTGCACGACCTCGACGTCTACGAAGCCCACGTCCTTGGGCGTGAGCGGGATGATCGGGCAGACGGTCTCCATGAGCGGCGCGAAGGTGACGGTCGAGCCGGTGGAGGTCTGGCAGACACGATCTGTCTTGTCGCAGAGGGTGCTCCCGGCAGACCAGCAGACGCAGAAGCGCACGGGGTGCTCCGGGCTGCCGCCGCTGGCGCGCAGGCGCGATCGAAGCGGATCGTCGGGGACGCCCTGCAAGGGGTTGCAGGAGAGCACGGCGCTGCTGGTCTCCACCGCCTTCAAGCGGAACCAGTCGGTGTCGTGGCTCGGGACCAGGCTCCCCTCGACCGTGCCCGACGCGACCAGATCCGGTGTCGTGTCCTCTCCGTAGAACTCGCCGAGCACGATGCCCTGACCGGACCACTCGTCGGGCAGGTCCGCGCCGTGGGAGGGGTCCTCCACGAAGCCCTCGTCGGTGTCCCCGTCGCAGTCGTCGTCGAAGTCGTTGCAGACCTCCGCGCCGCCCCCGCCCTCGTCGCCGACACAGACCGCCGAGACCTGGTCCTCGCCGCAGGCCCAGGTGCCCAGCTCGCACTCGTCGGCGTCGTCGCCGTCGCAGGGGTAGCCGACGGCAAAGCCCTCGTCGGTGCGCCCGTCGCAGTCGTCGTCCTCACCGTTGCAGAGCTCACGGAGCACGTTGCCCGTCTCCTCGCAGATCATCAGCCCGGTCTGCGAGCAGACCCAGGTCCCGTGCACGCACTCGTCCTCATCCGGACCGTCACACGCCTGGCCGAGCTCCAGGAAGTCCTCGTCGACGAGGTCGTCGCAGTCATCGTCCTTGCCGTTGCAGAGCTCGGGCGAAGCCTCGTCTGACACGCACTCCAGGGCGGTCCCGTCGACCGTGCAGATGGCCAGGCCGTTCTCGCACAGGTCGGGGTCGTCGCCGTCGCATGGAAAGCCGAGACCGTCGAAGTCCTCGTCGGTGTAGCCGTCGCAGTCGTCGTCTTTGAGGTTGCAGAGCTCCGGCACGCCCTCGGGATCCTCGTTCTCGCACACGAGGCCCTCGCTCTCCCTGTCGCAGGTCCAGGTGCCGTTCTCGCACCCGTCCGAGTCGGGGCCGTCGCAGGGCCGGCCGAGGTCGATGAAGCCCTCGTCCACCTGCCCGTCGCAGTCGTCGTCGAGCCCGTTGCAGACCTCCACGTCGTCCTTGAAGTCACCGCTGCAGTCCACGCCCGCGCCGTCTGCCGTGCACACCGTCAGGCCGTTCTCGCAGCTGTCCGGGTCAGGACCGTCGCAGGGCTCGCCCAGGCCCGGGAAGCCCTCGTCGGTCTGCCCGTCGCAGTCGTCGTCTTCGCCGTTGCAGACCTCATGGAGATCGGCCGGGCTCTCGAACGGACACGCCACGCCCCTGCCGTCAGCGGTACAGACGAAGGCGCCGTTCGCGCACTCGTCGGCGTCCGGGCCATCACAAGGCTCGCCGACGGGGAAGCCCTCGTCGGTCTCGCCGTCGCAGTCGTCGTCTATGGCGTTGCAGCTCTCTTTGATGTCGCTCTTCGTCTCGTCGCTGCAGCGCGCCGTGCCGTCGTCCCGGCACTCGAGCACCCCGTGGGCGCAGAGATCGTCGTCGGGCCCGTCGCAGGGCTCGCCCACGTGGAAGCCCTCGTCGACCTCCCCGTCGCAGTCGTCGTCTTCGCCGTTGCAGAGCTCCGAGATGCCCTCGGGATCCTCCGGTCCGCAGATCGCGCCCTTGCCGCTTCTCGCGCAGACGACTACTCCGTTCTCGCAGAGGTCCTCGTCGTCTCCGTCACAGGGCTCACCGAGGTCGAAGCCCTCGTCGACAACGGTGTCGCAGTTCTCGTCGATGCTGTTGCAGCGCTCCGGAAGCCCCGGCGCGACGCCCGCGTCTCGAGGCTCGCAGTCGTTCTCGTCGAGCACCCCGTCGTCGTCGTCGTCGTCGTCCACACAGTCGGCCGCCCCGTCCTTGTCGAAGTCCAAGAAGCCCTCGTCGGTCTCCCCGTCGCAGTCGTCGTCTTCGCCGTTGCACGTCTCCACGAGGTCTGTCTGCGTCTCCACCCCACAGCTGGCGCTCAGCCCGTCGGGGCCGCACTCGAAGACCCCGTGGGCGCAGAGGTCCGAGTCGGGCCCGTCGCAGGCATAGCCCACCCCGAAGACCTCGTCTCTCCTGGTGTCGCAGTCGTCGTCTATGCCGTTGCAGGTCTCGAAGCGATCGCTCTCGGTCTCGTTGACGCACTCGGCCTCGCCGTCACCAGCGCAGGTCCAGGTGCCGAGGGCGCAGAGGTCCGAATCGGGCCCGTCGCAGGCTTCCCCGAGGGAGAAGCCCTCGTCGGTCTCCCCGTCGCAGTCGTCGTCTTCGCCGTTGCAGGTCTCCACGAGGCCGGAGGGGTCTTCGGGGGCGCAGACCACGCCGGCGCCGTCCTCCGCGCAGACCGTGACACCGTTCGCGCAGAGGTCTGAGTCTCCACCGTCGCAAGGCTCGCCGAGCGCGAAGCCCTCGTCGCTCTCCCCGTCACAGTCGTCGTCTTCGGCGTTGCACACCTCGGGGGCCGGCACGCGCGCGTCGCAGCCGCTCAGGCCCTGCTCTGAGCAGCGCACGAGGCCTGCGCACCGCCCGTGCTCGTTCTCTGAGATGCAGCCGGTGCTGGCCCCGGCGTCGATGCTCTCCTGAGTGCAGCCGCAGGGCTCCCCGACCGGTCGGCACACCCCCAGCTCGGTGCCGGCGGCGCCGCGGCCGACGCAGATAGCGTCCTCCGGGCAGTCCGTGTCGCGGTCGCACGCCGGACCGCAGAAGGCCTCGGCCCCTTCGACCGGGCCGTAACACCTGCCGGCGGCCCCTTCCTCGGTGCTGGGGTTGCAGTCCTCGTCCGCGAGACAGGGTCGGCAGTAGTAGGGGTCGTCGTAGACCGCGGGCTCGACCCACCCCGAATCCACGCCACCGCGGTCGCCGTCCGCCGGCTCTCCGGTGCCGCCGTCTGAGCCGGGGTCGTTCTCCGGCCGCCCGGTCCCGACGTCGCCGTTGCGAGTATCGAGCGCGGCGTCTCCTCCCCCGGTGCCCGGGGCGACCACCACCCCACCCCCGCCGCCGCCCGCGCAGGTGGGGAGGAGCAGCAGGAGAGCTGCGACGAGCGCTCCACGACTCCCCCGCTCTCGGCTCCAGAACATCGAAGCACCTTCATTCGGTCGACATGAGCTACAGAGCTTAGCGGATCACGGCGCCGAGGTGCAGCACCACGCGCCGATGGCAAAATTGGGCTTGACGCGCACGCCTCGACCCCTACAATCCCGCGCCCTCCCGAAACAAGCGGGGGACAGCTTCTGCATGGGGAACTCGCCGATGAAACGCGCCGTCTCGCTCTGCGCAGCCCTGCTCCTTTTTGCATGCTCTTCCGGGGACTCGTCGAAGACCTCCGGCACGCCCGGCGGCAGCGACACCGACGTTGCGACACAGACCGACAGCGGCGGCGAAACGGTGACGGACAACGGCGGCTCGTCGACAACGCCCGCCGCCTCTTTCGGCATCGCCATCCTCGGACCGCCCGCGGAGGCGCCTTTCACGGGGAGCATCGAGCTCGACGTGGTGCCGCTCCCGCCCGTCAACGAGAAGAAGCTCGACAACCTCGAGGTCTTCGCGGGCGGCGTGTCGATCCTCAAGGACACGAAGATCCCCACCCACCTCGTGCTCGACACGAGGCTCTACCCCGACGGTGATCTCACGATCAAGGCCGTCGCCGAGGCCGAAGGTGAGCGCGCCGAGGCCACCATCGCGCGCAACGTCGTCAACCCCGAGTACCGCCTCGTCGAGGTCGACATGGACCGCGACGGCTACGCCAGCGGTGAGGTCATCACCCTCGTCGTCACGCTGAACCACGGCGGCGCGGAGCTCTCGGCCGACTTCTCGGCCCTCGACTCGGGCTACCAGCCGGGCACCGAGCGCAGCTACGCCCTGAGCGCCCTCAAGCACGTCATCGCCTACACCATCAGCAAGGACAACACCCGCGCAGACGGCGTCTACAGGGTGCCCATCACGGCCCGCTTCGGCAGCCACACCATCGTGAACACGCAGACCAGCGTGCTGCTCATGAACCTCCCGGCCATGCCCCTCGAGCTGCCGCACTGCATCTTCGTCCCCGAAGCCCTGCCGGTGCCCGACGGCCGCTGGACCCAGGGCACGCCCGTGCTCGACGGCAGCAAGGTCATCATCACGGGCGGCTCGGCCGAGGTGAGCGTGGACTTCTCGCACCTGAGCTTCCCCGACGACGTGGTCGGCGTCGTCATCGGCGTCGCCCAGCACTCCGGTTTCTGCAACGTCCCGGTCCACGGCAGCTCCGGCCTCGAGGAGCTGCTCATGCTCATGCGCACCTACAAGGAGAGCGAGATCATGCCCAAGGAGGTGAGGCTCCAGGTGGCCCTGCGTGACCACCGCGGCGCGGTCTCGCCCTACGTGACGCACACGATGAAGGTGCAGCCCGTCGGCTCGGGCGACGTCCAGGTCAGCATCTCCTGGGACACCGAGACCGACGTCGACCTGCACGTCATCGACCCCTACAACTGCGAGATGTACTTCGCCCACAAGACCTGCGAGTCCGGCGGCGAGCTCGACCTCGACTCCAACCCCGGCTGCAACCTCGACCACATCAACAACGAGAACGTCTTCTGGTCCCGAGGGAACGCGCCCAAGGGCGAGTACATCGTCCGCGTCGACTTCTACAAGGACTGCAACTCCACCGGCGCCAACTACGTGGTCACCATGAACTACTGCGGTGAGGCCGAGGTGGTGGAGGGCTTCCTCCCGCCCGACACCGACGACCAGGGCGGCGCCGGCTCGGGCATCGAGGTGGGCCGCTTCGACATCACCCGCTGCCAGAACGTCGCGCGCGGGCGCGTCCGCTACGAGGACCGCGCCTTCGACCGCTGGGGCTTCGCCGCGCGCGGGTGGAAGCCCGTGCGCTACGCCACCGTCGAGCTCCGCCGCCTCAGCGACGACGAGGTGCTCGGGAGCTCCCGCACGGGTCGCGACGGCCGCTACCAGGTCCAGTTCGCCAACGACGGGCCGCCCGGCGTCTACCTCGTGGTGAAGAGCACGGCCAACCTCGAGGAGGGCAGCCGCCGCATCGAGGTTCGAAACCACCCGAAGTTCCAGGAGATCTACGAGGCCTCCTCGCCGCCCGTGTTCGAGAACGAGCACGACGACGAGTTCGTCGAGATCGACCTCGACATCACCGAGACGCTGAGCTCGGGGGCCTTCAACATCTTCGACGTGGTCATCAACTCCCACGACCGCGTGCGCCGCATGACCGGCCGCGACCTCGAGCCCCTCGTGGTCTTCTGGGCCACCGGCGCCGACACGACCGACACCCTCTACTGCTCGAGCTTCTTCTACGACCAGGGCACCTGCAGCGTCCGCCGCGCCCTCTCCGTGCAGGGCAAGGACACCGACCGTGACGAGTACGACGACATGGTCATCGGCAAGGAGTTCTTCAAGTTCGTGCTCGAGACCGTCGCCCGCGACGACAACCCCGGCGGCGCCTTCGACGGCACCCGCGACGACCCGACGCGGGCCTGGACCGAGGGCGTCACCACCTTCTTCGCGTGCGACGCCGCCCGCACCCGCCACTTCGTCAACAGCCGGCCGCAGGGGGTCTACCTCGTCGACGACGTCGAGGGCATGAACAACCCCTTCTCCTACGGCACCAAAGGCTCGGCCCTCGACGGCCCCCTCTCGCCCATGCTCGTGTCGGCCCTGCTCTGGGACCTTGCCGACGCCCGCACGGACGAGGGCCACGACCAGATCGACGACATGGCCCACGCCATCTACGACGTGGTCTTCAACTACCTCGGCTCCGAGCACTACACCGACCGCGGCTTCCCGGGCGTCGACCTGACCGACTTCCTCGACGGCTGGCTCTGCCGCGGCTGGGGCAAGCAGAGCGCCCTCGAGGCCCTCGCCAACGGCCACCGCAAGCTCTTCTACGACTTCGCGGGCCCGGCGACCTGCGGGCGCTAGGCTCTGTGCATCAACCTCGCAGCTGAGGGGCGCCGAGAGGAGATTCTCGCGCAGAGCCGCAGAGGCGCAGAGGAAGGCTACTCGGGCGGTAGGAGCGTCTACTCGCCCGCGTGGCCCAGCGCGCTGATCCTGATCTCGCCCTTCAGCCCGAAGCTCTCAAGCTCCACCCAGCCGTAGGGCGCCGCGGCGGCGTTGGACCACCATGCCGTGTCGGAGCGGTCATTCTCGGGGCAGACGGACAGGCACAGCGACTGCCCATCCACGATGGGCATCTCCACGGCCACGTAGAGCTGCTCACCGTCTTCGAGCACGCGGGGCTCGTCGAGCACGAGACGGCGCGTGCGCGGCCCCGCCACCGCCTGGTCGGAGGGGATCGCCCACGTGGCCAGGCGGCTCGGCTCCGCGGCAGGGCGGTTGCTGTCGCCGACGAACGCGATTACCCGGTGCCCGATGCCGGTCGAGCAGCCGGCGCCCGCGCTGAGCTGGTATGCCACCGCCTCGACGGTGAAGGGCAGAGACGCCGGCTCCAGGCGAGCGGCAGCCCAGAACCCGGCCTCGGCGGGGTCGGGCTTCAGAGATGCGGTCTCCACGGAGCAGCTCTTGCCGAGCGCACCCACGACCTCCGGCGGCGCGCACCGCACGGGCGAAGCCGAGCCCGTCTGGGGTCCGGTCGACACGCCCACCGAGCGCACGCGCATTCCGGGCTCTCGCGCCAGGATGGACGCGTACCAGGTCCCCGCCTCCACGCAGGCACCGCTGAAGCGTGCGGAGGCCGCGCCGGACGCCGTGACCTTCACGGGGACCGTGAGGGCCGCGTCGTGGGACAGCCCCCGCCCCGGCTCGAAGTCGAAGGTCACGGGCTCCCCTCTCTTGAGCAGCAGGTCCACCGTGGGCGAGGCCTGGGGCGTGTACACGCTCATGGACAGCGAGAGCTCCGCCGCTCCCTGGGGCACCTCGAGCGCGAGCTGCAGCGGCGCCCCCTGGGCCGGCCCGAAGGCGTCGGAGATGTTGAGCCAGGGCACAAACGTCATGTCGTGGCCCCTCGCCCCTATCTGCTCGGGCGCGGCGACGCGCGCGCAGCCTGTGAGCCCGCGCTCGGTCAGCACCTCCGAGAAGCGCGCCGCCGCGGTCGCGTCCAGGAGCTGCTGCGCCTGCGCGATCAGCGTCTTCGCCGCGTCCTCGAGGCTCGCGCTCGCCCCGAAGCCTTTGACGGCGGCTATCGCCACGGCGTCGACACTCTCGCCCAGCTCCGCCCGGAGCGCCCAAAGGGCCGAGGACAGGATCTGTCCGTCGGCGTGCATCTGGCCGGTCAGGGACTCCGGGCAGGTCAGCGCCTCGTTCAGGTCGCGGCGCCGCTCCCAGGCGTAGGGCCGGGCTACCGGGACTCCGCAGGGCGAGTAGTCCAGCTCGTCCCCCGGGCTCATGCCGAAGTCGGCGTGCACCGGGTGCCCGGTGACGGCGCTCGAGAAGTAGTCGCAGAAGCCCTCGGCGAGGGCCAGGCCGTCCAGGGAAGCTCCGAACGCCGCTGGAGCACCGCGGCTGAGCCGCTGTCCCATGATCGCGTGCCCGTACTCGTGGACCGTGACCGGCATCCAGTGGGCCATGTCCACGTCCCCGATCTGGCCGAGGGCGATGACCGGGCCGTCGTGGAGCAGCTCGCCGCCGAGGCCCGGCGAGCGGCCCGACGGCAAGAACAGCCCCTCGGGCACGCCGAGCCACTGCTTGCAGGAGTCGAGGTAGTGCTGGACGTTCACGATGGCGGTCACGGGCTCGGCGTCGAGATCGGTCCAGCCGTGGGTGCCGCTGTAGAACTCGTGGGCCCGCTGCAGGGCATAAGCGGCGGCGACGGCTGCGTAGTCGTCGGCCAGATCGGCTAGATCGGATGGCGGCACGATCCCGTCGAAGTCTCCTTCGGGGTCGGCGCCCTGCACCTCCGCGGGCACACAGAGACGGGATGAGGTCTTCAGCCCGCCGGCGGAGAAGGCGAAGGTCGCTCCGTCCGGAGCCTGGCTGCACTGGAGCACGTGCCCGTGGCTGCCCGCCAGCGTGGCCCCGGGCTCGAGCCCGGTCAGCACGACCTCCCGCAGGGCGGAGCCGGGGATGGGCCAGGCCACCAGGGCACGTGCTCCCTCTTGAGCAACGCCGCCCGCGTCCGCGGTGGACGTGTCCCGATCGGCGGTGTAGCCGGAGGCGGTGTCCGAGGGGCCTCGGTCGCTCGTCAGCGTGTCGCGCGCGCCCGCGGCGTCCGCGGCGGATCGAGCGTCAACGCCGGCGACCGCGCCGCGGTCCTCCGGCTGGTACGCATCCGGCGACGCGGCGCCCCCGGAGTCGCCCCCGCAGCCGGCGAGAAGCAGGGACAAGAGCAGGCAGAGAGGTGCTGTTCGGGGTGTGCTCATGGGGTCGAGTCCGGTACGCCCGGACGCGCCACAGGTCAACCCGTGCGCTACCTCTTCTTCACCGTCAGCGTGTAGCTCCCGTGGAGGTCGGTGCTGTTACTCCAGCCGTCCACGAAGATGTAGAAGGTGATTCCCGCGTTCAGGTTCAACACCAGCGTCTCCGGCCCCGAGACGTCCGCGCCCGCGAGGCAGGTCTTGTCTATCTGGGCGCAGTCGGTGGCCACGTAGAGGGCGGAGTCGAAGGTGGCGTCGAGCTTGATCTCGTAGTCCCCGTCGGCCGGCGGGTTGAAGAGGTAGACGTGGTCGCGCGAGGCGGCGCCCTTGCCGGAGTAGGACTGGGGGCATGCGTTCTGCGGGAAGGAGTAGACGTCCTCGCCGACGCTCGTGTCGCCCGTCCCGGTGAATGGCAGGGGGCCCACCGTGAAGGCCTCACCGCAGGTGTTGCCCGGGATCGCCTCGCGATCGACGCACTGCCCCTCCTCGGTGCAGAGCTGCTCGCCGGGGCAGGTGCCGCAGCTCGCGCCGCAGCCGTCGTCCCCGCACTGCTTGCCAGCGCACTGCTGGATGCAGGGCTCGTCGATCTTGAGCACGTACTCGCCGCCGGAGCTGACGCTGCTGGACTCGCCGTCGACGATGATGAAGTAGGTCTGGCCGGAGAAGAGGGTCACGTCCGCGACCTCGTCCATGTAGAAGGAGTCGGCCGCCTCGTAGGCGCACGTGCCGCTGATGTTGGAGCAGTCGGTGGACACGTAGAAGGTGCCGTTCCAGCTCTCGTTCTCGAGGGTGATCTTGTAGGTGCCGCTCACCGTAGGGGTGAAGCGGAAGACGTGGTCCGGGGACTTGGCGCCGACCCCCTCGCCGTCGGGCGGGCAGGAGCCGATGGCCGTCTGGTAGAGGTTGGTGCCGATCTTCGAGTCGCCGGCCTTCTCGAAGGGGATGGAGGTGACGTCGAAGGCGTTGGCGCAGGTGTTGCCCGGCACGCTCTCGGGCGGGTAGCACTGGCCGTCGTCACCGCAGAGCTCGGCCTCGGCGCACTGGCCGCAGGCGGCCCCGCAGCCGTCCGGCCCGCACTGCTTTCCGGCGCACTCGGGCATGCAGGGCTCCGAGATCGTCAGGGTGTAGCTGCCGCGAACGTTCGAGGTGATCGAGTGCCCGTCGACGATGATGTAGTAGGGGCCCGGCGGAGAGAGGTTGACCTTGAACTCGCCGGTCCAGGAGTCGTCGCCGATGACACAGCTGGCGGCCACCGAGCTGCAGTCGCTCACGATGTAGGTCGCCGAGTCGAAGCGCGAGTCCGTCTTGACGGTGTAGACCCCGGCGACGGGCGGCGTGAACCGGTAGACGTGGTCGTTCGAGCCCGTCCCCTTCTCGTTCGTGAATCCCTCGCACGCGCCCTCCGGCGCGCTGAAGTCGTTGGTCGCGTCGCGGGTCGTCGCGCGGATCTCGTAGGGCGCCTCGGTCACGTCCTGGGGGTTCGCGCAGGTGTTGCCGACAACCTCGGAGGCTGACTTGCACTGCCCGTCGGTGCCGCAGATCTCTCCTTCGACCTCGCACTGGCCGCAGCTGCCGCCGCAGCCGTTGTCGCCGCAGATCCGCCCGGTGCAGTCGGGCGCGCAGGGCTCCTCGACCGTGAGGGTGTAGGGCCCCGAGGCTTCGAGGCTGTTGGATGCTCCGTCGACGAAGATGAAGTAGGTCTCGTCGGGCTCGAGGCGCACCTTGAGCTCGGTGCTCCCCCAGCCGGAGGAGATGCCCACGCAGGTTGCGCCGAGGTTCTCGCAGTCGGTGGCGACGTAGACGATGTCGGAGAACTCGGCGTCCAGCTTGATTGTGTGGATTCCGTCACGATTGGGGGTGAGCTTGTAGACGTGCTCCTTCGAGGCGGACCCGGCGGCGGAGTGGTCGTTCTTGCACGAGTCGGAGGGCACGCCGTAGAGGGCCTCGGACTCGGAGGTGTCGCCCTGGCCTTCGAAGGGGAGCTCGTCGATGACGATGGCCGCCGGGCAGCCGACGCCCGGCGCTCCAATGCACGGGGGCCCGCCCAACAGTGATCCGGAGGGGCAGTGCGCGACGGAGGAGCCGCCGTGGGGATCCCGGCCCGCGAGGATGAGCTGGCGGATGCGGCACGGGAGGTTGTCGCCTTCGGTGGCGCTCGCGGGGCCGCCGATCTCGACGTTCTCGCAGGCGAGCAGGCAGTCGACCATGCCGCTGAACAGGGTCTGGGAGCCCGTGCAGTGCCTGATGCCGAGGTCGCAGTAGTTCTCGCACCAGCTCCCGCAGATTCCGCCTCCGGTCGGGCCGGCCGCCCCGCAGTGCTGCGCCGGGTCTCCGCCGTACTCGAGCAGCTGCATGTGCCCGAGCCGGCAGCCGACGGTGTTTACCTGGGAGTCGCCGTAGGTCCCGCGCGGCCACGCCGCGAGGTCCTTGCAGGTCTCCATGCAGTCTTCGATGCCCGCGTACTGGGCGTGCTCGCCCGTGCACCGCACCTGCAGGTCGCAGTAGGTCTCGCAGGAGGGCCCGGTGGGCTCGACCGGCCCGCCGTCACCGCCGCCGGCGCCGCCGGGGTCGAAGCCCCGGTCGAAGACGTAGCCGGGATCCTGACCGCGGCCCGGGTCGTTCATGGTGGCCTTGTCGGTCTGCAGGCCGGCGTCGAAGCCCGGGCCCGGGTCGCCACCAGCTGCGTCGCCCGGCGCGACGCCTCCTCCGCCGGACTCGCCGCAGGCCACGAGGGCGACGGCACCAAAGATGAGGAATACGGGGAGCTTCGGGAGTCTGCGCAGCATCGGGGGCCTTTGCCACAAGGGTCGTGCAGGCGCAAGCATAGGGAAGCAATTAGCTGTTAGCTATTAGCTATTAGCGAATAGCCGCCGACCGCCGGCACGGACCCAGGGCAGGAACCCGGGTCGCCGAGTGGACGCGCAAGCCGCTAAGGGCTAACCGCTAACGGCCAACTGCCAACATCGGAGACCCGCGATGCGGCCCTTGATGATCCTCGCCCTGCTGACCGCCGCGCTCCTGCTCGTGAGCTGCTCGAGGGAGGGCTCGAAGGACCCGACTGGCACGCAGCCCCCGGGCGCCTCGGACGCGGGCACCGACCCGGGAGCCGCGGAGGACGTCCCGAGCGTCTCGGATCCCGGCCCGGCCGATCCGGGCGAGGGGAAGAACGAGGGCGAAGCCGAGCAGGACGTCGCGCCCCCGGCGGACGGAGCGCCGGCGGACGACGACAAAGGCACTGCCCAGGACGCCGGCCCGTGGCAGCGGCCCGGCGCCGGCGAGCCCATCCCGCCTGAAGAGATAACCTCTTTCACCCGTGAGATCACCGACTTCTGGAAGGACGTCGACTACTTCCGCTGGGTGCGCATGCACAGCCACGGCCTCGATCCCTCGAACCCGCAGGGACACTTCGACTACGCCCTGTGGTGGCAGGACACCCAGGCCTCCAAGGCGGGCGACACCATAACCTTCACCCACAAGGGCCGGGCCGACAACCTGACGCTACGCACCTGCAAGGTCTTGACCAACACCATCGCCGGCTACCTGATGTTCGGGGGCGAGGACATGCGCTGGCTGACCGAGCAGTACAGCAAGGGCCTCGTCGCCCTCTCCCGGGCCATGGAGTTCACAGAGGACGACCCCGTGCCCTACCTCCAGGCGCGCGCGGTCTTCACGCACAACCACTCCTACGAGACCGTCGGGGGGCGCAAGGTCGCCGTGGACTACGACCCCATCAAGCGCGACGAGGAGTCCTGGAACGCCAAGATCATCCACAACCCGGACAACCCGCACTGGGGCGACATGTGGCTCGTCAACCAGCGCAGCAAGGACGACGTGCCCCACATGTACCGCACCGTGCCGATGCTCATGCGTGCCGCCGAGGAGGCCGAGCACGAGTCGGTGCGGGAGGCGGCCAGGCTCGCGCTGGAGTACCTGGGCGGCTTCGCCAAGGACGTCGTGGACTCGGGCTACCAGATCCGCACGAAGTTCGAAGACGCCGAGGCGGTGGTGCCCACCAAGGAGAACGGCACGGTCAAGGACCTCGCGAGCCTGGTCCTGTTCGAGGGCCTCGTCCCGAACGCCGAGTGCACGGCCAAGCTCGGCTCGGCCCTCATCGGCTACGGGGAGACCAGGGACAACGAGTGTGGAGGAGGCAGCGGCGGCAGCTTCGACCTCCTCGCGCCGGCCCGCCATTACTTCAACTACGCGATCATCCGCTACTTTCACGTCGCCGCCGTCGCCAACGCCCGCGTCGCCGGCTACGGCGACATCGCCGACGAGCTCGTGAGGGGCCTCGCCGAGCGCGCCGACAAGATCCTCCACGACGACTCCCTGCCCCACTACGATCGGGACATCTGGTGGTCCGACGCGGCGGCCTTCCTCCTCGCCGCGGCCGCGGCCGGCCTGCCCCTCACCAACGAGGAGGCCCGCCTCGTGCAGGAGCAGTACCTGCTGTCGGCGGATCACTACCGCAAGTTCGAGCGCTGGGATCCCTGGGAGGAGACGGTCGAGGACGGCGCCTTCGACTACAAGCCCGACCGCGGCGTCGCCGTGCGTCCCACCGAGCTCGGCTACCTGCTCGAGTACTGCGCCTCGAAGCTCCGCCACGAGGACACGGCGCCCCTCGTCGACTGCGACATCGTCGAGGACCCGTCGCGCTGGGGCACGGGAGAGTGAGCCGGCGGCCGGCCGTGCTCGGCACCGATAGCTTGGCCCCAAGGTAATTCGGGGTTATCCTCGCCTGCGGGGCGAGGAGCCTGCGTGCCCACCCGGAGGTAAACGCCCCGACGCTCCCGGAGGGCGTTCTTGGCTGCCGGTTCCCGATTCTGCCCGATCTGCGGCGAGCTCACCGACGCGACGACGTGCCCCAAGCACGGAGCGCTGACCGTGCCGGCTCAGCCGTCGGCGGCGCCGGCGGACCAGCTCCCCAAGGGCCAGGTCTTCGCGGGGCGCTACAAGATCCAGGGAGTGCTCGGCGCCGGCGGCATGGGCCGGGTCTACCGAGCCGAGCAGTCGGAGCTGCGGCGCTCGGTCGCCCTCAAGGTCCTCCACCAGGGTTTCGTCAGCAACGAGCACTACATGGTGCGCTTCAAGCGCGAAGCCAGAGCCGCCAGCCGCCTGAACAGCCCCCACGTGGTCAGGGTCTACGACTTCGGCATCGACGAGGGCTCGGGGACCCCCTTCATCGTGCAGGAGCGCCTCCACGGCCACACCCTCCACGAGGAGATCACGAAGGTAGGCGCCTTCCCTCCGCGGCGGGCCGTGGCCATCCTCCTCCAGGTGGCGCGCGCGCTCTTCGACGGCGAGAAGGCCGGGATCGTGCACCGGGACCTCAAGCCCGAGAACATCTTCCTCGTCGACACCCCTGACGACGCCGACTTCGTAAAGGTGATGGACTACGGCGTCGCGCGAATGGAGGCGGGCGCCAACGACCCGACCTGCGCCAACATCACGGCCGCGGGCCTCCAGGTCGGCACCCCCGCCTTCATGGCTCCCGAGCAGGTCCGGGGCGAGCCGGTGGACTTCCGCGCCGACCTCTACGCGCTCGGCTGCATGATGCACGAGCTGCTCACGGGCGAGCCGCCCTTCGGGGGGAGCACACGCCTCGCCGTGCTGCAGGCCCACCTGACCGAGCCCCTGCCCGCCCTGCCGAACCCCTTGCCGAGGGGCTTCGTTCCGCCCCCGGAGCTCGTGCAGCTCCACGCGCGCCTGCTCGCGAAGAAGAAGGAAGAGCGACCCTCCAGCGGCAGAGAGGTGGTCGACACCCTCAGCCGGCTGGGAGACGAGCTCGCGCGCACCGGCGGCCGGCCCACGAGGAGGCCGACGTCCCCCGGAGCGGAGACCGAGGCCTACGACACCGTCGAGCCCACTCCGGCGCCAATCCCCGTGGTCCCGGCTCGGGCCCCGACGACCGCCCCGGACGAGGACTCCATCCGGGACGCACCCACCGAGCATTTCGCCCAGGCCTCGCAGGCCGAGATGGGCCAGCAGGCAGCGATCCCCGCCGCGCCCGCGCCCTCGGCTCCCGCTCCGACCGCATCGCCGAGGCAGGCCGGGCCGGCTCCCATCTTGGCCGCGTCCGGGGAGTCCGAGGACATTCGGGACAAGGCCACGGCCGCCATGCCGGAGCACAAGATCGCGCCCCTACCGGCAAACCAGCCCGAGAAAAAGCCCGCCCCCCGAAGCGGAACGATCCTGACCTACACCCAGATGCCGGTCGAGCCCATGTGGATGACCCGGCTCCGGGACCCAAGGACCCTCTCCATCGGCGGGGTGGTGATCGCGGCGCTCGTCGCCATCGTGCTCATCATCTGGCTCGGCTCGGAGACGCCTCCCGAGGCACCGGCTGCGGCGCCCACCGCCGCCGCGAAGCCTGCCGCGCCCGCGTCACCCGCCGATGCGCCCGTTCCCGCCCCGAGCGCCGAGACGGGCGGCGCCGCCAAGGTGCGCGAGACGGCCGCCGAGGAGGAAGGCGAGGGGGCCACGGTCTCGGTCTCGGTGGTCAGCGAGCCCACCGGCGCGACCGTGCTGCGCGACGGCGAGGAGGTCGGCAGCACACCCGTCGAGCTCGACGTCCAGCGAGGCTCCGATCCCTTCGCCATCGAGCTGGCGCACCCCCGCCACCGGAAGGCGACCATCAAGGTCGTGCCCGATCGCGACAAGGAGATCCACGTCGAG
>CAZQPP010000029.1:7471-29440 GCA_964594295.1 uncultured Myxococcales bacterium | reverse complement strand
GGACCCGGGCACACCCAGCGCCCAGACGCTCTGGGTGCCCGAAGGTTGGACCGCGGCGAGGCCCCCGTTGCCCCTGCGCGAGGGCGAGCACCAGTGGATGGTGCGCGTCTTCGACCGTGCCCGAAACAAGATCGCGAGCGCGCCCCGCGCCTTCCTGGTCGACATGACGCCGCCCCGGGCGGCGCGCCTCGTCGAGGTGCGCCCAGCGCCCTCCGACGGCTGGCTCGCCAGCGCCACGCCCGAGGTCGAGCTCGCCGCCGAGGACGGTGAGGGGGGCTCGGGCATCGCCTTCTTCGAGCTCTTCGTCGACGACGAGCCCGCCGGAGAGTCGCCGATCCCGGCGGGGACCGGCGGCTGCGCTCCCAACGCTTGCGTGAGTCTCGCGCAACCCCTCGAGCCCGGCGAGCACGTCTGGCGGGTCGTGGCCCACGATCGGGTGGGGTTGTCCACCTCCTCGGAGCCGCTCCTCATGGGCGTGGACGTGACGGCGCCCGCCCCCTTTGGACACACCTCGCCGCCCGACGGGGCCGTCATGAACGCAACCACCCCGCTCTTGTGTTGGCAGCGGAGCGATGACGCCCTGTCCGGGCTGCACTTTTACCGCGTGTTCCTCAAGTCGACGCGGGGTGGCGAGCTGCAGCGGTTTGCGGGCGATGTGGGAGCGGAGGAACCTTGTCTCGAGCTCGACGACGCGGTCGAGAACGGCTCGTACGCGTGGCTCGTCACCGCGGTCGACCGCGCCGGTCACGAGACCCCGGCGAACGGCGGCATGCCTTGGTCGGTGACCGTGGCGCGCGACACCACGCCGCCGGGCACGACGGTGACGGCGCCGGGGGCCGACGGGACGCTTCACGCCTGCGGTCCTTTCTCGCTCGAGGGTGTGGCGTCGGACCCACGCGCGGAGGAAGCCGGGGCGGTGGTCTCCGGCGTGGCCAGGGTTGAGGTCGGGGTGGCAGCGGCCGGCGCTCCGGCGGGCGACTGGAGCGAGGCGGATCTCGGCGGTGAGGACGGTGACCCGGTCCGCGAATGGGCCTGGGAGTGGCCGGCGCCCGAAGGCGGTGAGCACCGTTTCCTGGTTCGAGTCATGGACGGCAGCGGGAACGTGCAGCCGCGGCCCACCACACGCAGAGCAGGCTTCGACTGCGTCGGTCCCGCGCCCTTCTCCTTGCTCGCACCTGCGGCCGACGTCTGGGTCGGCGCCCGCCCGACCTTCGAGTGGCAAGCGAGCACCGACGAGCCTGCTGGCATAGCGCGCTACGTCCTCCTCATAGACGAGCGCCCGGGGATCGACATGGGCCGGCAGGCCAGCTACCGGCTGGCGGAGGCCGAGGCCCTCGAGGACGGCGTCCACTCATGGTCCGTTCGCGCCGAGGACGCGGTTGGAAACACGCGCCTGCCCGATGGCCGTGCCGCATTCCGCGTCGACGGGCGGGGACCGCTGCAGGTGCTGCTGCGCTCGCCCGAGGACGGCGCCTTCGACAACACCGGGCGTCCCCTGCTTTGTTGGGAGCCGGCGCAGGACCCGGGGGCCTCCGGCGTAGCGGGCTACCGACTGAGCCTCGACGGCCGCGACATCGCGGTCGACCCCACCGGGACCTGCCACGAGCCGGCGCTGCCACTCTCCGAGGGCTTGCACGCCTGGCACGTCGCCGCCTTCGACGGTGCTGGCAACACGGGTGCAGCAAGCCAGGCCCGCACGCTCGTGGTCGATCTGTCGGCCCCCGGCGTACCGGAGCTGAAGTCTCCCCTTCCCGCGGCGAGCAACAACACGAACCCGCCGCTCCTCGAGTGGCGGCCCGCGGTCGACAGGCCTGCGGGGGACGCGGGCTCGGGCGTATGCGGCTATGTCGTCGAGCTCAACGGCACCGAGCAGCACGTGGCGCCCGGGGAGACCTCGCTCACCTGGCCGGCTCGTGTGCAAGACGGGCCCATCACCTGGACCGTGCGAGCCTTCGACTGCGCGGGCAACCATGGCGAGCCCGCAGAGCCGTGGTCCTTCCGGCTCGAGACGCAGCCGCCCGACGAGGTGGTCTTGAAGACACCCGCCGCAGGATGGGGGAGGGAGGCGCGGCCCGAGATCGCCTGGGAGCCCTCCGGCGACGACGCCGGCATCTGCGCCTACGTCGTGTCGATCGACGGCGAAGACACCGAGCTTGGCGCGGCTGTCCTCGCCTATCGCCCGGACGCCCCCCTCGATGAAGGAATGCACGCCATCGGCGTCCGGGCCGTGGACTGCGCGGGGAACCGCTCCGAGGGCCGGGAGGTCGCCTACGGGGTGGACACCACGCCACCTACGCCGGCGGTGCTGGACTGGCCGCCCGACGGCGCCTGCGTGGCCAGCGCTTCCGTCGAGCTGCGCTGGTCACCCTGCGAGGACGAGGGTTCGGGCCTGGCCGCCTCGAGGGTGCTCGTTGACGGTGACGTCGCGCTTGCGGATCTCGCCGCGGGGAGCGCCGCCGCCGCGTTGCCGGGGCCTCTGGCGGACGGCCCGCACAGCTGGTCGGTGGTGTGCGAGGACGTAGTCGGGCACGGGGTCGAGTCGACACCTCGCTCCTTCCGTGTGGACACCGCCGCCCCATCCGTCGACGCGGTCGCAGTGCGCCCGGCGGCCGACGCGTCGATGCCCTGGGTCGTGGAGGTCGTCGCCAGCGACCCCGGCGGGTGCGGGGTCGCGCGAGTGCTCATCAGGGTCGAAGAGGAGCACCCCTCGGAGGCCGCTCTGGGCGCGGAGGGACGCTACGAGTGGAGCTGGGTCGACGTGCCCCCGGCGAGCGCGAGCCTGGAGGTCGGCGCGGTGGACGTTGCAGGCAACGAGGCCGCCGAGCGGCGACTTGGTGTCGAGGTTGGCTCGTGCTGGGTCCAGGGCGCCTGCGACCTCGACGCCGGCACCTGCTCGCGGCCCGCCGAGGGCGGCGTCTCCTGCGACGACGGGGACGCCTGCACGAGCGACGACGCCTGCGACGGGCACGGCATCTGCGCGGGAGATCCGGTGAGCTGCGAAGACCAGGACCCGTGCACGGAGGCACGTTGCGAGCCGGACTCGGGGTGTGTCTTCACGCCCACCGGAGATCCCGACTGTCGCTGCGAGCCCACAGAGCCAGGGAGCGGCTGCCAAGGAGAGCGCCTGGTCGAGTGGGATGCCTGCGGCGTCTTGGTTGGCGTCGTGCAATGCCAGCGGGGCTGCGTCGATGAGGGCGGCTGCTGCCCGGTGGGCACCGGGTCGGATGGCGGCGCGTGTGTTGCCCCCGCGGCCGAGCCGCCGGCGTCCGACGCCGGAGCTGTGGCGGCGGACGGGGCGGCTGGGGCGCCGGACGCGAGCGACGGCGCCGGCGCGGGCGACCAGAGCGCTGGGCCTGCCCCCGAGCCGCGGGCGGAGCCGAGGGACGCCGTCGCCGTCGAGCTTGGCGGCGCGCGCAGCAGGAGCGCCGGAAGCGGCGGCTGTGCCGCGACCGGCGGGTCGACGCGGCGACGGCCCACCGTGGCTCTGCTGCTGTTCGCTATCCTGGCGTTGCGCCGGCGTCGATCCGCGCGCCTGCCCGTGCTCGCGCCCCTGCCGAGATGAAGGTCGATGCCTTTCGTCGTCCTGCTCGCGGGGCTGTATGCTCTTCCTGCTGGAAACGCGGAGAACCCATGCGCCCAACCTCCCACTACCTGCTCCGGCGCACCTTCGCCGGAGCCTGTCTCCTGCTGGCGTCGGCGGTGAGCACGACCGCGCTCGCCGCGCCCATCTTCCCGCCTGACAGCTTCCCCGAGCTCCACGAGGAGCTGCTCCGGCACGAGCGCGCTTTCTACCAGGTGAGCGCCCGCCCCTTCGGGCTCTCGCTGGACGCGCACCCGACGGCCGAGGCGGTCGCTCAGATCGACGCCTGGCTCGCGCAGGAGGTGGAGCCGGACTTCGAGGCCTTCGCCGGCAAGCACCCCTTCGAGCTGCTGCGCTCCTACGGGGAGTACGGCGACCTCGGCTTCTTCGGTGGGGCCGGGGTGGTCGGGACGGCTTTCCGCTACCTGGCCCTGAAGAAGGAAGGAGCGGATGAGGCGACGCTGGCGGACGCGCGCGCCAAGGTGGTCGCGGCCGCCGAGGCGTGGCACGTCTTCTACCAGGTCGCCGGGCCGGGCGTGGTGTCGCGCGGCATCAGGCTGCTTCGCCCGATCGAGGAGGGCGCGCCGCCCATCCCCAACGCAGAGATCGCGACCGTCCCGCTCTTCGACGAAGACGGGAAGCCCCTGCCTCAGCCGAAGAACAACGGCACCTGGCGGGCGGACAACTCACAAGGCGTGCTCGAGGAAGGCAAGTGGGCGTGGTCGGACTCCTGCTCCAAGGACCAGATGGTGGGCCAGGTGCTGGGCATGGTCTCCCTCTACGAAGCCATGCGCGGCGACGAAGGCTTCGATCAAGCCCTGGTCGAGCGCATCCGCGGCGACGCCCGAATGGTGGCGAAGATGCTGATGGAGAAGCGCGACATCTCCACGCTCGAGACGCCCATGGGCAAGGGGGAGTTCGACCTCATCATCATGGACGCCGACGGCCGGGCCACCTACCACCACGACCTGAACCCGCGCTCCGTCGAGAAGTTCTACGCCCCGCCCGAGGCGACGGTCTTCAACCTCTTCAACGGCGTCATGGCCATGGCGGTGATGAAGGGGCTCTTCCACGTGACCGGCGACGCGGACATCGAGGCCTTCTTGTACGAGGAGCTGCTCGGCGAGCGCCGCTTCCTCGACTGGCTCCCCGCCGACGCCGACCCGAAGCCCCTCGACTACATCTACATGGGGCTGCGGACGAACACCGACAACCCGGACATGACTGCGGTGGCGCTCTTCTTGAACCTCTACCTCGAGAAGGACCCCGAGGTGGCGGGCCCGCTGCGCACCTTCCTGGAGGAGCGCTGGTGGGATCGCCCGGACGAGAGCCGCACGGCGAAGCTCAGCAAGCAGGTCTACTGGCACGCCTTCTACATGACCCTGACCGACCGCGGCGTCGACCCGGCGTTGATCCAGGAGACCGCGGACCTGCTGACGGCCTACGAGCTCGGCCCCTACTGGAACTCGGAGCGGGTCAACTGCGACGAGGAGGAGATCGAGGCGGGCTCGTGCGTCGCGGTGGACGGGGAGACCGTGCTCACCCTCGCGGGTCAGGACGAGAAGGGGCGTTGGATGGCCACCGAGGCCCTCGATCCGTCCATCCGCCCGCCTTCGAACTTCGACGCCCGATCGGACCCTTTTCGGGTCAACGGCGGGGGAGGCCTGCGCCTCAACCCGGGGCCCGACCTGCTCGCCGCGTACTGGCTCGGGCGCTTCATGGAGGCCAACCCGGCCGGCACGGCGAGCCTGTCGCCCAACGCCAGGGACCACATGCCCGTCGGAGGCGAGCCCGAGCCCGTGGACCCGGGACCGGAGCCGGTGGCCACCGACGCCGGCGGCGTGCCGGGGGAGGTCTGGGCGACGATGGTCGACTGCACCACGCGGGAGACGGGCCCGGGCTTCGATCCCGGCCTCGCGGACGCGAGCGCGGCCGGCGCTGGCTCCCAGGCAGAGGTGAAGTCGGGCTCATCGGGTGGAGGCTGCTCCCACGGCGCTCCCGCGGGGCTGCCCCTGCTGGCAGTGTGCTTCGGCCTCCTCGCGATCGGGAGGCGGCGGAGGCGCGCCTGACCGGCAGCCGCTCTCAGACCACCCGGTTCACCGCCTCCCCGGCCTCGAAGCCGCGCACGATCTGCACGAGCTGATCGGTGAGCCGCCTCCTCGCGGCGCCGCTCGCCCAGGCGATGTGAGGGGTGACGATGAGGTTGGGCAGGTCGGCCTCGAGGAGGGCGTTCGCGCCGGAGGGGGGCTCGCGCTCGAGCACGTCGAAGGCGGCGCCTCCGAGGTGTCCGGAGCGGAGTGCCTCGACGAGCGCCGCCTCGTCGACGAGGCCGCCGCGGGCGGTGTTCACGAGCAGCGCGCCCGGCTTCATCCGCGAGATCTCGCCTGGGCCGATCAAGCCGCGCGTCTCGTTGCTCAGCGGACAGTGCAGGCTGAGCACGTCGGCGCGCGTGAGGGCATCCTCGAAGGGCAGGCGCCCAGGTCGGGGTGGGCGGCCGCGACGCTCCGAGAGGATCACCGTCATGCCGAAGGCTTCGCCCATGGCCGCCACGGCGCGCCCGAGCACTCCGGCCCCGATCACGGCGAGGGTCATGTCCTCGAGGTCCGCCATCGGGAAGTCGAGCACGCAGAAGACCGGGCTTCGTGCCCAGGTGCCGTCCGAGACCGAGCGGCGCTGGTCGTCGAGGCGGCGCGCGAGCGTCAGGATGAGCGAGAAGACGTGCTGCACGACCGACGCGCTCCCGTAGGCCCGGCAGTTCGAGACCGCTACGCCACGGGCGCGGCAGGCCTCGAGGTCCACGTTGTTGACGCCGGTGGCGGCGACGCACACGAGCTTCAGGTCCTTCGCCGAGCTGACGATCTCGGCGTCGAGGAGCACCTTGTTCGAGATCACGACGTCCGCGTCCCCTATGCGCTCGCGGACCTGGTGGGGACCGGTGGTGTCGTAGAAGCGCCAAGACGGCAGGGTGCTCTCCAGCTCGCTCAGGTCGAGATCCCCGGGATCGAGGGACGCGCGGTCTAAGAAGACGCCGTTTCTCAAGGTCATCTTTGCCTCCGTGGCACGCTCGAATACCGGGACCCGGCGGGTGGTGCAAAAGGGCGATTTCTTGGGAGTGTCCCACTTGACCCGCGGGAACAGGCTCGCAAGCGATCGGGCTTGCCCGAACGCGCGCAGCGAGCCGCAGGCGAGCGAAGTAACCCAAGCGGATTAGTTCCAAGCCTCGGTCTGCGCATGGCGTTGGCGCCCGAGCACAGACAGCCCCACCGGGTCAAGTGGGACACACCCGATTTCTTTGACCACCGCTCCGATCGGGGGTCTCCTGTCCGTGTCTGTCGGGTTCGGCTCGCGTGGAGTCGCAGCCCGGCGGGCGAAGAACTGAAGGCCAAGGACGAGAGCAGTGTTGCGTCGACTCGTGCGGGTGAGGGGCCTCGCAGCCGCTCTCGCGATCTGTCTTTTCGGGTGCGCGGGAGGAGCCGGCGTGGAGACGGCGGGTGAGGCCGAGGTCCCTGCGGACGAGGCAACGGAGGTCGAGCACCCGGGGACCACGGACCCGCAGCCCGGCCCGGGCTCTGAACCCGGTCCGGCCGCCGACACCACCGGCGGTGGGGACGTCGAGCCGGTGCTCCAGGGTTGCCAGCCCGACTGTGAAGGCAAGACCTGCACCGAGGCCGACGGCTGCGGAGGGACCTGCGGGCCGTGTGCTCGCGCCGTGAGCTGCGAGGACTGCCCGCTGCAGCTCCGCCTGGTGGACAGGAAGGACGAGGAGGGTGGCCTCCGGGAGATCACCCTGGCCCTTGACCTGGTCGCCGACCAGGGGGGGGCGCTCCCGGCCATCGCCGACCTCCGGCTGAGCGTAGAAGGGCCGGCCCGGTTGCGGCGGATAGGCCTTGGTGAGCCGCTCTTGGACGGCGCCAAGGAGCCTGTCATCGATCCTGCGACCGGCCGGCCCTTCCGCCTCCTCGACGACGGATCGACGCAGGTCGTGCTGCTCTCCACGAGCAACACCAGGCGCATCGCGCCGGGCCGCTGGCTCTACCTGCGCTTCGACGCCGGCGACAGCTCCGGGCCTGCGACGGAGCCCATCCTGGTTCGCCTCCTGCGCCGCGAGCAGACCTTCGCGCCCCAGCCCGCCGACGCCCTGCTCTGGGGGAGTCGCCTCGACCAGCCCGTGGTCGTCAGGCCGGAGGCTTACGATGCTCAGTAGGTCTCTGCTCCTCCTGCCCCTCCTGCCGCTGCTGCTCGCCGGAGCTGCCGGCGAGGCCAGGGCGGACGCCCTCTCCCTGGAGGATCTCTTCGCCGTCGGCACCTACGTCGAGTGCGCGCGTGACTGCCCCGGCCTGCCCGCGGAGCCGACCTACGCGCACCACGTCGCGCGCCTCGAGTGCCTCGCCGGGTGTGGGCAGCCTCCCCGCCTCTGGGAGAAGAGCGGCACCGACCCGGTCGACCGCACGGACCTCGAGCTCGCGGTGCTCGAGTACATGGACGGCTCCGACCCGAACCAGCTCGTCTGCTACCGCGACAAGCCGGGCTGGGATCCGCAGAGCTCCGACCCTGCCGCCGCCGAGCGCGGGCACGAGGTCGTGCCGGGGCCGCTCTGCGCGGGCAAGGCCTGCGAGGACCAGAAGAACAGGCCGTGCACCCCCTTCGAGTGTGCCGCCGGCACCGACACCGTGCTCGAGTGCGAGGACCTCGGCGACGCGGGCGTGCCTTGCTGGTGGCCCGAGATCCAGAGGCCGGCGCGCTGCCCCGACGTGGTGTGCGACGCCGTGCCCCCGCCCTCCTTCAGCTCGACCGAGTGCTCGGACGAAGACTCGGACTCCATCCCCGAGTGGCTCGAGCACGCCCTGGGAAAGGACCCGGGGGTCGCCGACGCGCTCTGCGGCAACAGCCAGCCCTGCAGCTTCGACGAGCGATGCGTCTATGACGGCTCCCTCGGGGCCGGGACCTGCGCCGAGATGGCGTGCGCCGCGACGGGGGACTGCACGGCCTTCGACCTCGAGCGTGTCGCCCAGACCGACCAGGAGGTGGTGGTCCACGTCTTCTACGACTCCTCCCCCGTGCCAGCTCGCGTGCTGGACCTCCACGTCAGCTACGACTCGGCCGCCCTGATCCTGCAGGACGCCCGCCCGCTGCCCGCGCTGACGCTCTTCTCGAAGCAGCTCGCCGTCACCCACCGCGCCGACGGCACTCTCCGCCTGCTCATCTACGACGTCGGCTCGACCTACCCGGTGCCGCCCGGTCCCGTCGTCGAGCTGGTCTTCCGGCGCAACGGTGACGAAGCCACCGCGGTCGCGTTCAGCGCCGACCCAGCGCTGCGCAAGCTGAGCGTCGCGCCCCTCCAGGGAGACGACCAGATCCAAGACGAGCTCGAGGCCGACGGCCTGTGGGGCTCCGCCGTCGACGTGCCCGCGCGCGCCGCCGTCCCGACCAGGTTGCGCCTCTGGTACGGCTTCGAGAGCCTCGACGAGCCCTTCGCCTACCGAAACGTGCCCGGCCCAGACGCGCTCTGCGATCTCCTCGCCGACTGCGCCAACGAGCCCGACGCCACCGAGAGGAGCAAGCAGCTCGCCCGCCTCGCCGCCCTCCAGCGCGGTGAGCTCCTCGCCCGGGACCAGGTCGAGGGCGTCACGCGCCGCGCGCTCTACCTCAGCGGGAGCAACGACCACCTGCGTTTCCCGGTCCACCTCGCCGACACCCTCTCGCCGGCCGGGCAGGAGCTCTCGCTCTCCTTGTGGTTCTACGCCGAGGGCAACAGCGCCGATGAGCAATCGGGCACGCCCCAGCTGCTCTACAGCCACAACGCCTTCTCGGAGCGCACGCGCTTCGGCCTGCGTCTCGTTCCGGGCGGCGGCGGCGGCTCGGTGAGCTTGAGCTTCTTCGAGGGAGACCTGCTCGCCAAGAGGGCCGGCGCGGGAGGCCTGCCCGAGGACGACGTCAAGGACACGGTCATCGAGGCGGAGGTGCCGCTGCGCACCTGGCACAACGTCGGCTTCGCCCTCGACCCGGCAGCCGGGGAGGCGGTGCTCTACTTCGACGGCCAGGAGCGGGGCACCCATGTGTTCTCAGCCTCCACCCCCGCAGGTGAGCCAAAGCCCGCCGCCGTGGTGTGCCCGCAGTTCCCGACCAACACCGAGATAGCGCTCCACGACGAGGGCTCGGTCCTCGGCGGCCTGAAGCCCTCCTTCGTGTACGTGGCGGTGAACCGCTCCAACCTCTACCGCGTCGAGCGCATGGACCCGTCGGGCCTTGGCAGCCAGCTGGTCCTGGGCGACGGCCAGGCCTCGTACCGAGACCCCGACTACAGCCCCATCCTCGACAAGATCGCTTACAGCAGCAACGCCGGCGGCGACTTCGAGATCTGGATCGCCAACGGCGACGGGAGCGAGCGGCGCCAGGTGACGGTGGGCTTCGGCGACCGCAGCCGCGGCATCGCGGCGCGCCGCCCGAGGTGGGCCCCGGACGGCTCGGCCATCGTCTTCGAGAGCGCCGTCTACGACGTCACCCGAGGCGACAACGACTTCGCCCGCGTGTCTCACCTCTACTACGTCGGCTACGACGCGCGGAAGAACGAGGTGGCCGTCGAGCTCGTGGGCGGAGCCACGGCCTCGCAGCTCGACTACGTGCAGCGCCTCGCGGACCAGAGCGTCGACCGTTACCGCCTGACGGCCAGGGCGCTCGACCGCAACCACTCGAACGCCCGCTGGCTGCGGGGGAAGGACGCCGAGACCGGCGACCGCGGCGTGCTGCTCTGCGACAGCTCGAGCCCGCGCTTCGACGGCCACCGCGTGAGGAAGATCAGCGTCGCCGACAACATCCCGGCGACCACCTCCGAGCCCATGACCTCGCTGGACGACCCGTCGCGCCCCTACGACGAGATCCGGCTCCTCACGGCCCACCGCAGCGAGCGCTTCGTCGGCCCCACTCCCACGGTCGTGGAGCAGGTGCTCTACCGGGCCGAGCGCACCGACCTCGTCGCCGAGGATCAGTACACCCTGAGCGTGCTCGATGCCGCCCCCGACGCCGACCCCGTGCGCGTCCGGGTCGAGCACGACCCCAACGGCTACGCCGCGGACTGCTGGGACCGGAACCGCAACGCCCTCGAGGACACCGACGAGGATCGAAACGGCGACGGCGCGTGGGACGATGCCGACTGCACCCCCAAAGACGTGGCGAACCTGCTCGTCGAGTATGACGCGGCCTTCTTCACGCCCATCTTGGAGGACGAGGACGGAAACCCCCACGAGCCGGGCGCCCTGCTCGAGACCTACGGCAAGGAGCTCCGCTTCGGCGAGGAGTTCCCGTCGGGCCGGGCCTTCGTGCGCGTGCGGGTGCTCAGCCCGACGAACCTCACCCCCCTGCCGGCCGGCGAGGTCGCCGTGCTGCACTTCAAGCGCCGCGAGGACGGCGCCCCGGGGGTGCGCTTCGCCCCCGTCCGCCGCGAGGGAAGCTCCCGCATCCTCCTGAAGGACCTGACCGGCGCCGACGCCCCGACCCCCTTCGCCGCGGCCGGCCGCTTCGAGCACGTCTTCGACGCCGCCTTCGACCCCGACGGCGAGCGCCTGCTGCTCGCGGCCGTCTCCCGCGCCCGCCCCGTGCTGCTGCGGACCGCGGGGCTGCTCTCGGCGGCAGGCTCCGAGCGCATCGCCGTGGCTCCCCTTCGGGTGTCCGGCGTCGACTGGGTCCGCCAGACCCGCATCTACCCCTGCAACTGGGCCGGCGCCTACCAGCACCCCGCCACCCACCTCATGACCCGGGGCTTCCGCGGCGGCCTCGACGACCTGAAGGTGTGGAGCGGCCTGCGCGACGAGGACGCCTTCCGCTCGGAGGCCGAGCGAGGGCTCGAGCAGCTCGCCGCCGAGGTGGAGCGCGGCGAGCGTGAGGCGGAGGTCCCCTCGCTACTGCCGTCGTGCGGCAACGCCCACAGCGAGTGCCCGCCCTTCCACCTGTGCGTCGCCTCCGAGTGCGTGCTCGTGCCTTGCGACCCCGAGGACCCCTACTCGTGCACGGGCGCCGGCGGCCGCTGCACCATGCGACCGCTGGCCGTCGAGACCGAGCTCAAGCCGGGCGCGGGCCAGCCGGGCTTCGACTGGGTCTGCGCCGCCGACTGCAACGTCGACCGCCAGTGCTTCACCCATGCCTGCCTCAACGGCCCGTGCCGCTTCTGCGAGACCGAGAGCCTGACCTGCATCGAGTGCCAGGAGAGCGTCTCCCAGCTTGGCGCGCTCACCCTCTCGCAGATCGAGGGCTGCCCCGACCGGCGCAGCTTCGCGTGCGAGGCTGGAGCCTGCGTCACCGAGTGCTACGAATTCGTCGACGGGCGGAGCGTCTACCTCTGCGACCCGGCCCTCGAGTACTGCAGCCAGGGCCGCTGCGTGCTCCTCGACTGGGACTGGTGGGACCTGGCGCCGGCCACCTTCGCCGGAGTCTCCGAGGCGCGAAAAGAGGTGCCGCCGGGCGACGGTTGGAACGGCTACACCCAGGCGATAGACCAGCGCATCCCCATCAAGCTGGTCGCCTACGGAGTGGCCGACTACGCGCGCTCCCCCGAGGTCGTGGTCGAGGTCAAGGGCGGGCCCTTCTACGGCGGCGACTGGCACCGGGTCGCCATGGCCCAGGTGCACGCACGCACCGCCACCGAGGCGCAGCGTGAGCCCATCCAGCTCAGCTCGCCTCACATCTTCAACGCGATGCGCTTGCGCCTCGTGACCGGGCCCTACTCCAACGTCTCGGGCGCGGCCACGGGCCTCGGCCCGGCCGACAAGGACTTCTGCGCCGCGGATCTCGCGCGCCACAACGCCGAGGTCAGCGCCCACAACGCGGCCAACCCGGGCGCCGAGCGCCCGCTGGCCGACCCTTCGGTCTGCTACCTCCGCGCCCAGGGCAGCCGCTTCAACCTCGGCTACCGGGTGGGAATCCCGCTCCACGAGAGCATCCGCGCCTGCCGCGAGAAGGGCCGCGCAGGTTGCCCCGGCGTGTCCCAGACCGAGCACGACTTCCTCTACGGGGGCTCGCCGGCGGTGGTCGTCCTGGACGTCGAGGCCGACGGCGCCTCCGTGATGAACGGCATCACCAGAAACGACATCTGCTCCTACGAGGGCGGCCTCCAGCCCGTCGACGGCGGCGCGGCGAAGAAGGTCTTCTACGGCGATCTCTCCGACGAGGTCTCCAACCAGAAGGACACCTTCTGCAAGGACCCGGCGAACGTCGCCGCCTGTGAGGGCGGCAGGGGCCTCGTCGCCTTCGACCACGAAGGCCAGGGCTTCGCGCTGCTGAACTGCAACTACTTCAACCCGGTCACTACCGAGATGGCCTCCGTCGAGATCGGAGGGGTCGTCATCGTCAAGCCGTGGCCCGCCCGTGAGGGCCCGATCGTGCTCGACAACGGCGACACCTGCACCGTCGAGCTCGACGCGGCCCGGGTCGAGCCCTGTTACGTGTCGACCGGCGGCGACGCCTCCATCGACCCCTACAACGGCTTCGTCACCCTCGGCTCCTTCGAGGTCTTCGAGGGTCTCGAGCTGAGCCTGCTCAAGAGCTTCGGCCACGACGAGGGCTTCGAGAGGGTACCCCTGCCGAGCTTCGACCTGCGGGTGGAGCTGACCGGCTACACGGGCACGGGCCTCGTGCTCGCCAACGGCTCGGACACGCTGGCGCACGCGGATCTGGTCGCCGGCGGCGGCCCGGGTGAGCACACCGGCAGCTTCGCCGAGCAGGTCGCCCTCGGCCGCCGCTACGACGTGCGCGTGCAGACCCAGCCCACCCCGGCGAACCTGCGCTGCTCGGTGAGCGCCGAGCTCGGCTCGGATCGCATGGCCCACGGCGGCGCGACGGTGCCGGTGAGCTGCGGGCTGCTCCAACCCGTGGGAGGTGTCGTCAGCGGGCTCAAGGACGTGCTCCTGCTGCGCAATCGCCGCTTCGACGGCCCGGGCGGCGCCTACATCGCCAGCGACGCCCTCACCATCTCGGCTGACGGCCCATACGCCTTCTCGCATTTGCTCCAGCCCGGCCAGGCCTACCTCGTCGAGGTCGCCCGCCAGCCGGCGGGCCAGCGCTGCACCGTGGCCAACGGGAGCGGCGCCGTCGCGCTTGCCTCGGTCACCAACGTGCAGATCACCTGCGTCGACGTGATCCCGCGCACCCTGAGCTTCGAGCTCGTCGGGCTCGAGGGCGAGGGCCTCGAGCTCGCGGAGGCCGAGAGCAACCAGCGCGTCGAGCTCGACCAGCCGGGAAGCTACACGCCCGACGACGGCACCACGCCGCCCCCCGCCGACGACATCCGCGCCTTCCCGGCCCAGCTCCTCGCGGGCTCTCCCTACCGCATCGTCGTGACGAAGCAGCCGCTGAGGCCTCGCCAGGTCTGCGAGATCACCTCGGGCGGAGCCGGCACCATGCCCGACGCCGACCACCTCGGCGCGGTCATAACCTGTACCGATCTCCCGACCCACACCGTCTCCGGCACGGTGCTCGGCCTGCTCGGGCGCGGCCTGCAGGTTCAGCTCAACGGCGATCCGCAAGGCGTCCAGAACATCACGGCGAGCAGCGACCCGCGCGTGCCCCCGACCTTCACCTTCGCGACCGGCCTCGTGGAGGGCGAGAGCTACGAGGTCACCGTGAAGACCCACCCGAGCAACCCGGCGCAGCACTGCACCGTTCAGCTCGGCCGGGGCACGGTCGAGACCTGGGACGTGAGCGACGTGCTCCTTGTCTGCGAGACCCTCGTCGACGGCACGAGCTACCGCGTCGGCGGCAGCGTCAGCGGCCTGCGGGGCAAGGGCCTGCGCCTGAGCCTCAACGGCGGCCAGCAGCTGAACCTCGACTCCGACGGCAGCAGCAGCCTCGGCTTCACCTTCTCGCAGCCCCTCGGCGATCGCTCGGACTACGAGGTCGAGGTGGAGCGCCAGCCCGCAGATCCAGTGCAGCGCTGTGAGGTGCAGTCCAACGGCAGCGGCAGCATCGACGGCGCCGACGTCACGAACGTCTCCGTCGTCTGTGGCGAGGGCGGCAAGGTCACCATCGAGCTCCGGCCACAGGGCGCGGAAGGGGCACACGTCAAGGCGCTGCTCTTCTCCAACGCTGCGCCGGTGGAGCTCGTCGCGGAGGCTCCCGACGACGTTCAGGTCGACGCCGGCGTCGCGGCCTTCGTCATGGAAGCGCCCGGGAGCTCGACGGCCGACGCCGTCCTCAGCCCCGGCACCTACAACCTCTTCGCCTTCGTCAACACCGACGGCGACACCGACGGCGCCACCGGCGAGCCAATCTTCGAGGCAGGCGAGCTGGCCTTCTTCGCCCAGGTCGACGTCGTCGCCGGCAGCCCCGCCCTGCTGAGCCTCGGCCCCGGCGACGCGGTGGACCTTGTCGCGCAGCCCGTCTCCGCCGAGGGCTTCGGCGGCATCGCCGACCCCTCTCTCCGCTGCTACTGGGCCGCCCCCGGCGCCGGCGCCCTCTCCCTGCCTCCCACCGACGGCGCCCCCGTGCTCGGAAACAGCGGCTTCGCCTGTACCCCGGAGGCCGAGCCCTGCGGCGAGGAAGGCGTCATCTTGAGCGACGCCAACGACCCGCTGCCCCTGGGCGCCTCGCTCGATCTGACCTGCTGGAGCGACGTCGACCAGAGCGACGACCTCAGCTCCGGCGACCTGAGCGCCAGCCGCTCCGCGGTCCCGGTCACCGGCACCGCCACTGTCATCACTTTGAGTGTGCAGCCATGAAGACCCACTCCCGCATGCGAGCGGACTCCCTCACTCGTCGGATGGAACACAGAGGCACAGAGGCACAGAGACACAGAGGAAGGCAGAGAGAGGGTTTGTGCGGCACGTGCTCCTTGGTTTGGCTCGTGTGCTGCGTGCTCTTCCTCGTGATACCGGAGGCCGGCGCGCAGGAGATCGGCTGCGCGGCGTCGGCGGACTTCCCCTGCGACTTCCAGATGCGCGCGGTCGACCTCCAGCGGGTGCCGACGACCTTCAAGTTCCAGTCGCGCATCTCCCAGTCCAAGCTCCCCGTCGGCGAGGGCGTCTTCAACACGGTCATCGTCAAGGTGCTGCGCGGGACCGACGTGCTCTGCATGGAGGAGTTCGCCGCCGTCCAGGTCCGAGACAGCGTCCTCAACCTGGAGATCGGCCGGAACATGAGCTGCGAGCTCGACGAGGTCATCGCCGAGAACAGCGAGCTGGCCTTCCAGATCTGCCTCGGGGGTGCCGGCAACTGCCTGAAGCCCATCGCGCTCGCCACCATGCCCTACGCGGTCAAGGCGAGCTTCTCGACGCTGGCCCAGCAAGCCCACGAGGCCAACGTGGCGAGCCAGTCCCACTACGCCCACCGCGTCACCGCCGACCGCGACCTCTTCGTGCGCCACACCATCGGCACGGGCTACTTCGACTTCTACACCCAGCCACAAGCGCGCGCGGGGTCGCTCTATGACGCGGCGGCCTTCACCGAGTTCGAGCACGGCGGCTTCTTGCAGTGGACTCCCGTCGGCGACCGCACGGCCCTGAACCTGCACATCGTCGGCAAGGACCAGAGCACCGACTCCCTCGCGGAGCTGAACAAGCTCGTGCTGGCGGCCGACAACACGGTGGCCACCGGCAACCTGCGGGTACAGCCTCCTGCCGGCGCGGCGGCGGAGGGGCTCACGGTCGAGTCCGCCGGCATCCACGTGCAGGGTGACTCGGACATCACGGGCGCGACCACGATCACGGGCACCCTCAGCGTCAGCGACCGAACCGAGGTCTTGGAGGGCGGCATCCACGTGGGCGGAGACTCGAACATCAACGGAAACACGGACATCAAAGGCGAGCTGAAGGTCAGCTCACGCACGCAGGTGCTCAATGGAGGCGTGCACGTGACCGGCAACTCGGACATCACCGGCGACCTCGACGTCACCGGCAACGGAGAGGTCACTGGGACCCTGGACATCGGCAGGAGCACCAAGGTGCTCTCGGGCGGCATCCAGGTAACCGGCGACTCCAACGTTGGCGGCAAGCTTCGCATCTCCAAGGCCACGACGGTGGAGTCCGGCGGCATCACGGTCACGGGAAGCTCCGTTGTCGACGGCGCCCTCCTCACCACGGACAAGCTGACCGTGCGAAGCGGCGGCGTGGAGGTCACGGGCGCGGGCTCGATCAGCGGGGATGCGGTTGTCGGCGGCACCCTCGAAGCCGGAGACAAGCTCACCGTCCTCTCCGGCGGCGCGTCGGTGAAGGGCAACAGCGTCATTGACGGGACCCTCGAGACGAGCAAGGGCGTGACGGTCAAGTCGGGTGGAGTCAAGGTCAGCGGAAGCTCGGAGGTGGCCGGCCACTTCAGGGTCGCCGGGGACACACACCTCTACAGGGACCTGCAGGTCGACGACGCGCTGCTCGTCAACGGCCCGGTCTCCATGAAGGGGAAGAGCAACGCCGTCCTCGTCGAGGGGCCAACAACCTTCCTGGGACACGTGGTCTTCGCTGGCGGCCAGTCCATCCTGCCGGTCGAGCTGGATCAGCGATACGTGGCCATGAACGACCAGCGCAACGTAGGCCTCGGGGCCGACCTGCTGGTCACGGGCGTGGCGAGGGCCGCGGCCTTCGTGACCCACGGAGTCGTAGCCGCGGAGCAGGGATTCGAGCTTGGACCGGTCGAAGGGGACCCCGTCTCCCGCATCACGTCCCGCTTGATTCCTGCAGACCAGGGCGGCGGTGCGGAGCGGAGCGAGCTCATCTTGTTCCACGGCAACGACGGCTCCATCGGCTCGTCCGGCCCGGACATGATCACGCTCCGAGCGCCTCAGATCCGCTTGCAGACCTACGACAACCCCGCCGTGGACGAGATCGACGACGCTGGCGGCTCCGTCGACCGCATCGTCATCGACCCCGACGGAGCGGTCGACGTGCACGGGCCCGTTACCTTCCACGAGCCTCTGGTGCTCGCGCGGGGGCTGACCACCATCGACGACATGGAGATGCGGCACGTCGAGGCGCAGACCGGCAGCATCGGGGGCTCGTTGACGGCCGGCTCGCTGTCGGCAGGCACCGGCACGGTCAACGGCAACCTGACGGTCCACGGCGTGCTCGACGCGCGCGGCAACGCTGACGTCGACGGCACTCTCGCGGTGCACGGCTCCACAACGCTCGCGAGCGCCACGGCCTCCGCCCTCACCGTCAGCGGCGCCGCCAACGTTCACGGCTACCTGCACGTGTATGGCTTCGGCGAGTTCGACGACGGTGTGGACATCGACGCGGAGCTCACGGTCGACGGCCGCACCCACTGCGAAGGCGGCATCGACGGGGCCGGCACGCTCTACGTCAAGATCGACACCAGCGCGTGCGTGATCGCGTGGGCCCAGGACACGGGCTGGGACGGCTACAAGGTCACCTGCCCGGACGACTACCCGATCATGCGCCACATGGTCGTCGACGAGGACAGCGACTGGATCGACTACGACGACAGCTACGCCCAGTGCTGCCGCCTGAAGCTCTACTGACGAGGCACCCGTTGCTCCCGGCAGCCCACAGATCCTCCTCCTTCCTCTCCGCGCCTCTGCGCCTCTGTGTCCCTGTGTTGATCTGCCTTCTCGCTGCTCCCGCGACGGCACACGCCGCCGAGCCCCGCCTCGGCGACGAGAACACCTGCGCGGCCTTCGGCGGACAGGGCGACCCCTGCACCGCAAGCGAGGACTGCGCCGCCAACACCCACGCCACCATCTGCGTGCAGCACAGCGAGGGCGGCGCCACGGTCGGTCGCTGCGAGATCCCCTGCCAGGAGGGTGAAGGCGCGGCGGCCAGCGCCGCGCGGGCGGCCTGCGCGGTCGGCGAGACCTGCGTGCACGCCCAGGACGCCGCGGGGCAGGGCACCCGCTACTGCAAGCTCACCCGCTTCCGCGTCGACCTGAACCTGCTCGACCGCTGCATCGTGCACCACCTCGAGGGCGTTCAGCCGGGCCTTGGGGCGCGCAGCGAGTGCTCCCTCGAGGCCAACCTCGACCGCCTGCTCGACCAGGACGGCAACCTTCGCTTCGACATCTTCGACCTCGACCTCTGCATCGTCGCGTTCCTCGAGCAGCCGAGCTGTTCCTCGGCCGCCGACTGCCCGGAGGACCTCGTCTTTTGCAGCAGCGACGAGGACTGCGGCCTCGGCCTCTACTGCGACTCGACCCGCCACACCTGCCAGCGTGACTGCGGCCTCATCCCCTCCAGGGAGCCCGAGGTGGTCTCCCTCGACCGCGAGTGCTCGGGCTCGCTCCAGGTCTGCGAGCGGGGGCGCGGCCGCTGTGTGCAGGTCGACGTCACCAGGGCCACCTGCGAGGTGGACCGCGACTGCCCCGCCGGCGCCTACTGCTTCCTCGGCCGCTGCGCGCCGCACTGCTACCGCGCCGTCGAGTGCCCCGACACCGACTGGAGCTGCACGAGGAACAACCGCTGCCGCCCGCTGCCGCCGCCCGCGCCCTCCGGCGGCTTCGTCTTCGAGCCAAAGGACTACGCCGTGCGCTTCGCGCGCGACTCGGTGTCCCTCGACGCCATAGAGGACAAGAGCGGCTCGCCGCTCGTGATCCTCGACATCCTCAGCCGCCGCCAGGTGGTGGACAACCCCGCGGTCGGCTTCGGCTACCGCATGGAGATCACCTACAACCTGAAGAGCGACGTCGAGTGCCTGCGCCCCTTCGTGGACTGCTCGGACCCCCTCCAGCGCGCCGAGGGCGAGGAGCAGGCCCAGTGCGAGGCGCGCCAGGAGGACTGCCTCATCGACGCGAGCGAGGAGTGGATAAGGCCGCTCTCGCCCTTCGGGACCGTCTCCGCCTCGGGCAACCCCTACATCGAGATAGCCCTCGAGCGCGCCGTCGCCGAGAGCCTGACGCCCGGGACCTACACGGCCACGGTCAGGGCCATCTTCGACAACGGCGACACCGACACCTTGAGGGTCTCCTACGTCAAGCCGTCTCCCTCGGGTGAGTACACCGGCGACCTGACGGTCTACTACAAGACCATCGACACCCCGCTGACCGGGCTGCGGCCGCTCCAGGTCGGCATGCGTCTCAAGGTCCTGAGCGAGGAGTCCGAGTACCTCGACGGCCAGCGCCTCTGGCGTTGGAACAACCTGCTCGCCCGCTTCGGCGTCCGGGAGGAGAGCGGCAAGAGCAGCTTCGTGGATGTGACCCGCGGCGAGGTCGTATACGCCCAGCTCCACGGAGGCACGGCCTTCGCGTTTGCGCAGGGCGGCGCCACCACGGCCGCCGAGAACGAGATCCCCTTCATCGGGCTCTACTCTCCCGACATGGGCTACGTGCGCCTCGTTGGCGTCGTCGAGATCGAGCCCGACTTCTGCATCGCCGAGTCCGGTCCCTGCACCGCGGCGACGGCCGACGAGCTCGAGGTGCACAACCTCTTCGGGCGCAAGATCCGCCGCCAGATAGAGCTGACGGGCCCATTCGAGGAGGCCGTCGGTCGCTTCCACGGCGTCTACCGCGAGAAGATCTCGGGCCTCGCCTCCGACTTCGACCTCACCCTCGAGGGCATCTTCATCCTCGACCAGGTGACGGCCGACGACTCGAGCATGCGACGCCCCGAGCCGCTGCTACCGCTCGTGGGCGGCTCGGCGGTCGAGTACCCGGACGACGCGGCCGTGACGACCGCTCTCGACACCGAGATCAGCACCTACTGCGCGGCCGGCGCACCAGGCAGCGGCGGGGACGTGGCGGTGTCGGAGCTGAGCTCCGCCAGGGACCATTTCAGGAGCTCGACGGACCACGCTGCGTACCTGCGGAGCTTCCCGGCGCGCGCGAGCGAGACAGAGATCACCGCCGACCGGGTGCTCTCGGACCTGCGCTCCTTCTCCGAGGCCGTCGAGGAGGCCCTGAGCGCCCTCGACGAGGGCACGCCCGCCGGGCGCCAGGACGAGCTCAACATCTTCGACTTCCTGTCGAACCGCGTGCTCCCCTGCGACGACACCGACCCCTCGCCGCCCCCGGTCTGCATAGACGAGGCGGCGCTGCGTTGTGGGCTCGCCCTGCACCAGAAGGCGCTGATCAACCGCTACGTGAACGTCGCCGACGTGGCCGGCGATCCCGAGGCCCCCACCACCGGCGAGCTCGACCTCTTCTGCGTCGACACCATCCCGGTCGAGGGCTGCCCCGCGAACCCGCGCTCCCAGAAGGCCCTGTTCACGATGCAGGAGCACAACCGTTTCTGGCGGGGGCTCGCCGAGGTCCGAAAATTCGCGGCCGACCGGGGCCGCTCCGACGCCTTCATGGTGCTCTTCCGAAACGAGGTGAGCCCCTTCACCCACGGGGCCGCGCTCAGCTTCAAGGAGGACCGCCTGCGCGACTCCATGCGGCGCTACGACGATCTCGTGCGCACGATAGTCGGCCCGGCGGCGGGCAAGGTCCTGTACCGCTGGCCTGCGCGCGCCTTCAAGTCGGCGGGCAACGACTGGCTCAAGACCATGCAGACCATCCTCGACGACCGCATGGACACCCTGGCCGAGCTCGTCGACCTCAAACGCCGCATCTTCCTGGGCTCGGACGCCTCCGACTTCATGTTCGCCCAGCACATGATGCAGCAGGAGCTCCTGATCCAGGTCTACCTCATAGCCCTCCAGGAGCGATGGCAGCAGGAGCTCTTCGCCTATCGCGGCGAGGCCGAGCGCCTCTTCGAGAAGGGCCAGCAGGTCCTCAACCAGCTCAACCCCAACAAGAACCGCATCGGTGTCACCCCGAACCGCGTCTTCTTCGAGAACAGCGACCCCGAGCGCAGCAACTGGGAGAGCTACCACGACACCCTCGTGGGCGTGGACGGAGACGGCGGCCTGCTCGCCCACACCAGGGAGATCGTGCACGACGCCGTCGCGAACCTCAAAGACAGCCTGAGGGACCTCGACACCTTCGAAGAGCACGTGCGCGACAGCCGCCACGGGCTCCAGGACCGCCTCAACGAGCTCTGCGGCGACTCGGACCCCTCGGCCCCGGCAGGCGACACCGACAGCTACTGCCAGTACCTGCTCAAGCAGTATCACGACTACCGCGACTGGGAGAAGGTGCGGGACTGCAAGTTCGGCTCCGACCCGCCCGACTGGTGTCCGGGCAGCTTCCACTTCACCTGCGGCTCGGTCTCGGGAGGGGAGCGCAACGACGACAGCGAGCTGAAAGAGGAAGACGAGATCGACCTCTCCAAGTTCAACAACGACCTCACCTACACCAACAACTGCGACGAGGTGATCAACACCTTCATCGCAGGCACGGGCGGCATCAACGAGGGCACCTTCGACTTCCCCGACGTCTACGCCGACGGATACGTCGCCGGCGGCGAGACGCGCTCGACGGGCACGGCCGACCCCATCGCCAACCAGCCGACCTGCCTGCTGAACAGGGACGAGGTCTACATCGACGTCAACGGCGCCCACCGCCCCTGTGTCGGAGGGCGCAT
>CAZQPP010000029.1:0-7461 GCA_964594295.1 uncultured Myxococcales bacterium | reverse complement strand
CCTGCAGGAGAAGGCCCTGCTCCAGCGGCAGCGCAACATCGTCGTGGGCAGCCTCGAGACCGAGATCCGCAAGCTCAGGCGGAAGATGCAACGCCAGATCCAGGCCGGGGCCATCGGCTCGGACCTGCGCAGCAACGCCGAGACCATGTCCCGGGTCTTCGACAACATCGAGAGCGCAATCCAGGCCGCCGAGATCCTGCGCAAGGCCCTGACCAAGGTCTCGGACATCCCAAACTGCGTCGTGGTCGTGGGCTTCTCGGTCGGCACGAGCTGCGGCGGCTCCATGGTGCGCGGCATCACCCAGAACACCCTCGAGCAGGTCATCGGCATGGTCCAGCTCGTCTTCAAGATCGTCAAAGACAACGTGGAGATCTCCAACGACCGCTGGCGCGCCGACCGCGAGGCCGACGTGGGGCGCATGGAGATCGGCGAGGACATCTTCGAGATCGAGCGCGAGGTCGACCCCCTCATCGACGAGTACAACGTGCTGACCCAGCAGGAGTTCAACGTCGGCACCCAGATAGAGGACACCCGCTACCAGGCCCAGGCCGCCGCCGACCGCTTCAGGGACGAGGTCACCTTCGTCGCTGACCACCTCGTGGGCCGCGAGACCGGCAACGCCCTGCTCGGCGACCACCTCGTGGGTGAGGCTGCCATCGCCTTCCGAGAGATCGTCGACTACGCCTACCGCATGACCGTGGCCTACGCCCACGAGCTCAACCTGCCGGCGGGCGAGACCAACAACCTGGTCAACCAGGCCCTGTCGCTGGTGACCCTCGACGAGGTCGCAGGCTTCGCCCGAATGCTCCGCCGCCGCACCCGCGACTACTGCGGCCTCGAGTCCATCGACTGCGACAGCGCGAACAACGTGGAGGTGCTGCGCTACTCCATCCGCGACCAGGTCTTCCCCCAGCTCGTAGACGTGGTCGACGCGCGCACCGGCAAGGTCGTCACCGCCGGCGAGCAGTTCCACAACATCGTCACGAGCCCGCCCTACCTGCGCCGCCGCGTGCGGGGCGTGCACCTCGCAGACCAGATAGAGCTCAACGTGAGCATCCCGGTCACCCTGCAGGAGAGCCGCCCCGGCGGCCCGGCGTGGCTGATAGACCCGCTCACCTGCAACCACCTCCTCGACGCCCGCGACCCGGCAGGCCCCCTCGACCCCGTGGGCCTCAGCGGAACGGTCGCGCTCAATGTGGTGGCGCGAAACACCGACGAGGAGGTCAAGGAGGTCCGCTACGAGCTCATCCGCGGAGCGGTCGACTTCATCCGCTCCTGCCACCCCGAGTCGGTCGTCGAGGAGGTGGGCACGCTGCCGGTGCTGCAGTACCCGATCCGCAAGCACATCATCGGCTACGCACCGCAGAGCGACCAGGGTCGCATGGACAGCCCGCCCTCCTACGTGAGCCGCAGCGCCTCGTTCAGCGCCTGTCTCAACCAGCCCCACCACTCCGGAAAGCTCCAAGACGCCCCCTGCTGGCGCTTCTTCTCCCGCGACCGCAGCCTCGCGAGCTCGGACTGGAAGCTCGTCATCCCCCTCCACATCGGCGGCGGCGCCACCGCCAACACCTGGATACTCGGCGAGGGCCTCCCCGCCGACCAACGCCCGGTCGTCGAGGACCTGGTGCTCTACTTCCGCTACCGCGCCCGGCCCATACAGGAGTACTAGGTGAAGACGCTCCCAAATCTGCTGAGGGTGCTACTGGCGGCGAGCCTGGTCGCCTCGTGTGCCCGTGAGGGGACCGGCGGCGGGCTCGGGGGGATCGACGACGACTTCTGCCACGGGCTGCCGGACCTGACCTCTTGTGACGACGGCAGCGAGTGCACCGAGGAGGATCGCTGCGGCAACGGAGTCTGCAAGGGGCGGTCGGTGGAGGACGGGACCGAGTGCGACGACGGGAAGTCCCTGCCCGGCGAGGCCGTGTGCCAGGCCGGGGTGTGCGTCGGGCCCGAGGAGAATGTCATCGACCTGCCCGACGGCTTCGGAGGAACGGACAAAGGCGGGGAGGATGTCGTGGGGGACGAGGGGTCGCTCGGAGACGAGGACCCCGGGATGGAGGAAGGCGACGCAGACGCCGAGACGCCGTCATGCGCCGATCTCGACACCGCCTGCGCGACTGGTGTCTTCGACGCCGAGCTGGGAGAGTGCACCAGCGTGCCGATGGAGGACGGCACGGTCTGCGACGACGGAAACCCCTGCACCGAGGGCGATGCCTGCGCAGGGGGCGGTTGCTCGCCCGGACCGGCCCTCGATGACGGCGCCGAGTGCGACGACGGCGAGCTCTGCACCGAGGGTGACCTGTGCACCGGTGGAATCTGCGCGGGCGTTGCGGTCGACTGCCGCGAGACCGCTGGCGGCTGCCGCGGCGTCTGCGACCCGGCGACCGGCGGGTGCGTGGACGAGCCTCTGCCCGACGGCTCCGAGTGCAACGACCGCGACGCCTGCACGACCGGGGAGAGCTGCGCCGCCGGGGTGTGCGGCGGCGGCGAGAATGCCTGCTTCTGTCGCGGCAAGGCCGACGGCACTCCCTGCGACGACGGCTCGGCCTGCACCGTTGGTGACGCCTGCGCCGGCGACGCCTGCACCGGCACTCTCGTGGACTGCAGCGACCACGACGACGCCTGCAACGAGGGGGCCTGCGACCCCGCCTCCGGAGTGTGCGGCGCGGTGCCGCGAGCGCCGGGGACGCCCTGTGAGGACGGAGACGCCTGCACGACCGGCGACGCCTGCGAGCTCGGGCGCTGCGCCGGTGCTCCGGTCGACTGCTCGAGCCTCGACGGCCCCTGTGTGCAGGGCGCGTGCGACGCGAGCACGGGCGAGTGCTCCGAGGAGCCGCTCGCAGACGGCCTGCCCTGCGACGACGGCAACCCCTGCTCCGGCCACGACGCCTGCGCCGCTGGAAGCTGCGAAGGCCAGGCAGACGTCTGCACGCCGTGCACCGGCAAGACGGCAGGTGACTCCTGCGACGACGGCGACGCGTGCACCAGCGGAGACACCTGCGCGCCCCTCGGCGTGCTCGTGGTCTGCAGCGGGGAGATGAAGAGCTGCGCCGAGCACGACGCCGCCTGCGTGCTCGGAGTGTGCGCCCCAGCCGACGGCGCGTGCAGCGCGGTGTCGCGACGTGACGGCACGCCCTGCGACGACGCCGACTCCTGCACCGAGCCGGACGCCTGCTCTTCGGGCGCGTGCGGCGGAGCGCCAATCGACATGTGCGGTGTGGAGGTCGGGGTCTGCGAAGCGCCGCCGCAGCAAACCCCTGCCGGCGGCTCCCCTCTCGACCTCGAGGCGGGCTCGCTCACCGTCTTCGGGCGCATCTCGGAGGAGGGCGAGACCGACTGGTACGCAGCAGAGCTCCTCTACGGCCACGTGATCACCGTGGAGACCAGCCACCACTGCGGTAGCGCGCTCGACACCCTGCTCGCGGTCTACCACGCCGACCTCGAGGCACCCCTGGCCGCCGACGACGACGGCGGGGAAGGGCGCCTGTCACGGGTCGAGGCCCTTCGCATCCCCGAGGACGGCACCTACCACGTGGCCGTTTCCGCCCGCGGCTCCGAGGCCGGCAGCTACCTGCTCGTGGTCTCGGCCGAGCGCCCGCCGGAGTGCGCAGGCGACGCCGACTGCGGGTGCTCGGAGCTGACCTGCGTCTCGGACGGCGCCCACGCCCGCTGCGAGCCCGCGTTGCCCTCGGAGGTCGAGCCAAACGACCACCCCGGGCAGGCGACCCCCATCGGAGCGGACGCTCCCACCTTCGGCGTACTCGAGCGGCCCGGTGAGGAGGACTACTTCTCGGTCGAGCTCGAGGCCGGCGCGGCCGTGGACGTCACCACCGAGGGCTTCTGCGGCGAGCAGACCGACACGGCCCTCTCGGTCCTGCTGCCCGGCACCCTCGAGGTCCTCGCCACCGACGACGACGGGGGTGAGCACCACCTCGCCCGCATCCGCCGCTTCGTGCCCACCGACTCGGGGACGCACCTCATCTCGGTGACGAGCCCGACCCTGCACACGGGCCCCTACACCCTCGTGGTCAGGGACGGGCGCTGCCGGAAGGACGAAGACTGCGGCTGCGAAGACCAGGTCTGCGACCTCGGGGGGCAGGAGATCGGGCACTGTGTCCCGGCTCTCCACGCCGAAGAGCCCGCAGCCGGCGCCGGCCCGACGCCCCTCGCCCCCGACGCACGCCTGCACGCCGCCGTCGACGCGCCCTTCGACGAGGACAGCTACCTGATCACCCTCGAGCCCGGCACCTACGACCTCGAGACCCTCGACTACTGCGGCCTGCACCTCGACACCGAGATCGAGCTCCAGGACGCCCTCGGCAACCCGCTCGCGTCCGACGACAACAGCGGCACCGCGGGCCTCTCGCGCATCTCGGCCTTCGAGATCACGAGCGCTGCGCCCCACGTCCTCGTGGTCCGGGCCCGCGGCGCGCTGACCGGAGACTACCTGGTGCGGGTGAGGGCGGCGGCCGCGCAGTAGCGCTGGTCGGGCACGGGCGCTACCAGGCTGTCGTGCAGCCCTCGTACGCTCCCAGCTTCGGGTCTGGGGTGAGCACGGTCAGGCCGTGCAGGATCGCCGTGGCGACGATCGTGCGGTCGGCCGGGTCGTCGTGCACGGGGGGCAGCACCCGCCTCAGCTCCGCGATGGGCTTGCCGTTTCGACAGATGACGACCACCCCGTCGTGCTCTTCCACCGCCGCGAGGAGGCGCGCGAGGGTGCTCTTGGCCCGGTGGGTGTTCACGTGCACCATGGACTTGGCTTAGCCCGATCTAGTTCAGTGCCGAGGCCTCACCGCCCCGGTCGCCCGAGATCGGGCGTCGCCGGCCTCACTCGGATGACTGCAGCTCGACCTTCAAGACGAAGCTCGCGCGGTCGGCGGGGAGCTCAAGCGCGAGCTCCGAGCGCTCGCCTTCGAGCGAGCGGATCGTGTAGGTCGCGGGCTCGAGGACCGCGTCGTCGAGCTTCACGGCGTTGATCTCCGCAGCCGGCACCACCGGGCGGAGGCGCCAGCTCACGAGGCCCACCGCCGCCGGGTCGGCGTCCACCTCGATCGACAGCTCCACGCCTCCGTCCACACGCTCGTAACGCATGCCGACGGCGGCCCCGAGGAAGCGGGCGTTGCGCGCCTCGATCCGGTCGCTGCCGTGCGTGAGCCGCGGCGCAAAGCCCGCCCAGCCTGCCGTCACGTCGGCCTCGAAGCCCACGAGGTAGTGCACCATGGCCTCGAGGTTGATGGCGCCCTCCCACAGCCGATAGCGGGCCCAGATCTCTCCCAGGGTGCCTATGCGGTCGTAAAACGGCGTGATGGAGCGGCCCTCCTCGGCGAAGGGCTGGACCTCGGGGTAGTTCCCCGACGGCGACACGTACCTGCCCAGGGCGTCGAAGGTCTGCTCGGCGACCTCGAGGTTCAGCTCGGCGCCGCTGAAGAGGAAGTAGCCCGGCGCCATGCCGGTCATGATGCCCGAGCCCAGGTCGTAGCCGTACATCTCTCCCGTGCCGCGTTGGGTCTGCAGCACGCCGTTGTCCCTCAGGATCAGCGCCATGATGCCTTCGATGTTGGCCCGGGCGCGCTCGTGGTCGCGGCCGTGGTAGGCGAGGAAGAGAGGCTGCGTGACCACGTCCTCGCAGGCCCTCGGCTCGGGTTCCCCGCTCTCGCGGTAGATCATCGAGGCGTAGTAGCCGCCGTCCTCGAGCCAGTATGCGGCGTCGGTGTGCTCGCGGACGAAGGCGGCTCGCTCGCGCAGCCAGGCGAGGTCCTCGGGCTTGTCCGCCCCGGCCGCCTCGATGAAGTCGGCGAGGCGCTCGCAGGCCACGGCGAAGAGGAAGCCCGAGTAAGCCGACCAGGTCTCGAGCTCGAAGGCATAGGTGAGCCCGAGGTCGATGTTGTAGCCGTACGGCGGTCTGAAGGTCTCGTCGCCGGAGAAGGGCATGAGCCCCTCCTCGGTGACCTGCTGGCCGCGCAGGGCGTGCATCAGGTAGTCCCAGCGCTCGAGGAGCGGGGCGGGGTCGCCGGTGTAACGCCAGGCGTCGAGGTGCATGAGCGGCAGGAAGCTCGGCCCCTCGCCGAGCAGGCGCACGTCCTCGAAGGGCACCTTGGCGAGCCAGTCGACCTCGGGCAGGGGCTCTTCGAAGCGGTGCTCCCCGGAGAGGGCGTTGCCGATCCCCCCCTCCACCGTGGCGGCCTTGTAGAGATAGGTCGGGATGCTCCAGCCCACATCCGGGTAGCCGAGCTTGAGCAGGGTGCGGGTGGGCGGGAAGGCGTCGCGGTGCCAGACATTGGTGTAGTGGGAGAGCTGGGTTGCCGCTCCGAGGCGCCCGATGCTGACCCTGAGCGTGCCCTTGAGCCCTTCGACGAGGTCGTTGACCCTGGGGTCCGGCGTGACCACGCTCAGGCCCGCCTCGTGCCACGCGCGCCACCACGCGGCGCTGCGCTCGAGCAGCGCCTCCCAGCCGGCCGCCTCCACGGCCGCCCGCCCGGCGCCGAGGTCGTCATAGGCCTCGGCGAGCTCGTAGACCACCACGAGCTGCCGCTCCTCGCCGGCCGCGAGCTCGAAGGTCTCTGACAGCAAGGCCGGCGCCTCGAAGCGGGAGCCCTCTTCGGCGACGAACCAGCCCTCCGCCAGCGGCGTCATGCGCATCGTGTCGCCGCTCCTGAGCTGGTCGATCGACGTCTCCCCCAAGGCCTCGGCGGGGGCGTAGGTCTGCAGCAGCGCTCTGACACCGGCCACCGGCTCGCTGCCTCCGTTGCGCACGTTCAAGACCTGGACGAGGCAGCGGATCTCGGCCCCCTCAGTGTCCGGCTCGGGCGCGAACAGCAGGGTGTCGAGCTCGAGGGCCGATCCCGCGTGGCGCATTCGGGTCACGGCCATCTGGACCTTCACCGGCTTCCAGATCCACTCCTCGCTCCACCCGAGATCGATCCCGTCGACCTGCAGCGAGGCGGCGATGTCGGAGAAGAAGCCGTCCACGTCCTCCTTCTGGTAGTCCGGCCCGAGCATGCCGTGCAGGGTGTTCAGCGGGAATGTGCTGCCCTGGAAGGCGAAGGCCACACCGTTCCCCACCCCGAAGTAGCCGAGCCGTGAGGGGTCGCGCGTCGTCTCCCCGGCCGTCTCGTGGACCACGTGCCCATGCCAGCTCGAGGCCTCCTCGACCAGCCACGGGCGCTCTGCGAACAGGGGGCTCACGGAGAGAAGCTCGGCGATGCCGGCGCCGTCCTCTACGGGCCACCAGACGGGCTCGAAGAGGGGCTCGACGGGTGCGCCCCCGTCACCACGCGCTGCGTCACCATCGTCAACAGGCGTCACCCCGCCTTCATCGCGCGTCGCCGGTAGCTCGCTCTTCCCTGTCGCGTCCTCGGCTTCGGCCGGCTCCGAAGACGTGCAGGCGCCGCAGCCGAGACCGGCGATCAGCACCGATTTTCGCGCGCGCCCGAAGGTGACGAGCCGCGTGGTCGCCGATGA
>CAZQPP010000028.1:0-30153 GCA_964594295.1 uncultured Myxococcales bacterium | reverse complement strand
CGACCTGTCCGCCTACAAGAGCCCGCAGAACACCTTCATGCCTGCCGGCGGTGGCGGTGACGGCGGCGCCGGGGGAGCCTCCCTCGGTCAGCCCGGCGGCGCGGGCGTGAACGGGGCGGCGGCAGCGACCAATTTCTGAGGGCCCCTGTCGAAACGCGGGGCCTGATTTGAGATAGATAGGCGGTCGGAGCAATCCATCGAGGAGTCGTCCATGCGCACGACCAAGCTGACCATCCTGCTGATCGCCGCTGGCTTGTTGGTGGCGGCCTGCGAGTCGTCGTCGAGCAAGGGAACCCTGACCAAGGGCGACGCCCAGAGCTCCGGCGACACGTCCTCCGGCGGAGAGGTTCTCGCCGACACCGGATCTGCCGGGGACGAAGGTCCGGCCATGGTGGACGAGGGCCCGGCACCGACTGACGAGGGCCCGGCGCCGACCGACGAAGGCCCTGCGCCGACCGACGAAGGGCCGGAGCCCACGGACGTTGGCCCAGCGGACGAAGGGCCCGCGGATCCCGGCTCGGCCGAGGACACGGGCGGCGACCCCTGCGCCGGCCTCGACGAGGAGGCCTGCAAGGCCGACCCAGCCTGCGCCCCGATCCTCGGTGCGCCTGCCGAGGAGATCTGCGCCGACAACTTCGACAGCTGGATGACCATCTTCTCCGGCTGCATGCCCTCGGACATGGGCTGCGGCGACGCCGAGACCTGCGCCGTCCACCCGGACGGTGACCCGAAGCTCATCTTCCCGAGCACCTGCACCCCGGATGGCTGGTCTACACCCGAGTGGGAAACCTGCTGCCCGGCGCCTGTCTCCGCGAGCATCAAGGGAGCGGGCAGCTCATTCGGCATGTGCGTGGGCGCCTGCAAGACCGACCTGAAGATCGACGGCGAGGCCCTCGACATCAGGACCAGCGGCCACGACGGCACCGAGTACCAGCACAACACCGGGACGCTGACCGCGGCCGGCCTCACCACGGCCGGCGAGATCGCCGCCGCGCTGGTCGGTGTGGAGCTACAGCAGGTCTACGGGTGCCCGGACTGCGCCGACGGCGGGGCCTACTACGTCGTCCTGCTGCGCGGCGGGGTCGAGAGCACCCACACCTACGGCTACGGCACACCTCCCGAGGTCTTGGAAGCCATCGACACCTTCACGAAGGGCCTGATCGAAGGCCTGCTCACCTGCGCCTCCGGGGAGCACCTCAGCGTCGGCGAGGGGTGCGTGCCGCGAGACCTGTAGGGCCGTGGCGTCGGCGGCTGCCTTGCGACAGGGGGTCAGGTGTCCCCATTTGACACTTAGCGCCGCGGCGCTAGGGGGGGTCGGGGCCCCCCTTTTTCCAGTGGCGCGGGGGCGTATTGTTAAATTGGGGGACACCTGACCCCGTTCTTTGTCGCGCTGGCGCTCGTGGCGGCGTCTTGCGCCGGGGCTGACGATCCAGCCGAGGCCTCGTCAGCGGAGCGCCGGGACGTCGCCGCAGGCCTCGACGCCGCCGATGGTGAGGGAGGTGGAGCGGACACCGACGGGCCGCGCGCCGACGCTCCGTCGCTGGTGCTGGTTCAGGAGGACCCCGGCGCCGCTGCGCCTGACGTCCCGGGCGAGGGGCAAGGCGACGCGCCGGCTGCCGGCGACGCGGGTGCGGATGATCCAGGCGCAGGATCCACGAAGGACGCGCCGACCGATCCCGGCCTCGACGACCCCGGGCGCGACGCGGCGACGTCGCAAGATGAAGGCGGCGAAGCGGACCCCTGCGTCGAGGGCTCCGACGCCTGCGAGTGTCGCCCCTGCCTCGAGCGCCGCCCCGTGATCCTGGTGCACGGCATCAACGGCTCCTCCGACAACTACGCCACCATGATCGGCCGCCTCGTGGCCGACGGCTGGCCCGAGGACTGGATCTTCCCCTTCGACGCCAGAGATCCGTCCTGGGGCTGCAACGTCGACAACGCGGCGGACATAGCGACCCTCGTGGAGCAGGCGATGGCGGCGACCTGCACCTCGCGGGTGGACCTCGTGGCCCACAGCATGGGCACCCTGAGCTCGCGATACTTCGTGAAGAACCTCGGCGGGACGGAGGTGGTGAACACCTACGTCACCCTGGGCGGCATGCACCACGGCCTGTCCAGCTCGTGCTGGGCCCCGGACTTCCTCGGCGTCTGCGTGTGGAAGGAGATCTGCAAGACGGGCGCCTTCGTCGCCCAGCTCAACGCCCCGCCGGCGACCCCCGGGGAGCTGCACTGGGTCTCGATCTACGGGACCGCCGACGAGAGCATCCCCAACGACTCCTCCCACCTCGACGGCGCCGAGAACGTCGTCATGGAGGGCGTCGACCACGTCGGCCTGCTCGAGGACGAGGCTACCTACGCCGAGCTCAAGCGGGTCCTCGGCTACCCGTGTTGGTGACCCTCCCGCCGCACCTTGTCCCGGTGAGAAAACGCTGACAAGTTGGCCCCATGGTCGACCTGCTGCACACCACCCTGGAGATCGCCGGTGCCGTCGCCTTGCTGGCCGTCGTGGTGGCGCTCGGGGTCGTCCTCCTTCGACGCCTCCTCGCGCAGCGTGTGCCGCGCCGGACGGTCGTGGAGCTCGACCTGCGCACCCCGCTCGTCGAGGCACCTCCCCGCGAGCCGGTCCTGAGGCTGGCGAGGCGGCGCGGGCTCCTGCTGCACGAGCTGGTCGACGGCCTCGACCGCGCGTCCCGCGACAAGCGCGTCGCCGGGCTCATCGTGCGCATCGGGCGGGCGCCGGGCGGGCTGGCCCAGGCCGAGGAGCTCTACGACGCCGTCTCGCGCTTCCGGGAGACGGGCCGCCCGGCGGTGGCCTTCGCCGAGACCTTCTCGGCCGAGTCGGAGGCGCGCAGGAGCTACCTCGTGGCTCTGGCCTGCGGGCGCATCGTGCTGCAGCCCTCGGGAGAGCTCGGCCTGACGGGCGTGCTCGGCGAAGCCTACTTCCTGAAGCCCTTGCTCGAGCGCCTCGGGCTGCGCGCCCGTCTCGACCACCGCGAGGACTTCAAGACCGCCATGAACGTGCTCACCGAGGAGGGCTTCACCGAGCCCCACCGGGAGTCCCTGCGGCACCTCGTCGAGGAGCAGCTCGAGGTGTTGGTGGGTGCGATGGCTGCTCGCCGCGGTCTCGCGACGGAGACCGCCAGGAAGCTGGTCGAGGGCGGGCCCTACACGGCGCCCGAGGCCAGGGAGCTCGGCCTCGTAGACGGGCTGGCCTACGCGGACGAGGTATACGACCGCGCTCGCGCCGACGCCGGCAAACGCGCGAAGGTGCTGCGCCTCGACCGCTACCTGGCGCGCCGGCGCGAGCGCAGGAGGCGGAGCGCCACCGTCGCCCTCGTGCACGGCGTCGGAGCCGTCGTCTCTGGGCGCAGCGGGCGCCACCCGGTCATGGGCGCCACCATGGGCTCGGACTCGGTGTGCAAGGCCCTCAGAGCCGCCGCCCGCGACCGCTCGGTCAAGGCGATAATCTTCCGCGTCGACAGCCGCGGGGGCTCGTACGTCGCCTCGGACACCATCTGGCGCGAGATCCGGTGCTGCCGGGAGCGCGGCAAGCCCGTCGTAGCGTGCATGGGCAACGTGGCGGGCTCGGGGGGGTACTTCGTCGCCATGGCCGCCGCCCGCGTCATCGCGCGGCCGGGCACGATCACGGGCTCCATCGGGGTGGTCGCGGGCAAGGTGCTGACCACGGATCTCTGGTCGAAGATCGGCATCCGATTCGACGACCTGCGCACGGCCGACAGCGCCACCTACTTCAGCAGCCGGCACGACTACACGCCCGAGCAGTGGGAGCACTTTCAGGCGTGGCTCGACGCGACCTACGACGACTTCCTGTCCAAGGTCTCCTCCTCGCGATCGCTGGAGCGCGAGCGCGTCTGTGAGGTCGCGAAGGGCCGGATCTGGAGCGGCAGCGACGCCCTCGACCACGGCCTCGTGGACGCGCTCGGCGGGCTCCCCGAGGCCGTCGCCGCCGCGCGGGAGCTGGCCGCCATCCCGGACAAGCGCCGGGTGCGCCTGCGGGTCTTCCCGGAGGCTCCGTCCTGGCTCGGAGTGCTGCTCGGCGAAGACGGCGGAGACGAAGACGAGCCCCGCGGGGGCAAGAAGCGGTCCGAGGACGAGCGCGAGGATCCCGCGACCACGCTGCTCCGCGCCGCCGCCGTGCTCGGCCTCGAGGGGGAGCACCTCGCGCCGCCTGCGGGAGCACTGACGATGCCCTGGCTGCCGCCCCTGCTCTGAGCCTCCCGCGGAGTCGAGACACGATGCCGGCCAGCTACGAGACCCTCCGCACCCTGCTCGCAGACGAGGCGCTCCCCTGCGCCTTCGTGGACCTCGACGCCGTCGACCACAACCTCGACCTGGTGCTCTCCCGCATCGAGCGGGAGGGCGTCACCGTGCGCGTGGCCTCGAAGTCCGTGCGGCACCCGTGGCTGCTGCGATACCTCCTCGAGCGGGGCGGAGACCGCCTGCGCGGCCTGATGACCTACTCGGCCGCCGAGACGGCCTTCCTCTTCGAGCAGGGCTTCGACGACCTCCTGCTCGCCTACCCGGTCGGCCGCCGCGAAGATGCCCGGGTGCTGACCGAGGCCGCCGCGCGCGGGGCCACCGTCTTCGTGACCGTCGACAGCGTGGAGCAGGTCGAGGTGCTCGCCTCCGCCGCCGCGGATGCGGGCACCAGCATTCCCGTCTGCATAGACGTGGACGTCTCCTGGCGCCCGCTGCGCGGCAGCGCCCATTTCGGAGTCAGGCGGAGCCCCATCCGCGGGCCGGAGGCCGCTGTGGAGCTGGCCGCCCGCATCGAGGCCGCGGCCGGCGTCGAGCTCCGGGCGCTGCTGGCCTACGAGGCGCAGGTCGCGGGTATTCGTGAGCACAACCCCCAGAGCCGCGCCCTCGACCCGGTCCGCCGCCTCATCAAGAGCCGCTCAAGGCCCCTCGCTGCGTCGCGGCGAAAGCAGGTCGTGGCGGCTCTTCAGGCGGCGGGCCACGAGATCGCCGTGCTCAACGGCGGCGGCACGGGCAGCGTCGCCTCGACGGGCAGCGATCCGAGCGTGACCGAGGTCACGGCCGGGTCCGGCTTTCTCTGCTCCCACCTCTTCGACCACTACACGGGCTTGCCGCTGCGCCCGGCGGCCTTCTTCGCATTGCCGGTGGTGCGCCGCTCGGATCCCGACCACGTCACCTGCGCCGGTGGAGGTTACATCGCCTCCGGCGCCGCGGGAGCGGATCGCCTCCCCCTCGTGTACCTCCCCGACGGCCTGAGCCCGGTCGCCATCGAAGGCTTCGGCGAGGTCCAGACGCCCTTCGTGCTCTCGGACAGGGCTCCCCGGCTGGGGGTCGGCGACCCCGTGATCTGCCGCCACGCGAAGGCGGGCGAGCTCGCCGAGCGCTTCGAGCGATACCTGTTGCTTCGTGGCGGCCGGATCGAGGCGGTCGAGCCGACCTACCGCGGCCTGGGACAGTGCTTCTTCTGAGTGCTCCGGGTGTGTGTCCGGCGTGGCGTTCTCAGTTCTCCCCGCAGGTGCCCGGGGCGCCTCCGCCGTAGGCGAAGAGCTTGTAGGCGCGCACGTAGATCTCGCCCCCGTGGCCTATGGCGGGCCCAGACAGCGCCTGACCCTCGAAGGTGGCCTCGAAGAGCACGTCGCCGGCCGGGCTCAACAGCGCGAGCTCGCCGCCGCTCGTCGCCGCGGCGACCCGGTCGCAGGCGTCGACCGCCGGCTGGGCGCGGTTCAGGTCCGAGCCCGCGGTGAGCTGGTGCTCCCAGAGCGGCATGCCGTCGCTGCGGTCGATGGCCACGAGCTTGCTGGCGTCGGTCAACACGTAGACGCGATCGGCTCCCACGGCGGGGGTGCCGCGCCCCACGGCCTCCGGCGTCTTCCACAGGGGCTCGAGATCGGCGCCGAAGGCGAGCACACCGCCTCGGCTGGCGAGGTAGATGCTCCCGTCCTCACCGAGGGCCGGGCTGCCGCGGAAGTAGCCGATCTCCTGGTGGCTGTCTTTCAAGGTGCCGTCCGCGGGGTCGAGGCGCATGAGCAGCCCGTTGGAGGTGACGTCTCCGCCGTTGGTCGCGACGACGACCGAGCCGTCCTCGTCGATCGCCGGCGCCCCGTCTCCCGACGAGCTCGGACCGTAGGCTCGTTTCCACAAGACCTCTCCCTGCGGGTCGATCTTGAAGAGCGTGGCCGTGCCCCCGCCGAGGCCCGGGTCGGTGGGCGCGTAGATGTTGCCCTCGCCGTCGAGGGTGGGGCTGCCGCGGAAGAAGGTGGCGCCCAGCCCGTCTCCCACCATGATGATCTTGCTCACCTCCACCTCGCCGCCCGCTCCGAGGCGCAGGTAGTGCCCGGACTGGGCTACGGCGTAGACCTGCCCCTCCGCATCCACGGCTGGCGTGACGTCGACCGACCATACGTCGCTCGGAAGGTCGGTGGTCCACAGCTCGCTCCCGTCCGCGGACACGGCGTAGATGCGCTCGGGGCCGTGGGAGGCGCCGACGACGCGCCCGTCCGGCCCAAGCGCCGCACCGCCGTAGCCGAAGTCCGGCACGTCGACGGACCACAGCAGCTCGTAGCCGGTGCGGAAGGTCGCCGCAGAGCGCCCGCTGCTCCGCGTGCCGCCGCCGAACATCGGCCAGGCGCTGCCTTCGGGGGGCGTGCTCGGGCCCGGGTCGGAGGCGACGTCGTCGCCGGCGCCGGTCGTGTCCGCGGGCTCCGCGACGTCCTGCTCTCCTTCGTCCTTCTGCTCCACGACGTCGGCCACCTCGGTCGCGTCGGCGGTGGCGGGGCCGGGGTCTTCGGCGGGGCCCGGATCGCTCGCCGGCCCGCCGCCTTCATCCTCGCCGCCGGCGGGCCCCCGGTCTCCGCTCGAGGCTGCGCCGGGGTCTCTCGAGCCGCCCGGGTCCTCCCCGCGGGCGGGGCCGCTGTCCTCGCCGCCGGCGGTGGCGCCCGGATCCTGCACGCCCTCCTGCGCCTCCGAGGTGCTGTCGGAGCACGCCGCCGCCAGTAACAGCAGGAGCGTCGCGAGGAGCGCCGCCGGCGCCTTCGTGGGTTGCGTCTTTCGGGTCACGTGTGCCTCCTGGCCCGTGTCTGGCGGGGCAGGCGTCTCGCAGCCGAAACGCCACTGCCGCGGGGCGTTTCGCAAGCGAGTCACCCTGTCCGACTCCTTATAGGTGATCGGCACCGGACCGCGCCACAGCGCCGCAAGTTGCCTCGATCACTTGCATTCGTAGCGCCACAAGGGGCATCATCGCTAGACAAGAGAAGATGGTGGTTGAGAATGGGGTACCTCCCAAAAACGCCGGGGGGGCGCCGGTGGCTTGAGCGTCTCCTCGTTTCTCTTGGCCTCGCCCTGCTCGTGGCGGCTCCCCGTCCGGCCGCGGCGGACCCGGGCCTCGACCTGCGCGCGTGGCTCGACAGCCCCGGCGTGCGGCTGCTCGCCGTGGGCTTCTACTCGGGTGGGTGCGAGGCCTGCGCGAAGGCGGTCCCCGACTGGATGCGCCTCTACGACAGGTACCACGGGCAGGGCCTGCGCGTGGTGCTCGTGAGCGTGCCCGACGCGGAGGGCGACTGCGCGACCCCGGAGTGGGACCCCGACGAGGTCGTCTGCGACCAGGACGGGAAGATCGCGCAGTCTCTGGGCGCCGACTGCTCGTCACCCGGTGTCTACCTGTGGGACTGGAGGGGCGACCTGCTCGTGAGCAAGGGCCACGTCTGCGACGTCGACGCGGCGACGGAGAGCTACCTGAGGCGCAAGCCGCGGGTGCTCCTCGAGGGTGACCAGGACGGGCTGGCGGACCTGCTGGCGCAGGAGCTCTGGCGCGCGGGCAAGCTCGCTTTCCCGACCAGCGTCCCGGAGCACGACGAGATGCAGAAGATGGTCGAGGGCGAGGGCACGCCCAGCCTCGACGAGGGCGTGCGCTGCGCGTCGGGGACCGGGCTCTCACGAAACGGCCTGCTCAAGGCCTCGCGGGCCGGCCAGCGCTTCTACGTGCGCCTGTTCAGCATCGAGAACGGCTGCATGGTCGAAGGGGCCGACGTGGCCTGGGCGAAGGGCAAGGGACCCGCGGAGGCCGTGGGCCGGCTCCTGCGCCGCCTGCGCCGCTCGAAGATGGAGATGCCGCAGGGCGCGGCTGGGGACGGGCACTTCGAGGTGGCCTCGGTGGTGAGGCCGCCAACCGCGGAGGCGGGCGGAGAGGGCTGGGCGCCCGAGGGCCCGAGGCGCATGCTCGTGCGCTTCGAGTCGGACCCGGCCGACGGCATCGTGCTTGTCGACGGAGACCTCATCTGCCAGGCGACGCCCTGCGCGAGGGAGGTGAGCCGCAGCAGGGTGCAGGTGACGATGGACAAGGAGGAGTACGTCCAGCGCACGGAGATCGTCGAGCTGAGGAACGGCCAGACCCTCAGGTGGAAGCTGGCGGCGGACTTCGGCCTGTTGACCGTGAAGACCGAGCCTCCGGGCCTGCTCGTCGAGCTCGACGGCGAGGTGGAGGGAGAGTCCCCCGTCACGAAGCTCAGGCTCAAGAGCGGGCGTGAGGCGCGCGTCGTGGTCAAGGACCGCTGCTTCGAGGACATCGTGGAGTACGTGCGCCTCGAGAACGGGGAGGAGAAGACGCTGAGGCTGAAGCCCAAGGCCAAGCCCTCGGGCATCGACCTGTCGGTGGAGGGGGTCGGGGGAGACGCCGTCGCGGCGGGCGTTTGGGTCGACGGGCGCAGGGTCGGGACCACGCCGGGCCTGTTCAGGGTGCCCCTGTGCAGCAAGGAGGTGTTGGTACGCCACTCGAAGCTCGGAGAGACGAGGGCCGCCCTCGACCTCGAGGAGAGACAGACGAGGCGCGTGCGCCTGGTAATCGGGCGCCCGACACCCCCACGCTCGGGCGAGAGCCGGGCGGCCGCCGGATACGTGAGCACCACGGGCAAGGCGGGCCTGGAGTGGGTGCACCTGCCGAGCGGCAGCTTCCGAATGGGGGCCAGCAAGAAGGGGAGCGCGGACGAGATGCCGCACCACCACGTGGATCTCGGCGCCTTCGAGATCGCCCGGACCGAGGTGACCGTCACCCAGTACCGCAGCTGCGTGGCCGCCGGGGCCTGCAAGAAGCCCGACACGGGCAAGTACTGCAACTTCCACAGGAGCGACAGCGAGCTCCACCCCGTCAACTGTGTCGACTGGAGCCGCGCGAAGGCTTTTTGTGCCTGGGTGGGAGGCAGGCTGCCCACCGAGGCCGAGTGGGAGTACGCGGCCAGGAGCGGGGGGAAGGCCAGGCTCTACCCCTGGGGAGAGGAGAGGGCGACCTGCAAGAAGGCGATCATGGACTTCAGGAGAGAGGGCTGCTGGAAGGAGCGCACCTGGCCCGTCTGTAGCAAGAACGGCAACACGGCGCAGGGGCTATGTGACATGGCCGGCAACGCCTGGGAGTGGGTGGCGGACTGGTACGACGAGGGTTATTACCGCTCCAGCCCGCGCGAGGACCCGAAAGGTCCGCCGGTGGGCTCCTACAAGGTCCTGCGCGGCGGCAGCTTCGCCACCGACGCCAGCGCCCTCCGGACGACCGCCCGCGGCTACGCGCCCCCGCGCCTCGCCATCGAGCATCACGGCTTCCGCTGCGTGCGCGACAAGGAGTAGGGCGCTCCGCGCGGATTCGAAAGGGGAGGGGCTCGCGCAGAGGCGCAGAGGGCGCAGAGGTGGAGAAGCAAGGAGCTCTTGACAGCTTCCTCGCGGTCCTGCACCCAGGGGCGCCCGAAGCTGTGAGGTGACAGATGTCCTACTCCGCCTGGCTCCAGTGCATCGAGGGCTGTGACGGGCGCTACTCGCCCTTCGAGGTGGTCTACCACTGCCCGACCTGCGGAGGGCTGCTGGACGTCGCCCACGACACCGCTGCGCTGAAGGACCGCTCGGCCACCGCCTGGATGCGCCTCTTCGACGAGCGCTACGCACGCACCTCGTGGCCTTACGGCTCGGGGGTCTGGGGCAAGAAGGAGTGGGTGCTGCCCATCCTGGAAGACGAGCACGTCGTCTCGATGTACGAGGGCCTGACGAACCTCTTCTGCGCGGAGCGTCTCGGCGTACGCATCGGCCTCAAAGACCTCTGGGTGAAGCTCTGCGGCAACACCCACACCGGCTCCTTCAAGGATCTCGGCATGACCGTGCTCGTCAGCGCGGTCAAGCAGATGAGAGCGGGCGGGGAGCCCATCGACGCGGTCGCCTGTGCCTCCACCGGCGACACCTCCGCCGCCCTCGCGGCCTACGGAGCGGCCGCCGGCATCCCGACGGTGGTCTTCCTGCCCAAGGACAAAGTCAGCCCCGCGCAGCTCGTGCAGCCCCTGGCCAACGGCGCCCTCGTCCTGGCCCTCGACACGGACTTCGACGGCTGCATGGCGGTCGTGAAGGAGGTCACGCGGGACAAGAGCATCTACCTGGCGAACTCCCTCAACTCGCTGCGCATCGAGGGCCAGAAGACCGTCGGAATCGAGATCGTCCAGCAACTCGACTGGGAGGTGCCCGACTGGGTCGTCATCCCGGGCGGCAACCTGGGCAACGTGAGCGCCCTCGGGCGCGGCTTTCAGATGATGAGGGAGCTCGGGCTCATCGCGCGGACGCCCCGCATCGCCGTGGCCCAGGCCGAGGCGGCAAACCCCCTCTACCTCGCCTACCGTGCCGGCTGGGATCGTTACGAGCCGGTGACCGCGAAGCCGACCATCGCCAGCGCCATCCGCATCGGAGACCCGGTCAGCGTCGGACGCGCCGTGCGCGTGCTGAGGCGCTTCGACGGGGTGGTCGAGCAGGCGAGCGAGCAGGCCCTGAGCGAGGCCATGGCCGAGGCCGACAGCACCGGGCTGTTCTGCTGCCCGCACACGGGCGTGGCCCTGGCGGCGTTGAAGAAGCTCCTGGCGGCGCGGGTGATCAGGGAGGACGAGCGTGTGGTCGTCATCTCGACCGCCCACGGCCTGAAGTTCGCCGAGATGAAGACCCGCTTCCACAGCGGCGAGCTCGAGGGTGTCGACTCCGGCCGGGCCAACCGGCCCATCGACGTGCCGGCCTCCGTGGACGCCGTGCGGCGCGAGATCGACCGCTACGTCGAGGGGCTGGCGGCCTGAGCCCCCGGCTCAGATCCTGTCGTAGTGCCGGTAGCCCAGGCGGTCGGCGGCGCTCGGAGGCGCGAGGCCGCGGTCGACCATGGTCTTGGTGAGGAAGGTCCCGGCCAGGACGGGCGGGGCGTAGGCCGCGACCGCCTCGTCGGTGCGGAAAGGGTCCATGGGCAGGAGCCGGCGGCGCGCGTGTACGTGGAGCGTGTGCACGGCGCAGCTGCGTCCGAAGGCCGGCACCTTCGGGGCCCGCACATGGTGGGGCGTGGCGAGGAAGGTCCCGCCGCTGAGGATCTCCAGCTGCTGGCCGACCCTGGCGACCAGGCAGCCGGGAGGCGCGCTCGCCGGGACCACCATGCCCGCGGGCCGGACCTCCGTGGTCCTCGTCTTCACGAAGAGCCCGCAGACCGGGTCCGGAGCCGGCCCGGGGCGACCGGCGGGATCGGTGTACTGGCTGCAGGGCAGCACCGTCAGCAGCCCGAAGTCGGTCTGCTCTTCGCCCCAGCGGACGCGGGCCTTGGCCTGGTCCAGGTTCAGGGGCAGGTAACGCAGGGCCCGGGAGAGGTGCGGGCCGCCCGTGACGCGGTCGACGAGCTTGTCTTCGTTCACGCCGAGGGCGAGGGCGCAGCCGCGGAGCAGCGTCAAGGAGACGCGGTGCAGCTCTCGGCCCACCTCGGTGAAGGCCTCGCGGAAGGCGTCGCGGCCCTCGGGCCAGACGTTCTCCGCGTGAAGCTCCGGGTGCTGCAGCTGCGAGTCCCGGTCCGGCGGCTCGAGGCCCGCGAGGAAGCTCTCCTTGACCTTCGAGCCGTCCCCCGCGGCGCCGGCCGGCACCCACCCGCGCTGCCACCAGCTCTCGGGGCGCTCCAGGGCCTCCCGCTCCTCGGCCGGCCCACCGCAGAAGGCGGCCAGCTCTCGGTACAGATCCTCTACGCGCTCCCAGGCGACGCCGTGGTCGCGCACGTAGACGACGCCGAACTGCCGAAACCCGTGCGAGATGGTCCGGGCGGCTCGCTCTCTCGCCTCGGTGTCGGCACCGGCGAGGTCTGCGAGGCTCGTGACCGGGATGCTCACATGCGGCGTGGTCGCCACGCCTGGCGTTGCTCCCTGGATCTCGTCGCTCATGCGTTCCCCTTGCGCACGTTCGAGCCCGGGTCTAGCACGTCGGGTATCCACCCTCCAGCCCATAGCGGCTCCGCCGCCAGCACGACAGTCGGCCATGCCGCCGAGAGTGTGCAGGTGACACCCCCGCCCCGTGGGGGTACCCTTGAGCCCATGGACGCCAACGCATTTGTCGAGCACCTCCGGGTGCTTATCCGGGCTCGTACGCCCGTCCTCCATCTGAACGCCGTGGACCAGGACCGGGCGCTCGGCCTCGTCAGGCGCGCCGCTTCTGGGCGGGCGCTGTGGACCTGGCGCAGCACGCACGGCCTGGAGCCCGACGGCTCCGCCACCTCGGAGAGCTCCCCGGGGCCTGAGTCCGGTGGGCTGAGCGAGGCGCTGGAGATCATCGGCCAGCGTGCCTCACAGTCGCCCGAGATCTACGTGCTCTTGGACCCCGGAGAGGAGCTCTTCGAGGCCTGTACGGTCAGGCAGGTGAGGGATCTGGCCCAGCAGCTCGCCGGGCACACGCGCGGCACCCTCATCATCCTCGAGGACGATCCCCTCCGCCCGAGCGCGCTGGACCGTTATGTGGCGCTCGTCGACGTCCCGCCTGCCGGCCCGGAGGAGTACGGAGAGCGGCTCGACTCGATGCTCTCGGGCTTCAAGAAGCAGCGGGGCGACGCGGTCGACCTCGACGATGAGGCCTGCGCCGCCCTCTGCAGCGCGGCCTGTGGCCTCACGAGCCTCGAGTTCGAGAACCTCATCGCCAGGCGGCTCGTGGAGTCCGGCTCGCTGAGCGCGGACGACGTGATGGCGGTGCTGGAGGCCCGCGCCCGCCTGATGGCGCGCCTGCCTCTCGTGCGCGCCGCGGTCTCCACGGTCACCCCGGGCGCGGTGGGCGGCCACGGGGCGGTCCTGTCCTACATCCGCGGCCTGGCCGACGGAGGCCAGCAGGACCAGAGCGTCGGGAGCGCCGAGCCCAGGGGCATGCTCCTCGTCGGCCTCCCCGGCTCCGGGAAGGGTCACCTGGTGCGCGCTCTCGCCGGCGCCCTCATGCGGCCGCTGGCCCGCATCGACGCCGCCGAGATCGGCATCGCGTCGCCCGACGCGGTCCGCGATACCTTCGCGCGCCTCCGTCGCGTCGGGCCGGTGGTGGTCTGGATCGAGAACCTCGAGCTCGTCGCCTCTGCCGAGGACGCCGCCGAGCGCGCGGTGGCCAACCTCGTGGGGCGCCTGCTCCGTCTACCCCACTCTGGGGTGGTCTACGCGGCGACCGCCGCGGCGCCCAGCGGCCTGCACGGCGGCTTCCTGCGCGGCCCGGCCTTCGACCGCACCTTCTTCATCGACCTCCCCGGCCCCTCCGACCGCAGCGACATCGTCAAGACCCTGCTGCGGGCGGCGCGGGTGCGGGTGCCCGGGATCGACCACGCCCGCGTCGCCGAGGCTACGCGCGGCTTCGACACCGCCGAGATCGCGCGCGTGCTGGACGAGGCCCTCGCGCAGAGCCCGGAGCCCGGCGAGACCACGACCGAGCAGGTCGAGGAGATCGCCGGCGCCACCGCGCCCGCCGCCAAGCTCGCCGACAAGGAGCTCTCCGAGCTGCGCGCCTGGGCCCGGCGCCACGCGGAGCCGGCTTCGCCGGAGCCGAGTGACGTGAATTAGGCCCAAGACAAGTGATTAGCCATTAGCCGTTAGCCATTGGCTCAGGCATTCCCGCTGCAACGGCGAAGTGGGCACTTCACCTGAAACGCGAAGGCGCGAGCGGAGACGCAGCCGCAAGTGCGCAGGGTTTCAGGCTAACCGCCAACAGCTAACAGCTAACAGCTAGATCAAAGAGTAAGGGCAGGGGCAGGGGCAGGGGCACGGGCACGGGCACGGGCCAGGAGACGCCGCGCAGGGCGCGCCGGCCCCTAGATCAGCTCTCCCGCGTGGCGCCCGCCGTTGTAGACGTAGGCCACCGTCGACAAACCCTCGGCGAGCGCGATGAGCTGGTCGGCGTACTCCTCTTCCTGGCCGGGGTCGGGCACGTTCAGGCCGAGCAGGACCACGTCGGCGTTTCGGCTGGCGTAGTGGATGACGTCTCTCACCTCGCGGTCCGGTGGCCGGACGATGACGTCGGTCCTCGCTTCGATTCGGGCTTCGGTGAGCAGGTTGGCGAGGGAGGCGGCCATAGCATCGCGCTCCTCCTCCGCGTCTACGATGGAGCGGACCGAGAGCCGGGCCCGCCGCCAGCTCGGGTTCCCCTTGATGAGGTGGCCGAGCAGCACCATCAGGTCTCCGTTCTGCTGCTTTCCCCGCCACCAGACGTCGATGTAGCGCTTGTCCTCCGGGCCTTCGCGCTCGGGCAGGCGGAGGATGACGGTGCTGATGTTGATCTTCGACACCGCCCTCATCACGCGGAGCAGGCGGCCTACCCGCTCGCGCGTGCCGGGCCAGCCGAAGAGCAGGGTGTTCGCCTCCATTCCGCCGAAGCCGTTGGCCTGCGCGATGCTGAGCAGGCCCGTCTCGAAGTCGGGCACCACGTGGACCTCGGGGAAGGCCACGAGCCCCGCCTCGTCGAGGGCCTCAGCCATCTCCCTGCGCTCCTTTTGCGGCTCGATCTCGGACTCGCCGAGCTCACCCTCGACGACCCTGCAGACCGTGAGCACGCCCTTGTTCTGGTTGAACCAGTTGGCCATGCGCACGAGGCCTATGCGGCTCTTCGGGTTGTAGGTGAAGACCAGGATCTGGGGGCGCCAGTTGCGCGCGTCGAGCTTCACGTTTCGCAGGCGGAGCAGGGCGAGGCGCGCCACGACGGCCCAGAAGCCGGCCCTGACGTCGCCCCAGCGAGCCTCCATCTCGCGGCGCCTCAAGAAGGTGTAGAGCAGGAGCTCCAGGGCCACCGCGCAGGCGCAGGCCAGCGGGCTTATCAGGAACATCACCGCCACCGCCGCGCCCGCGCCCGCGAAGGAGACCACCCAGGGCACGCGGATGGTGGGGCGGTAGGAGGGATCGCCGACAAGTCGCTCGACCCCGGCGGAGAGGTTGATGGTGACGTAGAGGGTCAGGAAGAAGATGGTCACCCAGCGCCCGACCGCGTTGAGGTCGCCGAGGCCGACGGCGGCGAGGGCGATGGCGCCGGTGACCCAGGTGGCGATGGTCGGCTGCCCGGTCTTGCTCGTGCGGGCCAGGGCCTTTGGCGCGAGGCCGTCGCTGGCGAGAGCCTGCAGGACGCGGGGGCCGCCGAGGGCGCTGCCGAAAGCCGAGGAGAGGATGGCGCCCCACATGCCCGGGTAGACGAGCCAGAAGCCCAGCAGGGCTACCTTGGTCCAGACGGGCGGTGCCTTGGGGTCGAGGCGGGCCAGCTCCTCGCCGTTGGTGAGCGAGGTCAGCGCGAGCATGGCGAGGATGCCGAGGTAGACGAGGGTGCCCGTCGCCACCGCGAAGAGGGTGCCGCGGGGGATGGATCGTTTGGGGTCCTTCAGATCCCCGCTCATGCCGACGCCGGCGGTGAAGCCCGTGACCGCGGGGAAGAAGACCGCGAAGACGTACCAGAAGCCGCCGACGGCCGAGCGCTCGTAGTGAGGCGCCATCTCGGGCTCGCTGACTCCTCCGGCGAGCACGCCTCCGGCGAGGGCGAGCAGGCTCAGGCCCACGGCGACCATGATGGGGATCTGGAGCTTGAGGCTCGCCTCGGCGCTCTTCCCCGCGATGGCCGTGATGAAGAGGATCGAGCCGGCCGCCATCGCCATCAGCGGCGGCTCACCCCACGCCGCGGGCCACAAGAAGGACACCGACTCCGCCAGGCCGAAGGCGTAGAGCGTCAGCGACAGGGTGCGGCACATGAACAGCGGGATGCCGATGGCGCCGCCGAGCTCCATGCCGAGGCTGCGCGAGACCATGTAGTACTCGCCGCCGACGCCGACCTTCATGTTGGTCGCGATGGCGGAAGCGGAGAGCCCCGTCACGAAGGTGATGCTGCTCGCCATCAGCACGATGAGCAGGGCTATGGGCAGGCCGGTGTTTCCCAGCACCCACCCGAAGCGCAGGTACATCATCACGCCGAGGATGGTCAGGACGCTCGGTGTGTAGACGCCGAGGAAGGTCCCGAAGCGCTTCGCCGGCTCGTTGGAGGCGGCGGCGCCGGCGGCGGAGGCGCTGGTCTGCATGACTGAGGTGGAGTCGTATCGTGTCTGCGTCTGCCGGACCAGCGGGCCAGAGCCCCGCGCCTGGAATCCTCGCGCAGAGGCGCAGAGGCCGCAGAGGGTCGGCGCCGGGAGGATCCGGTGAGCACATCCCGGCTTGCACCCCCACCCCTGCCTGTGCCCATCCTCGGCCCATGCACGTCCCGAGCATCCTCCTGCGCGCCGCGAGATTGTTCCCGCGCCACCCGGCCGTCCTACGCGGGGGTGAGTGGGAGCCCTACGCCGCCTTCGCCGAGCGGGTCTCGCGCCTCGCCGGTGGGCTGAGGCGCCTGGGCGTGGCCCCGGGGGAGCGCGTGGCCGCGCTGCTGCCCAACGACGTGCCCTTCCTCGAGCTCTACTTCGCCGCGCCGGTGGCGGGGGCGGTGCTCGTGCCTCTGAACTGGCGGCTCTCGGCCGGGGAGATCGTGACGGTGCTCGAGCACGCCGAGGCCTCGCTCCTCGTGGCGGATGGGCGCTACGGGGCCTGCGCCGAGGAGGCGGCCGCGGCCGTCGGCGCCGGCACGGTGTGGGCGGGCGCCGGTGACGCGCGGGGCGGCCCAGCCTGGGATGAGCTGGCGGAGTCGGAGCCCGTGGACCTGCTCTCGGCGCCGTCAGGGCCGGGGGGCGAGCCGGCGCAGCTCTACTACACGAGCGGCACGACGGGCCGGCCGAAGGGGGTGCTGCTCACGCACTCGAACGTCTGCTCCCACGCGCTGATGGCCATCGCCGAGCTCTCACTCACGGACGGCGACACCTGGCTCCACGCCGCGCCGATGTTCCACCTGGCCGACGCGTGGGCGAGCTTCGCCGTGACGTGGACCGGCGGGCGACACCTCTTCGCGAGAGACTTCCGGGCCGAGCTGGTGCTGGATCAGCTCGAGCGCGGTGGGGTGACCCTCACGAACCTCATCCCCACCATGCTGAGCACCCTCGTGCGTCACCCCGGCGCGGCCGGGAGGCGCTACGAGTCGCTGCGCCTCGTGCTGTCGGGGGGCGCCTCCATCTCTCCCGAGCTGGTGCGGCGGGTGTCCGAGACCTTCGGCTGCACCTACCTGCAGACCTACGGCCTGACCGAGACGAGCCCCTACCTCACCCTGTCGAGGCCGACCCTGCCCGTGGCGGCCATGCCCGAGGCGGAGCGCGCCTGGTACGGGGCCTGTACCGGGCGACCCATCGTGGGCGTGGACCTGCGCGTCGTCGACGAGCAGGGCGAGGACGTGCCTGCGGACCGCGAGACCGTAGGCGAAATCGTCGTGCGGGGGCCGAGCGTGACGCCGGGCTACTGGAAGGACGAGGAGAGCACCCGCGCAGCGCTCCGCGGGGGCTGGTTCCACACCGGCGACCTCGCGGTCATGGACCGGGAGGGCTACGTCGACATCGTCGACCGAAAGAAGGACGTCATCAAGACGGGTGGCGAGCTGGTCTACTCGGTGGAGGTGGAGAACGCCCTGCTCGAGCACCCGGCGGTCGTGGAGGCGGCCGTGGTGGCGGTGCCGGACGAGCGCTGGGGTGAGGCGGTCAAGGCGGTCGTCGTGCCGGCGGCGGGGTACGGCCCGAGCGAGGAGGAGCTTGTGGCCCACTGTCGGGAGCGCCTGGCGCGCTTCAAGGCGCCACGCTCGGTGGACCTGGTGGAGGCCCTGCCGAAGACGGGCTCGAACAAGATAGACAAGAAGGCGATCCGGGAGCCCTACTGGCGTGGGCGCGATCGGCGAGTCGGATAAGGGAGCAAGAGATGGCTTGGACCTTCTACAGCGAAGAGCAGCGTTCGCTCGCCGAGCGCTACAGGGATCTCGCGCGCGAGCACATCCTGCCGCGAGTAAGGGAGGTGGAGCAGAAGGATCGGGTGCCGGCCGACCTGCTCGAGAGGTTGGCGGCGCCGCCGTTTTCGCTGACCGCGCTCTCGGTGCCGGAGCACCTCGGCGGGCCCGGCTTCGGCAAGGTCGAGGTCTGCATCGTCGCCGAGGAGATCGGCTACGCGCTGCCCTGCCTCGCGCCCTACCTGGAGGTCGCCCAGCTCTACACCCACGTGGTCAAGGTGGGCGGCACCGAGGAGCAGCAGGAGCGCTTCCTGAAGCCCCTCGCAGGCGGCGCGATGGGCTGCTACGCGCTCACCGACGAGGGCCCCGGCTCCGACCCGGCGGCCCTGAAGACGCGGGCGACGCCGACCGACGGGGGCTTCGTCCTGCGGGGCAGGAAGAGGCTCGTCACCTTCGCCGAGACCGGAGACCTCTTCGCCGTCTTCGCCACCGAGGACCCCTCCCTCGGCCCCAAGGGCATCTCGGCCTTCGTGGTGGAGAAGGGCACGCCCGGCTTCAAGCTCGATCGCCGGTGCGAGGCCATGGGCTTGAGGGGGCACCGCTCCTGGGAGGTCGATCTCGAAGACGTCGAGGTGCCCTCCGTCAACCGCATCGGGGGCCGGGGCGACGGCCTGCGCATCGCGTTCAAGGTCTTGAACACGACCCGCATCAGCCTGTCCTTCGGATACGTCGGGCTCGCCCGGGCAGCCCTCGAGCTGGCGATCGACCACGCCAGGACCCGCACGGTCGGCGGCAAGCCCATCGGCAGACAGCAGGCGGTCAGCTTCCCCATCGCCGAGGCCGCCGCCGAGGTGGACGCCGCCCGGCTGCTCGCCTACAGGGCCGCCGTGCTCTCCGAGCGCACGGGCAGGCACCGCAAGGAGACCTCCATGGCCAAGGCCTACGCCGCGGACGCCATGGTGCGGGCCGCCGACACGGCTAACCGGGTGCTGGGCGGATACGGCGGCGACCTGCGCTTCGACGCCGAGCGCCTGCTGCGCGACGCCTACACCTGGATCGCGGCCCAGGGCACCCCGGAGGTGCAGAAGGTGGTCGTGGCGAGGGAGCTGCTGGGGTAGCAGGGGCGCGACGTGGCGACCAACAAGACAGGGGAGTCGGGGCTGGGCGGTGCTCGCGGGAAGCTGCTGCTCCTCGCCGCCTCGATCCTGCTGACCTACGCCGCCAGCGAGACCGTCGCTACCTGGCTCTACCTGAGCGGCTGGCTCGAGCCCACGACTCGGCGCGTGCACGAGCGCACCGATCCCGCCGGCAACATCCGCAGCGACTCGGCGCGCGGGTACAGGCTCTCGCAGGTGCCCGCCCGCCTCGTCGTGGTGACCTCCTATGGCGAGGTGGTCGCCCGGGGGACTCTGCGGGGCAACAACCACGGCTTCGGCGATCGGCACGACTTCAGCACTCGCCGGGCGTCGGCGGAGGAGCTGCGCTTCGCCGTCCTCGGCGACTCGTATACCGCCGAGCCCTTCCTCGAGGTGGACTGGCCGGACAGGGTGGAGGAGCTGCTGGCGGGACGCCGGCCCAAGACCGTGCGCCTGTTGAACATGGCGATCGACGGCGGGGGGCTGGCGAACTGGTGGTCGATCCTGCACAACTGGCTCGCCGCGCAGGACATCGAGCTCGACGGCGTCATCTTCGCGTTGGCCTCGGACGACCTCGATCGGCGCTTCTTCTGGTGGGGGGAGATGGAGCCCGGGTCGAGCGACGCGCCGGGCCCCTTCATGTACGGCGGGTATCACCACACGTGGGATCCGCGCTCGCGTCCGAGCCTCGGTCGCGGTGGAGAACATGTGCCGGCCTACGACGCCAAGTGGCCGGTGGTTCGGCCGGAGCAGCTCGACCGCCTGCTCGCAGGCGCCTGGCTCCCGTCCGACATTCCGCGACCTTTCAGGCTCTACGTCGCGACGACGGCGGCGCGGCTCCTCCGGGAGCTGGTGGCCGGAGCCGCGCACGCGGGCCCGCGCTCCTCCAGCGCGCTCGAGGAGCTCGAGATGCGGGAGCGGCTCATCGCGGACATGCGGAGGTGGACAGCCGAGCGCGGGCTGCGCGCCCTGGTCATGGACCTCAACTCGGACGACAGGGGCCGGCGCTTCGCGTCGGAGGTCGGCGCGGACTACCTGCCCTGCGGGTTCGGGTTCGCCGATCCCGAGCGGCGCGCCGAGCACAGAATCCCCTACGAGGGCCACTGGAACCAGCGGGGCTCGGACGCCTTCGCACGGCACGTGGCCGAGCCGCTCTACCGCTGGGCGACGCGCGGGGGCGAGCGATAAGGCGGCGGCGCGGTCCGGGTATCGGGGCGCGAGCTGGAGGAGCTTGGGGCGCCTTCAGGCGCTCTCGGCCTCCTGCCAGGCGAGGGCCAGCTCGAGGCCCGCCATCAACGAGGAGCGCGTAGAGACCTCGCTCAGGTCTATGCCGAGGTGCACGAGGGTCTGGGCGATGGTCGGGCGCACGCCGGTGACGACGGCGCGGCAGCCGAGCAGTCGAACGGCGCGCAGGGTGTCGATCAGGTGCTGGGCCGTGTGGGTGTCGAGGATCGGCACGCCGGTTATGTCGAGCAGGACGACCTCGGCGCTCGTGCTCACGATGGCCTGCAGCAGGCGTTCCGCGAACTGCTCGGCCCGGCGGTCGTCCGGGGCGCCGATGAGGGGGGCCACCAGCACCCCCTTCGCGACCGACATGACGGGAGTGGAGAGCTCCAGGATCTCCTGGGCCTGGCGCGCCACGACGTCCTCGGCCCGCCGGCGCTCCTCTATCTCCTCTTCGAGCGCCGCGGTTCGCTCGGCCACGCGCAGCTCGAGCTGCTCGTTGTGCTCGGCGAGGGCCTCCTTGGAGAAGCGCAGGTTCAAGACCATCTCGTTCAAGATCTGCTCGAGCCAGCCGAGCTCGTCCGCGGAGGTCACCGCCAGCCCCAGCTCCGTCGAGCCCCCGGCCACGTCCGCGAGGTGCTCCACGATCCCGGCGAGCCGCTCCCTGGTGCGCTTTGGCATCTTGTAGGGCTCGCGCGGCTCCGCCTCGTCCTTCAGGTCGGCGAAGGGTTGGGAGCACGCGTAGGCGTATGGATCCTCGCCGGTGAAAGGAGCCACGCCGCCCAGGCGCGGCCCCTCGTCGTCGAAGCCCATGGCCTCCGCGAGCTCACGCGTGCCGGCGGTCGCGAAGACGCTCTCCACGACCTCGCGGTAGTCCACCTGCCCCGGGAGCTGCGCCCAGCGTTGCATCTGGGAGAGCATCCAGCTGCCGTACTCGAGCCACGGCACCGGGCGGAAGTCGATTCGGTCGGGCACATCTCGCGTTCGCCCCGTGCCGTCCGGGAAGCGCCCGCTCAGCACCTGCTCGACCGGCGTCGGGTCCTCCTGGTTCAGGTGCCCCGGGCCCGAGATCTGCCTCGCGATCTCGAGCTTCTGCTCGGTGGAGGCGCGGTGCAGCGTGAGCTCCGCCTCGAGGACGGCTTCGAGCATGGTCCGGTAGGCGACCGGGCTCTTCTCGGCGAAGTCCCGCCTCGTCGCGAAGCCGCAGCAGGGGTGGCCGTCCCAGATCTCCCTGGAGAGGGTGTGTATGAAGCCGGTGCCCCTGAGCACGGGGATCTGGTTGAAGGGCTCGGGGGCGAACACCCCGTCGACCCAGCCCTTGGCCAGGTAGTAGGGCATGCGCGGCGGAGACACCTCCTTGATCGTCACCTCGCGCAGCGGGTCGACGCCGTTCTGCGCGAGGTACAGGCAGAGCAGGTAGTAGTGCATCGAGAAGCGGTAGGGCACGCCGAAGGTGAAGCCCACCATGTCGCGGACGCTTCGGATGCCGAGGTGTCGCGAGGCGAGCGTGAGGGCCTGCCCGTTTACGTTCTGGATCGCGGCGAGGCGGATGTCGGCCTGGCGGCCGTCGAGGCCGAGGCTGCAGGCCAGCGGCATGGGGGAGAGCATGTGGACGGCGTCCACCTTGTCCCAGGCCATCAGCTCCTTGATACCGCTCCAGCCCGGAGCCGCGCGCAAGCTCACGTTCAGCCCTCTGCGGGCGAACATCCCCTGGCTGTGAGCGTAGATCAGGGGTGCCGAGCAGACGATGGGCACGAAGGAGATAGTCAGGTCCCTCTTCTCCGGCCTTGCCATTCGCACACCTCCGCCAAGCGCTCTGTGCCCTCAAGCGGATGATGCCACCCTGCCGGGTGAGCGTAAAGCGCCGGCGCGGCCGAGGGATCGTCGCGGCGAGGCCGCCGTGCAAGGGCGGCAACGCCGGAAGGCGCGGCCTCCTATGGCGCGAGGCACTCGGCTTCGTACTTGATCATGACGCTGCCCCCGGCCGAGGGCCTGCAAGAAGCGTCCTCTTCGAACTGGATCAAGCGCTCCTCACGGTCCAGCGTCCAGTTTCCGTTTGCCTGGCACGTCTCGCCGAACTGCGAGCCCGTCGCGCCCGCCTCCGTCGGCACGCTCTTCAGCCTGAACCGGAGCTGCTGGGCGTAGATCGCATCCAGGAGCTCCGTGAACGCCTGGCTCGGGTCCTCACCGCAGATCGATGCGAAGAAGCCACCGGAGGCGTCGACGGCCTCCTTCAGGGCCGTGGCCTCGGCCGCGGCGCCTTCAGCGCAGCCTCCGGGGACGTCCCCGGCGAGGGCGTGTACCCGCACGCTGTCGTAGTCGTAGCGGTCGAGGTCGTCGAGCATCGCCAGGTAGGCGCTCGGCGGCATCGGGGAGCTGTCGTCCTTGTCGGTGACGACCACGATGTGCAGCGCGGCCGGAGGCAGCCACTCTCCGGCGATCTGTCTGCCGGCATTGGGGAAGCCCCAGTTCGGGCCCCCGCAGAGGCCGCCCTCGCTCGACAGATCGCCGGGCCGCGCGTAGCAGCCGTGCGGCGCACACTCCTCGCTCGAGCTGCAGTCGACGGGCTGCCTCTCCTCATCGGCGGCCACGAAGGTGTGGGGCAGGGACAGGGCTTGCGCTGCCGCCTTCATCGCCTGCACCGGCGCGCCATCCGTGCTGCCGAGGGCCTCGATGGTCTCGGCGAAGCGCTGCAGCATCGCCTCCGAGTTGACGATGCGCGGGTCTGACTTGAAGCGCCCGTCCTCCGCCTCGACGTTGGTGGTCGTAAGGGCCAGGCGGAACTCCTTGGGGTCGTCCTGGCCGGACTTGAAGTACTCACCGACGACGCTCGCTACGGCCTTGCGCGCGGCCGCCGTCGACTCCGAGTCGTCCACCACGAAGAGGATGTCCTTCTGCGACGGGGGTTGCGCGAGGCTGTCCTGGCGCTCGCTCTTCTCGGAGGCCATGCCCCACAGCTCGATCGGGATCTCGGGGATCTCCAGGTCCGAGGCCAGGAGCCGGACGTTGCAGCCCGTCGAGCTCATCTGCTCGCTCGCCTGTCGAGGCTTGTAACGAGCGCCGACTTCCAGGGCTCCGAGCGGCTCGAGGGAGAATGGGAAGCTCGGGAGGCCGGAGAGCTCGAAGTCCCCCGCGCAGAGTGGGTCCAGGCGCAGCAGCGCGACCTCGGTCGCCTCCTCGCCGCGGTTGAAGAAGAAGAGCTTGCGCTCATCGGAGGCGCAGCCGACCGTCACCTCGTCGAAGCCGAGCGAGTGGCCCGAGGTTCGAATGTGGCTGAGGCCCACCGCGGCTGTGACGTTGGGCGGCACCTCGTGCTCGCGGTCGGGCTCGAAGCCCGCCGGCACGTACACGGGCTCCTGACCCTCGGCCTCTGGATCCGAGAAGGCCATCGAGAGCAGCCCGGCGAAGCGCTCGAAGGTGCCCGCGACGAGCTGCCGGCTGGGGGGCGCGCTGAAGCTCACGCTGAGCTTCAGGCTCTGGTCTGGTCCGAGGCTGTCGGGCATGTCCATCGCGTGTGCCATGAAACGTTCGCTGTCCCCCGGCGGCTCGGCCGGCACGCCCGGGAGGCATGGCTGCGCCCCGCTGAGCGGGTTGACGCAGTCGATGACGCGCAGCGAGTCCGGTGCCGGGACGCACTCGCCGCTGCCCTCGTTGACGATCTCGAAGGACATGTAGGCGCCGCCCGTCGGCTGGGTGAGGCCGAGGCGGAGGGTCTCCGGCCTGAGGCGCGGCGCGCAGCCGAGGGGAGCGGGCGGCTCGAAGTCCTCCTTGCAGTCCTCCGGGCAGCGCTCTTCGTCCTCTCCAAGCTGCGCGCAGCTGCTGCACACCCCGTCACCGCAGAAGCCGCAGTCGAGGGGGCAGGCCAGCCAGCCCTCGGTGCCCTGGCACTCGCAGTCTCCGCACTCGGCCGCGCAGTCGGCGGCGCAGGCCTCGGGTCCTCCGTCGGTAGGCTCGCAGATGTTGTTGCCGCACTCCTGCCGCCTGCAGTCCTCCGGGCACGCCGCGGGGTTCTCGCTGCGCTCGCACTTGCCGTTGCCGCAGGTCCTACCGCAGTCGGCCGCGCAGGTCTGCGGGTTCTCGGCGCAGCCGTAGCCGAGGCAGTAGCCGTCGCCGCAGGTCGAGGGGCCGTCCGCGGTGCGGCAGCAGTCCTCCTTGCAGGTGGCGGGGCTCTCTCCGCAGGGCGAGCAGACGCCGTCGCCGCACTCCGCGCAGTCGCAGGGGCAGACCTCGGCGCTCTCCCCACCCTCGTCGGAGCAGGTGCCGTCGCCGCAGTTGCACAGAGCAGGCGTGTCCTCGTCGGTCTCGCCGTCGCAGTCGTCGTCGGCCGCGTTGCAGACCTCGGCGGCCGGGGCAGGGGCGTCACAGGCGCCCCAGGTGCCGCCGGCGAGACAGGTGCGCTCGCCGGCGCATTTGCCGTGCTCGTTCTCGTTGGCGCAGGCCTCCTTGTCTCCCTCCGTGCACTCGGCTGCGTCCTCCTTGGCCGCGCCCGGATCGGTCTGGCTCGGGTCCGTGGGAGGGGTGCCCTCGTCCATCGGGCCTATCGTGTCGCCGCCCGCCGTGTCGGCCGGGGGAGAGCCTTCGTCGACGCTCCCTTCGGTGCTGTCGGAGCCCGAGCAAGCCGGGAAGGCCACCAGCCACAGGATTGCCACGACGGTGAGTGCGCGCATGCCGCCCCTCTGTGTTGTGTTGCAGCGGGCATTCTTCTCTGGACCCTGAGCGCGAGTCAATCCGCCGCCGCCCCCGACCTTTACGCGCACGCGGCCATTTTGCTAGCGTCCGCGCTCCGCACTGCCAAGGGGGCGCGGTTGGCACCAATGAAGGGATTCTTCACGGCCCTGGCCTTTGCACTCGCGGTTGCCGTTACGGTTGGGCCCTTGCCCGCGTCCGCCGCCCCGCCCCTGCGCAAGCAGGTCCAGGCGATGGCCACGGACCTCGACCTCATGCGCAGCACCGTGGAGACCATCTTGAAGGAGATGGAGCGGCTGCGCGAGGGGCAGTCCGACATGGAGACCGAGATCGGCGAGCGCATCAAGGCGCTCAAGGATCAGGCCAACGCCACGGGCAGCACCCTCGCCCGGCTGCAGTCGACGGTCGAGCGCCAGGCCGTGGACCTGCGGGCCACCGAGGAGAGGGTGAGCTTCGTCGAGAAGAAGCTGGAAGAGGAGTCCGACGAGCCGGGTCGCATCAGCAAGGCCATCCGCCTGGTCGCCGATCTGCGGGTCCGGGACGAGCTGTGGAACAACCACCGCGACCTCAGCGGCGACTCGGACGACACCGACGGCCGCATCGGCCACCGCCTGCGCCTCGGCTTCGAGCTGAAGCCGACGTCCTACGCCGAGCTGACTGTCATCGCCCAGGACGCCCGAATCTTCGGCAGCGAGGAGTCAACCTCGAGCGACGACGAGGGGCTCGGCCTCTGGCGCGGCTTCATGACCTTGAAGCCCCCCCTCGGCGGAACCCACTCCATCGCGATCAAGGCCGGGCGCATCGGCCTCTCCGCGGGCTCGGGGCTGCTCTTGGGTGAGGACGACTGGTCCTTCGCGGGTCGCTCCTTCGACGGCTTCCACGTCGATTACCGCCCGGGCGACTACCTCTTCACCGAGCTCTTCTACGCCACGGTCCGCGAGCGCCGCACCCCGCTCGGTGCCGACACCGATCTCGCCGGGCTCGTCGTGGGCACGAAAGCCATCGGCGCCTACCTCGAGCCGCAGGTCTACGTGATCTACCTTCACGACGGGAAGCTCGACGGCGTAGGCGAGCGCAAGATCGCCACCGTGGTCGCCAGGCTCGAGGGCCGGCCGGTGAAGGGCCTCTACTACGAGGCCGAGGCGGCCTTCCAGCTCGGCAAGGTCAGGGAGAGCGACGGGGTCGAGGTCGATCGCATGGCCACGACCTACTTCGTGCACGGGCGCTACACCTACGAGGCGAGCAGCGTGAAGCCCGAGGTGGACGTCCGGGTCTACACGGCGTCCGGCGACGGGAACCCCTTGGACGACCTCGACGTGGACTTCGACCCGCTCTTCGGCGACAGCTACAGCCACCTCGACCCGATGGGGCTGCTGCGGCTGAGCAACCTCTTCCTCGTCAGCGTCGGTGCCAAGGTCAGGCCGCTCGAGTTCCTCTCCGTGGAGGGGAGCCTGCACCTCGCCTACCTCAGCTCCGCCCAGGGCCGCGTCCCCGCCTTCGGCGCCCAGCACTTCCCGACCGACGCCTGGGACAACGACATCGGAAAGGAGATCCACTTCGCGGTGAGCTACTACCGGGACTCGATCCTGGAGCTTAAGCTGGGCTATGCGGCCTTCCTGCCCGGTGGCGCCGCCAAGCAGATCACGGGGGGAGAGGACCGCGCCGACTGGGTGTACGGTCAGGCCCGCGTGGGATTCTGAGTAGAGAGGCGCATGCGTGTCCGCTTCGCCGCGCGCACTCACCGAGGTGCCGTCCGGGAGCACAATGAGGACAACTTCCTCATCGACCCCAAGCTGCGCCTGTTCATCGTAGCGGACGGCATGGGTGGGCACCGCGCTGGCGAGGTGGCCAGCGCCATGTCCGTCAACCTCTTCCGCAAGCTCATCCGGCGACACAGGGACGTGGTCGAGGCCTGCCAGGCCCAGGACAACGCCGAGAACCGGAAGAAGCTGCGGAAGCTCTTGGACGACGCCGTCCTCGCCACCAACCACCTCGTGCTCCAGCATTCGAGCTCGCACCCGTGGCTCGCCGGCATGGGCACGACCTTCACCGGCCTCATCCTCGCCGGACACCACGGCTTCCTGGCCCACGTCGGAGACTCGAGGGCCTACCTCGTCCGGGAGGGCGCCGCCAACCAGATCACCCAGGACCACACGCTCCTGAACGCCCTGCGCTCCGAGGGCAAGATCAAGGCGCTGCACGAGCTCCGGGCCCAGTTCCGCAACGCCGTGACCCGGGCCGTCGGCGTAGAGCCCCACCTCGAGGTCGACGTCGCAGACTTCGAGGTGCTCCCCGGCGATCGTTTCCTGCTCTGCTCGGACGGGCTCTACGAGTACCTCGACGGCGACGACCTCGCCGCGCACATCGAGAGCCGCAAGGACCAAAGCTGCGACGAGCTCGTCCAGAGCATGCTGGACCTCGCCGTGCAGTCCGGAGGCTCCGACAACATCACCGCCTTGTGGGTGGAGGCGGAGCCCGCCGAGGACGAGGAGGCTCTCGCCCAGGGGCGCCGCCGCGAGCGCATCCGCTTCCTCGCCGACCTCCCGCTCTTCGACGGCCTCGACGACGACGAGATCGCCGCCGTCGAGTCCAAGATGCACGAGTGGGAGGTCCGCCGCGGCGACGTCTTGGACAAGCCCGGGGGGAACACGCCGCAGGTCTGCGTGCTCCTCGTGGGACGCCTCGGGGTCTTCCTCCGCGATGAGCACGTGGACTCCCTGCGCCCGGGCACCGTCTACGGCGTCGCCTCGATGGTCTCCCGGCGCCCCTCGCGGGACGAGGTGCGCGCGCTGACGGACTGCCGCGTGCTCGCCATCAGCAACGGCGACATGCACGAGCTCCTGGCCGCGCCGGACTCCCTGGCGCAGCGCCTGACCTGGAACCTCGCGCGGATGCTCGGCGAGGAGCTGGTCGTCGTGCGGGGCTCGCTTCACTCGCTGCGCGTGCAGATGGCGCAGCGGGAGCCTTCGAGGCCGCGGGTGCGGCTCGAGCGTCTCCGCGCGGAGGACAAGGGGCGCGACGAGCGCCCGACCTCCCTGGCCGACGTGCCCCCTTCCGAGCTCGACCGCTGGCTCAACGAGGCGGTGCCGCCCGAGCGCGGAGAGGGCGACGCGGAGAGCCCAGAGGGGCCGACGGAGGACTAAATGAGGAAGATGATTGTTCTCGCCGTCATCATGACGGCGGCCCTGGCATGCGAAGACCCCAGGAAATCGCGCAAGGCGGCGGTGTCGGCCGGCGCGGAGCTGCTCAAGGGCGGCGAGCTCGTCTTCAGCGACGACTTCGAGCGAGCCGAGCTGGGCCCCAACTACGAGAGCGAGGGAGGCGCCTGGAGCATCAAGGACGGGCGCGTGCACGTCAAGGGTGCCCACAACGAGGGGCTGTGGCTCTCACGCCAGATCCCGCGCGACGCGCGCGTCGAGTTCGACGCCCGGAGCGACACGACCGAGGGCGACATCAAGTGCGAGGTCTTCGCCAAGGAGCCGCGCCACCAGGCGGGCTACGTGATCATCTTCGGCGGCTGGAACAACCGTCTCAATGTCATCGCCCGCCTCGACGAGCACGGGGACGACCGGCGCGAGGTCGACAAGCCGAAGGTCGTGACGGGCAAGGCCCACAAGATCGCAATCGCCCGAAAGGGCGGCACCCTGCGCTACTTCGTCGACGGCAAGGAGGTGCTCTCCTTCGACGACGCGGAGCCGCTGACGGGCCGCTTCTTCGGCTTCAACGACTGGGAGGCTCCGGTCTCCTTCGACAACCTGAGGGTCTACAAGCTCAAGTGAGGTAGCAGATCCGCAGGAATTCGCGGGGCAGGCGTCTCGTGCCCGAGGCGCCACTACCGCGGGGCGCTTCCGAAGGGAATCGCCTTGCTACGCCGGGTGCCGGCGTGCTAGACGCGCGCGGGCCATCCACCAACGACGAAACAACGAAGAGGGAAAGAACATGGCAACCCGGATCGGCTTGATGGGCTTCGGCCGCATCGGCCGGAGCATCTTCCGCGCCGCTGCCGCGTACGACGGCGTCGAGGTCTCGGGGATCAGCGACATCGCGAAGCCCGAGGTCCTCGCGCACCTGCTCCAGTTCGACTCCATCCTGGGGCGCTACCCGGACAAGGTCAGCTTCGACAACGGTCGCCTCCAGGCGGGCGCCCAGGGAGCCCCGATGCTCTCCGGCCGCGACCCCGGCGACGTGAGCTGGGGCGAGCTGGGCGTGGACGTCGTCGTCGAGGCGACCGACAGGCCCCGCACCCGCGCAGAGCTCGCGCGGCACATCGAGGCTGGCGCGAAGCGCGTCATCGCCTGCGTCCCGTGCAGCGACGGCGTGGACCTCACGGTGATCCGCGGGGTCAACGACGGCGATCTCGGCGCCGAGCACCGCCTCGTCTCTGCCGGCAACGCCACCGCCAGCGCCGCCGCGCCCGTGCTCAAGGTGCTCTGCGAGGACCTCGGCGCGAAGGAGATCTTCCTGGCGGCGATCCACGCCTACACCCACGACCAGCGCGTGCTCGACGTTCCCCACCCGGACCTCCGCCAGGCCCGGGCGGCCGCCGCGAACATCATCCCGACGGCGACCGGCGTGTCCGACGTCATCTGCAACGCCTACCCGGCCCTCGACGGCCACATCACCACCACGGCCCTCAAGGTCCCGGTCATCGACGGCGCCCTCGCCGACATCACGGCGACCTTCGACGGCGCAGTCACCGCCGACGACGTGAACGCCGCTCTCCGCAAGGCCGTAGACGGCCCGCTAAAGGGCGTCATCGACTACGAGGACCAGGCGATCGTCAGCAAGGACATCGTGGGCACGCCCGCCTCCGGCGTATTCGACTCGAAGGCCACCATGGGCCTCTCCTCCGGTCTCGCCAAGACCATGGTCTGGTTCGACAGCGGCTGGGGCTTCACAAACCGGATCCTGGAGCTCTGCGAGCGCCTCGGATCCCTCGATTCCTAGAAACGGCCCCCCGAGCCCGAAACACCAGGAGTAACCGAAATGAGTCTCCGCATCGCCATCAACGGCTTCGGCCGCA
>CAZQPP010000027.1:1119-30711 GCA_964594295.1 uncultured Myxococcales bacterium | reverse complement strand
CAGGTTGGGGATGCTCTCCGGGTCAACGATGGCGCGGTGGTGGTGGCCGGGGTTGTGGCTGTCCTCCCAGCGCAGGATGTGCTCGGGGTCGTTGGGCGCTCCCGCGGGCAGGAAGAGGTAGTGGTAGCGCACGAGGTAGCCCGGGATGCCGGTGACCTCGTACATGGTCACCATGTCGCGCACCTGCTGCTCCATGCGTGCGTAGTCCGCCTCGGTGCCGGTCTGGCTGTAGCGGAGGATCGAGGCGACGGTGGACCAGCCAGTCCAGATGCCGCCGTCTCCGCTGCCGAAGTAGCCCCTGAAGTGCTCGGGCTTCGACCACTCCTCCTCGGGGGTGCCGGGCATGATCTCGGTCGCGAAGTCACGGTCCACGGCCTGGCCGTCGGGGGAGTTGTAGAGGTCGCGCCAGCGGTCGAAGAGGTAGGCGCGGCGCAGCAGGGCGGGCGGGTCGGCGACCCAGGACTTCTCGGCGCTGTCGTAGATCTCGCAGCGCTGTACGGCCCCCTCCGAGCAGCGCTCCTCGAGGTAGAGGGCGCAGCTCTCGACCTCGCCGCCCTCGAGGGGGTCCGCGGGAACGGCGAGAGGGGCCTGCGTGGGCAGCGGCGGGAGCGGCGCCGCGGTGTCGGTGTCGTCCGCGCCCTCTCCGTCCGTGACCGCCGGCACGTCTTCTGCGGGCTCGCCCTTGTCTTCCTCGGCGCCCGGATCCTCGCTCCCCCCGGTGTCCTCGGTGCCGCCGGGCGACGTGTCCGTCACCACCTCGCTCGGGACGTCCACGCCGGCGTCGGCCTCGCCGGCGGGCGGCGATTCCTCCGTTGCGCCGTCTCCGCTGGAGCAGGCGGCGAAGAAGAAGAGGACGAGCAGAGCGAGAACACGCATTGGAGCCTCCGAGCCAAGACGCCGCACCATAGCAGCCGGGACGCCACATTTCTCAAGAGTTGGCGAGCGGGTTCACGAGGCCGCGCACCGGAGCGACCGCGGGCGGCGGCGACCGTCTGTAGAATATCCTACAAACGTGCCGAATAACCCACAGGCGGCTTGGAGCGTCAAGCCGTGGTTGTGGTGCGAATATAAGTGATGTCACAGTGTTGTGTGTTGCCTTCGGCCTGGCACGGGCCGTGCTTCCGTCTCCTCGTGAGCCCACAGACCGCGCGGAGATCGGATGCGCTCCACAACTCCAGACAGACCAAGGCGAAGTCTCGCGCTGGTGCTGCTCGCGGCGGCCCTGGCGCTGACGGCGGCACCTGCACGAGCCTCCGGCGCTCCGGACCCGTCCAAGGCCCTCGCTCGACAGGCCCTCGCCGCCAACCCCGGGCTGAAGTCCGTCGAGGAGCAGGTCGCCGCCCTCGGCCGGCGCGTGGACGCGGCCAGCGTGTGGAAGGACCCCGTGCTGGCCCTCGAGTACTCCAACGTGCCCTGGGACGGCTGGAGCCTCGGCGACTCCCCCATGAGCGGAGTGCAGCTCCGGGTGCAGCAGACCATCCCCTTCCCCGGCAAGGACGAGCGGGCAAGGGCCGTGGCCGAGCAGCACGCCGAGACCAGGCGCTGGGAGCTGAGAGAGCGCCGGCTGCGGCTCGCGGGTGAGGTGCGGCGAGGGTTCTGGAAGCTCGCCCTGGTGCGCCAGCTCGAGGAGCTGACCCGGGAGCACGTCGGCCTCGTCGAGCAGCTCATCGCGGTGGTGAGGGCGAGGTACGAGGTCGGGCGCGGCGCCCAGCACGAGCTGCTGCGCCTCGAGCTCTTCAGGGACAAGCTCAGAGACGATCTGGGCGACTTCGAGAGGGACGCGCGGCACCTGACGGCCGCCGTCAACGCCGCGGCCGGCAGGGAGGCCGGCGCCGCGGTCGATACCCCGGACGTCATCCCCGCGCCGCCGGTGGGCCGCGAGCTCGCGGCGCTCCTCGAGCAGGCCGGCGAGGAGCGACCGCTGCTTCAACAGTGGAGCTCTCGAGCACGCGCTCATCGCAAGGCGGCCGAGCGCGTGCACCACGATCGCTGGCCGGACGTGACGGTGTGGGCCGGCTGGCGCTTTCGCCGCGAGGCGGGCATGGACCCGGGCACGGACTTCGTCTCCCTCGGGGTCTCCGTCCCGCTCCCGCTCGACCTCCCCGAGCGCCGGGAGGCGAGCCGAGCGGCCTACCTGGCCGAGGCCAGGGCAGCAGAGCGCGGCCGCGACGCGGCCACCTACGAGCTGCGCGCAGGCGTCGAGCGGGCCCTCGCCACGTCGGCCCGGGCGCTGAGCATGGCCGCCGCCTACGAGGAGAGCCTGATCAAGCAGGCCCGCGCCACCCTCGACGCCGCCACCGCCGCCTACCAGAGCGGCCGCGCGGACTTCGCCTCGCTCTTCCAGGCCGAGGTGCAGCTGTTGCAGCTCGAGCGCGCCCTGCGGCGGGCTCGCTTCACCGCGATGTCGGCCAGCATCGAGGTGGAGACCCTCGTCGGCGCCGCCGTGCACAAGGAGGACGAACGATGACCTCGAGGCTCCTACGCTTTGCCCTGCTCGCGCTCCTGGTCGCGGCGGGGGCCCTCGCCTCCACCCGCCTGCCCCTGCCGTGGGCCGAGGTCCCCGCGGCGCTGGTCGAAGCCGCCTACGCCGCCGAGACCTTCTTCACCTGCCCCATGCACCCAACCATCGTCGCGGGCGATCCGGGCGAGTGCCCCGTCTGCGGCATGGACCTCGTCGAGAAGGAGCAGCCCGCATCGCACGAGGACCACGACCACGCCGGCCACGGCCACGAAGGCCACGGCCAGGCCGCGCCGGCAGCCGCCGGGAGCAACCTCTTCACCTGCGGCATGCACCCCTCGGTGGTCCAGGAGGGCCAGGGCACCTGCCCGATCTGCGGCATGGACCTCACGCCGATGAAGCCGAAGACCGGCCCGGGTGGCGGAGGAGCCAAGGCCGGCACCGTCACGGTCGACCCCGTGATGGTCCAGAACATGGGCGTGCGCGTCGCCCACGTCGAGCGCGGCCCGGTGTTCCGGCACATCCGAACCATCGGCGAGGTGGAGGTCGCCGAGGACGAGGTCTCGGTCGTGAACCTGCGCTTCTCGGGCTGGATCGAGCGGATCTGGGTCGACGAGACCGGCCAGGAGATCAAGAAAGGCCAGCGCCTCTTCCGCATCTACTCGCCCGAGGTCGTCGCCGCGCAGGAGGAGTACCTGCTCGCCGTGGGCACTGCCGGCCGGAAGAGCAAGCTCGCCCGCGCGGCGCGCCGCCGCCTGCGCCTGTGGAGCATCCCCTCGGGCCACATCGAGCAGCTCGAGAAGAGCGGCAACGGCCAGATCACGCTCACCGTGAGGGCGCCTCGCGGCGGCTTCGTGCTCCACAAGAACGTGGTCGACGGCGCCCGGGTCGCGGCGGGTCAGGACCTCTACCGAATCGGGAACCTCAAGACGATCTGGGTGAGCGCCGAAGTCTACGAGTTCGACGCGCCCTGGGTCGAGGTAGGCCAGAAGGCCACCATGGAGCTCTCCTTCCAGGCGGGGCGCAGGTGGGAAGGCCGCGTCGCCTACATCTACCCGACCCTCTCGCCCCGCTCCCGCACGCTGAGGGTGCGCCTCGAGTTTCACAACCCGGGCATCAACCTCAAGCCGGGCATGTTCGCCACCGTGCGCGTCGAGGCCCAGCGCAAAGACGACGTGCTGCGAGTGCCGACCGAGGCGATCCTCCACTCCGGCGAGCGGCGCATCGTCTTCGTCAGCCCGTCTCTCGGCCGCTACGAGCCGCGCGAGGTCGTCACAGGCCTGACCGGCGACAACCGCCTCACCGAGGTGCTCGAGGGGCTCGAGGAGGGCGACGCGGCGGTGGTCTCGGGGCAGTTCCTGCTCGACTCGGAGAGCCAGCTCCAGGAGGCGGTCCAGAAGCTCCTTGACGCGCGCCTGCAGGCCAAGAAGGGGCACCAGCATTGATCGACTGGATCATCGAGCGGAGCGTGAAGGAGCGCGTCTTCGTGGTCGTGCTCACGGCCCTCGTCGCCGCCGCCGGGGGCTGGGCGCTCTGGACCATGCCCGTCGACGCCATCCCCGACCTCTCGGACGTGCAGGTGATCGTCTTCACCGAGCACCCGGGGCAGGCCCCGCAGGTAGTCGAGGACCAGGTCACCTACCCGCTGACCACGGCCATGCTCTCGGTGCCCCACGCGCGCACGGTCAGGGGCTACTCCTTCTTTGGCTTCTCCATGGTCTACGTCATCTTCGAGGACGGCACGGACCTCTACTGGGCGCGCTCGCGCGTGCTCGAGTACCTCAACTTCGCCCGCGGGCGCCTGCCCGAAGGCGTGACGCCCCAGCTCGGCCCCGACGCGACGGGCGTCGGCTGGGTCTACATGTACTCCCTGACCTCGGATCGCCACGACCTCGCCCAGCTCCGCTCCATCCAGGACTGGTACCTGCGCTACGACCTCATGAGCCTCAAGGGCGTCGCCGAGGTGGCGAGCGTCGGGGGCTTCGTGAAGCAGTACCAGGTCGAGGTCGACCCCGAGAGGCTGCGCGCCTACGGCGTGTCCCTGGAGCAGGTGCGCAAGGCCATAAGGCGCTCGAACGTGGACGTGGGCGGCCGCCTGCTCGAGATGGGCGAGACCGAGCTCATGGTGCGCGGCATAGGCTACTTCCGCTCCCTCGAGGACCTCGAGGCGGTGCCCGTGGCCGTGGACAAGGAGCGTCACGCGCCGATCTTCCTCTCCCAGGTGGCCCACGTGCAGCTCGGCCCCGAGATCCGGCGCGGCGTCGCCGAGATGAACGGCGAAGGCGAGGTGGTCAGCGGCATCGTCGTGATCCGCTTCGGCGAGAACGCCCTCGAGGTCATCGAGCGCGTCAAGGCTCGGATCTCGGAGCTCGAGGCCGGCCTGCCCGAGGGCGTCGAGATCCACACCTCCTACGACCGATCGAGCCTCATCGGGCGCGCCATCGAGGCCCTCGAGCTCAAGCTCGCAGAGGAGCTCGCGGTCGTGGCGCTGATCTGCCTGCTCTTCCTGCTCCACGTGCGCTCGGCCTTCGTCGCCGTCTTCACCCTGCCCGTTGGCATCCTGATGGCCTTCGGCGTCATGCGCCTGCTCGGCATCAACGCCAACATCATGAGCTTGGGCGGCATCGCCATCGCCATCGGCGTCATGGTCGACGCCTCGGTGGTCATGGTCGAGAACATGCACAAGCACCTCGAGCGGGACCGGGACGGCCCCCGGGAGCAGCTCGTGATCCGCGCCGCGAAGGAGGTCGGCCCGGCCCTTTTCTTCTCCCTGCTCATCGTCACCATCAGCTTCCTGCCGGTCTTCACCTTGGAGCAGCAGGAGGGGCGCCTGTTCACGCCGCTCGCCTACACGAAGACCTTCGCAATGGCCGCAGCGGCCCTCCTCGCGGTCACCGTGATCCCGGTGCTGATGTTCTACTTCGTGCGGGGTCGCATTCTGCCCGAGCGCAAGAACCCCCTGAGCCGCCTCTTCATCTGGCTCTACCGCCCCATAATCGCGGTGGTGCTGCGCGTGCCCTTGCCGACCATTCTGCTGGCCCTCGCCGCGACCGCCGCCACGTGGTGGCCCTATCAGAAGCTCGGCAGCGAGTTCATGCCGCCGCTCAACGAGGGCGACCTGCTCTACATGCCCACCACGCCACCGGGCATCAGCATCACCAAGGCCAGAGAGCTCCTGCAGCAGACCGACAAGATCATCGCCTCCCACCCCCAGGTGGCCCACGTGCTCGGAAAGGCCGGCCGCGCCGAGACGGCCACCGACCCCGCGCCCCTGTCGATGCTCGAGACGACGATCATCATGAAGCCCAAAGACCGGTGGCCGCCGGGCAAGACCATCGAGGAGGTCATCGAGGAGCTCGACGCCATGGTCCAGTTTCCGGGCCTGACCAACGCCTGGACCATGCCCATCCGCACCCGCATCGACATGCTCGCCACCGGCATCAAGACGCCGGTCGGCATCAAGCTGTTGGGTGACGACCTGGAGCAGCTCTCCGAGCTCGGCGAGCGCATCGAGGCCGTGGTCCGCGAGCTGCCCGACACCCTCTCGGTCTACTCGGAGCGCGCGGTCGGCGGGAACTTCATCGACATCGAGGTGCGGCGCCGGGATGCCGCCCGCTTCGGGTTGACCGTGGCCGACGTGCAAGACGTGGTCCGCAGCGCCATCGGCGGCATGAACGTCACCTGGACCGTCGAGGGCCTCGAGCGCTACCCCGTAAACGTCCGTTACCCGCGCGAGCTTCGTGACAACCTCGACAAGCTGCTCCGCGTGCCCGTGCACACGCCCATGGGCCACACGGTGCCCCTCGGCCAGGTGGCCGACCTCGAGGTGAAGAAGGGGGCGCCGGCCATCAAGAGCGAGAACGCGAGGCGCACCGCCTGGGTCTTCGTAGACCTCAAGACCTCGGACATCGGCGGCTGGGTCGAGCACGCGCGGGAGGTGGTGGCCGAGCAGGTGCCCACGCCGCCGGGGGTGTCTCTCGTCTGGTCGGGGCAGTACGAGTACATGAAGCGCGCCAACGAGCGCCTCTCGGTGGTGATCCCGCTCACACTGGCGATCATCTTCCTGCTGCTCTACCTGCACTTCAGGAGCGTGGCCGAGAGCCTGGTCGTGATGCTCACCTTGCCCTTCGCCCTCGTCGGCGGGGTGTGGCTGATGTGGTGGCAGGGCTTCAACCTCTCGGTCGCGGTGGCCGTCGGCTTCATCGCCCTCGCCGGCCTCGCCGCCGAGACCGGGGTGGTCATGCTCGTCTACCTCGACGAGGCCTACGAGCGCTGGGCCCGAGAAGGTCGCCTGCGCACCCTCAGAGACCTCAGGGCGGCCATCGCCGAGGGCGCGGTCGAGCGTGTGCGACCGAAGCTCATGACGGTCGCGACCACCATGATCGGGCTGCTGCCCATCATGTACGGCAGCGAGACCGGCACGCGCGTGATGAAGCGCATCGCCGCGCCCATGGTCGGTGGCCTGGCCTCCTCGGCGGTGCTCACCCTCGTGATCCTGCCCGCCGTCTACCTGCTCTGGAAGCGACTCTCGCTCCCCAAGCCTTCGCCAACCCCCAAGAAATGAAGAGTGTGTCCCACTTGACCCGCGGGAACAGGATCGCAAGCGTTCGGGCTTGCCCGAACGCGCGCAGCGAGCCGCAGGCGAGCGAAGTAACCCAAGCGGATTAGTTCTAAGCCTTCGGGGAGTTGCCCCGAAGGCGCGCGAGCCGAAGGCGAGCCCGGCCTCGGATGAAGCTTCGCGTCGGCTACCGAGCATTGCGGCTCCACCGGGTCAAGTGGGACACACCCGAAATGAAGGAGTGACGCCATGTTGAGCCTACCCCCCATGTCTCCCCTGTTGCTCACCCTCTCCATGGTCTTCGGTGCTCCCGGCGCCGCTGGTGCCGCGGAGGGCACAGAGGCCTTCGATGAGGCAATGACACCCGTGCTGTCGGCCTACCTCGAGATCTCTACGGCCCTCGCCGCCGACAAGACCGCGGGCGTGACGAAGGCGGCAAAGAGCATCGTCAAGCTCAGCGCCAAGCCCGATCCCAAGACTGTCACCGGCAAGCACGCCAAGCACTACGCCGGAGTGCCGAAGAAGCTCCAAGAGGCCGCAAAGAAGCTCGCGGCGCTCAAGCCGGACGACATCAAGGCCATGCGCGAGGCCTTCAAGTCGCTCTCCAAGCCGATGGCCATGTGGGCGACCATGTCCAAGCCCAAGGGCGTCGACGTGGTCTACTGCTCCATGGCCAAGGGCTCGTGGCTCCAGAAGACGGGCCAGATAGCCAACCCCTACTACGGCGCGTCGATGCTGCGCTGCGGCGAGGTGGTGGCCGGCCCGGGCATGGGCAGGAAGGGCGGTCACATGAAGCACGGAGGCCACTGACACGGCCGAGCTGGAAGCGTGTAGCGCGACAGCCTCCTGGCGGCTGACGACCCGCTGCTTGCCGGTCTCGCGCCGCCAGATATGATCCGCCGCTGAGCGGAAGGTTGTTGATGTTGGTGTTGAAGCACGGCGTGGGCATCGACGTCGGCTCGACGAGCGTAAAGATCGTCGAGGTAGAAGGGCGCAGCATCGTGTGGGCCGAGGCGACCCCTCACGAGGGAGACGTGCTCGGGGCGGTGCGGCGGATCCTCGACTCTCGCTCCCTCCCGGCGGGGATCCCCGGCATGGTGACCGGCGGCGAGGGGCGCCGCCTCGTGGCCCTCCCGGGCGTAATCGAGTCGCTGTGCGTGGAGCAGGCGGTGCGGGACGTCGATCCCCCCGTCGCGGCCGTGGTCTCCCTCGGCGGTGAGAACCTGATCGTGTACCAGGTCGACGAGGAGGGCGCGGTGGCCGGCAGCTTCTCCGGCAACAAGTGCGCCGCCGGCACCGGTGCCTTCTTCGAGCAGCAGCTCGGACGCATGGACATGACGGTCGATGACCTCGCCGGCGTCTCGGCCGACGCGCGGGTGCTCGAGCTCTCGTCGCGTTGCTCGGTCTTCATGAAGAGCGACTGCACCCATCGCCTGAACAAGGGAGAGGCATGTCGCGACGACATAGTCCTGTCCCTGGCCCAGGTCATGGCGCTCAAGGTGGCCGACTTCCTCCGCAAGGCGGGCATCAGCGAGGGGCGCGTGCTGCTGGCCGGCGGGGTCGTGCGCAACCCCCACCTGCTCCCCCGCCTCCGCGCTCTGTTGCCGGAGGTGGAGCTGGTGGTGCCGGAGGCGGCGCCCTACCTGGAGGCCTACGGGGCCGCGTTGATGGCCCACGGCTCCGGCCGGGCGCTCCCACCGCTCTCGAGCCTCGCCTCGCCGCCGGAGGTGGCCTTCGAGCGCACCCGCCGGCTGGACGTCGCCGCGCACAGGGTCAGGGTGATCCCCTCCGTGCAGGCCAGGCCGTCGCCCGGACGCGAGTACGTGTTGGGCGTGGACGGCGGGTCCACGACCACCAAGGCCTGCCTCATCGACACCCGGACCCGCGAGATCGCCGCCGCTCACTACGGCCGGACCCACGGCGACCCGGTCAGCGCGCTCAAGGCCTGCGTCGTGGAGCTGCGGCGCCAGCTCGAGGAGAGCCTCGGGAGCGACGACGTGCCGATCTCGATGGTCGCGACGACCGGCTCCTCCCGGGAGATCCTCGGGGTCTTCCTCGAGACCACCGCGGTCTACAACGAGATCATCGCCCACTCGGTGGGCACCACCTGGTTCCAGCCGGAGGTGGACACCATCTTCGAGATCGGCGGCCAGGACGCCAAGTACGTGCTCTTGAAGAACGGCGTGCCCATCGACTACGCCATGAACGAGGCGTGCTCGGCGGGCACGGGCTCCTTCCTCGAGGAGTCCGCGAGCGGAGACCTGAACATCCAGCGCGCCTGCGAGATAGGCGAGGTCGCCCTCCAGGCCGAGCGCCCGCTGGTGTTCGGCGAGCACTGCTCGGCCTTCATCAACTCCGACATCAGGAAGGCCATCCAGCTCGGCGCGTCGCGTGAGGAGATCGCCGCGGGGCTCGTGCTCTCCATCGTGTCCAACTACCTCAAGCGGGTGGTCGGCAACCGCACCGTCGGGGAGCGCATCGTGCTCCAAGGCGGCGTGGCCCGGAACCCGGCGGTGCCCCTGGCCTTCGCCATGATGCTCGGCAAGCCGGTGACGGTCCCCCCGGACCCGGAGCTGATGGGCTGCTTCGGCGTCGGCCTGCTGGCTCTGAAGAAGCTCGAAGATGGCGCGCTGCAGAGGCGCGAGGTTGTCTTGGAGAAGATCCTCGACACCGAGATCCGCCGCGACAAGGAGTTCAGCTGCCGGGCCTGCGAGAACTACTGCGCGGTGCAGATGCTCGGGGTCAACGGGCAGCGCTACCCCTTCGGCGGACGCTGCGACAAGTACGCAAATCAGCGGAAGAAGCGCTCCTTCGAAGGCTCCGAGGTGCGCGACTGGATCGAGGAGCTGCACACCCTGGTCTTCGAGGAGTGCGCTCCGCCACCAGGCCCGCTGTCCCAGCCCACGCGGAGCTACGTGGTCGGTGTCCCGCGCGCCTTCACCGTGCACACCCTCTGGCCCTTCTTCTCCTGGTTCTTCCACACCCTCGGGGTGCGCACCGAGCTCACCGACAAGGTGGCCCGGGAGGGCCTCGCCCGCGTGGAGTCCGGCTACTGCTTCCCGGCCGAGATCGCGCACGGGGCGGTGCAGGCCGCCCTCGACGCGGGCAACGACTTCATCCTGCTGCCCCACACCCGCGACATGGAGAGCTACGAAGAGGACGCGCCTGCCTGCTTCTGCCCAATCACCCAGGGGCTGCCCTACTACATCGCCCGCGCCTTCCCGGAGCTCTCGCGTGAGCGGGTCCTCGCCCCCGTGGTCAGCTTCCAGTACGGGCGGGAGCGGGCCCTGGAGCCCTTCGTGGAGCTCGGCAGGCGCCTCGGCTTCTCCGCCGCGCAGGCCGAGCGGGCCTTCGACGTGGCGGTCGCCAAGCAAGAGGATCTCCGCCGCCGCGCCATGGCCATGGGGAGGCGCGCCCTGGCGGAGGCCCGGGAGTCCGGGCGCCCCGTCGTCGCGGTGATGGGCCGGCCCTACAACGCCTACGCGTCCGAAGCCAACATGGGGATCCCGCGCAAGCTCACGAGCCGCGGGCACACGGTCGTGCCTTTCGACATCCTCCCCCTCGAAGAGGAGCGGCAGGGCTTCGAGAACATGTACTGGTACTACGGTCAGCAGAACCTGCGGGCCGCGGCGCTGGCGCGGGAGGAGCCCAACCTCTTCGTCACCTACGTGAGCAACTTCTCGTGTGCCCCGGACTCCTTCGTCCTGCACTACCTGAAGTGGATCATGGGCACCAAGCCCTTCCTGGTGCTCGAGCTCGACTCGCACACCGCCGACGCCGGCGTCGACACCCGGATCGAGGCCTTCCTGGACATCATCGAGGGTTACCGGGCCGAGGTCCCCTCCGACGAGGAGGAGCGATACGACAACGGCTGGCGCTTCGTGAACCCGACCCGAGCGGGCGGCGGCGACGGCTCGGGCGAGGACGCGATCGTACCGCGCGTCCACCTCCACCACCTCCCCACCGGGGAGAGGCAGCCCCTCCATCACAACCCGCGCGTGACCATGCTGCTGTCCAACATGGGCCGGCTGGCCACCGAGCTGCTCGCCGCGGCCGTGCGTGCGACGGGGATCAACGCGGTGGCCCTCCCGGTCCCGGACCACGGCACCTTGCAGCTCGCGCGGCGCCACGTCTCCGGCAAGGAGTGCCTCCCCTCCCACCTGGTCCTCGGCAGCACGCTACAGTTCCTGGCATCGGAGCAGTACCGAGAAGACCAGCTCTACCTGCTCTTCGTCCCCGAGACCACCGGCCCGTGCCGCACCGGCCAGTACGCGGTCTTCTTCCGAAACCTCTTCAGGGACCTCCGCATCCCCAACGTGGTGCTCTTCAGCCTCGGCTCGGACTCCTCCTACACGGAGCTGGGCCCCGAGTTCACCAAGCAGGTCTGGTGGGGCCTGGGCATCGCGGACTACATGAAGGACATAGAGACCACGCTGCGTGTGTGCGCCGCCGATCCTCGGGCGGCCATGGTCCGCTACGACGAGCTGTGGCGCGGCCTGGTCCGGATCGCCGAGAGAGACGCCAGGCAGACCGTCCCCGAGCTCGAGCGCATCGCCGCCGAGCTCGCGAGGATCCCGCTGCGCCGGGATCCGGCCACCTGCCCGCGGGTGCTGGTGGTGGGCGAAATCTACGTGAGGCGCGACGACTTCGCGGTAGACCAGCTCGTGCGGCTCCTCGCGGACCGCGGCATCATCGCCAAGGTCTCGGGGATCACGGAGTGGCTCTACTACTGCGACTTCGCGCGCCGGTACGAGCTCGGCAAGCGCCTGCGCGTCAAGCCCTGGTACCGGCGCCTCGTGGACCGGGAGGCGCTCAGCGTCGTGGGCTGGCACATCGAGCAGGCCTACAAGCACGTCTCGGAGGGCCTCATCAAGGGCGCGCTGTCACGCAGCGGCTTGCTGCCGGAGGGGCCCCACGGGATGAGCAAGATGGTGGGGCGGGCCGAGCGGGACTTCGTCAGCGCCGAGCTGGAGTCTGAGATCACCATCTCGAGCGGCGCGGCGGCCGCCGCCATGATGGAGGGCTACTCGGGGGTGGTGAACATCTCGCCTTTCGCCTGCCTCATCGGCCGCGTCATCGAGGGCCTTCTCACGCCCTGGGCCCGGGAGCACTCCTATCCCCTCCTGTCGCTGGAGATCGACGGCAACACCCTGCCCCCGTCCACCATGAGCAAGCTCGAGATCTTCATGCTCAACGTGCTCCGCTTCCGGAGGGAGACCGGCCTCGAGGAGCTCGTCGAGAGAGAGCGGGAGGCCTCCGTGGACCGGGTGATCCGCCAGACCGCCGTGCTCTGATCCGGGCGCGGGCGAGGAGGGCGGCCACATGGAGCGCGGAGGCCACGGCGGCCAATAGGCGCTATCATGCTCGGCTGGCGTGACACTCGAGGGAGCAAGACATGCAAGACCTGCGTTACCTGTGGCGGCTGCGCGCTGCGCTCACCTTCCTGGTCGCGGTGGCGGCGGCAGCCTGCGGCGGCGGCGAAGAGACGGGCACGGCGGCCACGGACGCGGCTACCGCCACGGACGCGGCCACCGCCACCGACCCGGCGACGGCCACCGACACGGCCACGGACACGGCCACGGCCACGGACACGGCCGCCTGCGAGGAGGGCGCGCTCCGCTGCAGCGAAGACGCCCTGAAGCTCGAGGCCTGCAAGGGCGGCGAGTGGGCGCCCGAGACGGACTGCATGGCCGAGCACGGGAAGCTCTGCGAGGGGGGCGCCTGCGTCGAGCCATGGCTTCACGGGGCCGAAGCGGTGGACTCCTGCGCGGACGACCCCCACGCAACGGCCATGGGCCTCTCCGCCAAGGCCGAGCGTTACCAGCGCCTCGCCGAGCGCCTGCACCTGCACCCGCGCCACAAGCGCGTGCTGCCGGTGTCCCTCCCCGAGGGCCTCTCCGAGGAGGACGCCACCTGGGAGGACGTCGTGCGCTGGCACACCGGCGAGAACGACGGGCTCTGGACCGGCCTCTACATCGCGTCCCAGGCCTTCCGAGCTGCAGTCACCGGTGAGGCGGCCGCGGTAGAGCACCTGAAGGTGATGCTCGACGGCATGCGCATCGGCATGGAGGTGACCGGCGTGCCGGGCATCTTCACGCGCGAGTACGTGACCCCCGACATCCCGGGGATGGAGTGCCCCTCGGATCCACAGGACTACGTGCCCGACGTGGAGAAGGACGACAACCAGTGGGTGCGGGTTGGTGCCGGAGGCGCCGTCGAGGTCTACGACCCCGAGGAGCAGGCCTTCAAGGCCACCGAGCACAAGGTCGACGAGGCGTTCGTCGGCTACTGCTGGCTCGACAACGTCAGCCAGGACGAGTACGCGGGCCACATGCTGGCGCTGGCGCTGGTCGTCCTGCTCGTGGAGGACCCCGAGGCGCGCGGCGTCGCGGTCGACCTGCTCGGGCGCGTGGGCAGCCACCTGCTCGAGCACGACATGGCGCTTCAGGACTGGGACGGGCGCATCGTCGAGCACGGGCGGTTCTGGCCCTACTCCCTCGACAACTTCCCCGGCTTCAACGCGGTGCTCGGGCTGAGCTACGTCAAGATGGCGGCCGCGGCCACGGGGCGCGAGGACCTGCGGGTTCACTACGAGGACTGCCTGCTGCAGCGCTCGGGCCCCAACGACTGCATCGACCAGCTCTACGCGCGGGTCGAGCCCTACACCGGCGCCCTACCCCTGATGGGACTCTACCCCGACGAGGCGGCCTGCAAGGCCAACTGGAACAACTTCGCCATGGCCTGGGTCGCCATGTTCCCCCTCATCTGGCTCGAGCACGACGCCGAGACCCGCGCCCTCTACCAGGAGACCTTTGCCGAGCAGTTCTGGCGCAAGGGCAGCCCGCGCGACATGGCGCTGCAGCACAACGCGGCCTGGGGCATGATGTTCGCCGCGATGAAGGCCACGGGCCCGGGCTCGGACGGTCAGGACACCGAGGCCATCGAGGACGCCCTGTGCGGCCTGCGCCAGTTCCCCGAGTCCAAGTCCGCGGTCACGCAAGACGTGGGCGAGGATCTCTTCCCCACCGACGAGACCTGCGAGAGCCGCTTCAAGGGCCGCTTCCTCACCAGGGCTCCCGTCCCGGTGTGGCAGCGCTGCGCGCGGACCTTCTTGTGGTGGGCAGGCCCCTACCAGCACCAGAAGTGCGAAGCGAACCCGACCTTCGTCCGGCCGCCGGCGGACTATCTGCTGCCGTACTGGATGGCGAGGTACTTTGGCTGGCTCGACGGCAGCGAGTAGGGAGTGCCGTCGCTGTTCTCCGTGAGCGCGCCGCGCTAGGCTCGCGCGGTGAACGAAGTCGTCACGAGCAAGAGCATTCCGACTCCGCTGGCGCTCGCGGGCAGGCGGATCCTCAGTGCCTCGTCGGCCGAGTCTCGCCTGGGCGCGGCCATCGACTTCTGGAACGTGCTCCTTCGGCTGCACGGCGTCGCGATCGTCACGCTGGCGGAGGCGCTCCTCGACTCTCGTCAGGCTTGGAGCCATACGCGACGCCTCCATCGCCCCTCCATGGGGGCATGGCTTGCCGTGTCGAGAGACCTCCTTGGCCTGCTTGCAGGGTGCGATCAGGGGTGCGCGCGGGCTCTGGATGATCTCGCCGCCAGCATAGGGGTCGAGGACGCCGAGCGCCTTGGCGTCGCTCCCGGGAACCTTGGAGGCGTCGGCTCACGGGCGACCGAGACGTCCGGCGTAGCAGCCTTGCTCGACGAAGCGGTGGCGCTACGGAACCGGTGGGCCCACGGCGGAGCGCTGAGCAGCACCGGGATTGCCGCGATGGCGGGCCGACTCGAGCGGACAGGTGGGCTCGTCGCCAGGCGTGTCGACCTGCTCTGTGGGCGGCGCCTGGCCTGGATCGGGGACATTGGGAGGCTGACAGATGGAGGACAGCTGGTTCATTGGCTGGACCTGAGCGGCGAGTCTCCCACTCCGCAAACGTCGGAGTTCCTCGACAGTGTTGTCGTGTTCCCGGGAGATGCCTACCTGCTGGAGGGCGACGAATCGGGACGGGAAGCGCTGAGAGCACATTCGCTTCGGCATCTGCTTCGCGTAGAGCCCGAGCCCCTCGACTTCCTCGTCTTCGACTCGCTGAGAGGGCGTCGGGCGCATTATTCGTCAGCTACTTCCGAAGCTCGGGTCGACGTCGCTGTGGCTCCTGGTGATTCGCTCGACCGGTTGATCCTGGGCGGCCCACGTTGGCTTGGCTCGGAGGAGGTCAGGGCTCCCGACATCGCCCTGCCGAGGAAGATCGCCAGCGGCGACGGCACCGTCGTGTACCGTGCATATCACTCCGACCTCCAGCGCCACGTAGTGCTCAAGGCTGCGCTCGACGGGTCCAACGAGGAGCTCGAGTGGGAGCACGGGATTCTCCGGCGCATCGATCACCCCAACGTCGTCCGGGTGCACGAGCCGACCACCCTCAACGGCCTCCCGGTCCAGGTCTTCGACTACCTCGAAGGAGAGAGCCTCCAGAAGAAGCTGGCCGCCGGGTGGGTACCGGAGCGGGACGCGGCGGTTCGCCTCGCGGGGCAGGTGGCCTCGGCCGCGCAGGCGGTGCGGCTCGCGTCTTCCGGCTCCGCCATGATCTCCTCCAGAGACCTTTGGCTGCTGGACGAAGGACAAACGGCGGTCTTGATCGGCGTGTCGCGGGCGCAGGGGCTGCCCGGAGATCCGCTCGACAAGCAGTGGGACACGGACGCTCTCGCGGGCGTGTTTCGCCGCCTGCTGAGCACCGATTTTGCCGAGGCCAGGCGGCTCGCCGCGGAGGCGATCACCGCCGACGACCCCGGCGAGGTGAGACCGTGTTGGGAGGTGTTCGAGGCGCGTGAGCCGGACGATGGATTCGTTGAGCACGAGACCCCTGTCTTTGCCCGTAAGTCGAGCCCCGGCCCTGCCGGCCGCGAGGTAGACTACACCTATCTCGACGCGTCGGAGGCCCCGGAAGGCGAATCTCCTATCCGGAACGCCATCGGCTGCCTCCTGCTACTCGCCATCTTGGGGGCTGTGCCGGCATTCGGCTATCTGGCGATGAGCTTCTCCTCTGGCGAACCCGGGCTTGTCAGCTCTGTACCGGGTTGGGTCCTCAACATCCTGTGCTTCGTGGCCGGTGCTCTCCTCGTGATGCTCGTTCGGCGTCGGCCCAGAGCCTTGCGTCCGGAGCCTGCACAGGAGCGTCCCCCGCCGGTGTCGCGATCGCGCCCTTCGTCCTCGCTGGTGCCGGCGCCGCCCTCGCACCCCCCACCCTTGCCCGAGCCGCGCCACGGTGACCGCGCCTTCGGCTCCTCCACGGTGGTCGTGCACTACCCGGCCCCCATCTCCATCGCGTACCGGCGCTTCCTCCAATGCTCGGACGTGTCGGCACGCGGCGCGGCCCTCTTCGCGGTGGTCGAGCGCACGCTGCGCTACCTGGTCTACCTCGGAGTGTCGGACATCTTCGCGGCGGTGGCGGCAGGTCGCCTCAACGCCGACGTGATGCGCCACAAGGCCTTCCTCTTCCTGGCGTCGGAGACCCGCATGACCATGGGCATGTGGGTGAGCGCGGTGCGCGAGGTCGCGCGCGTCCTGGGCTCCTGCCCGAGCCGGCTGGTCCGCCCTCTGCCGGAGGTGTGCCGCCCCGGTGGTCCCTTCGACCAGGAGGTGCTCTGTTGGCTGGTCAACCGGCGCAACCTGGCCGAGCACCCGGCGGGCGCGCTGCCTCTCTCGGAGCCGGAGTGGCGGGATCTCCTGGCCGAGGCCAGGCCGATGCTGGTGACGATGCTCCAGCACGTGGACTTCCTGCAGGACTACCCGCTCGGCTTCCTCCGCCCCGCCCTGAGCGAGGGGTCGAAGGCCCGGTACCGGGTGTACTCGTGCATGGGCGCGCGGGTGATGAGCACCGAGCAGGCCGCGACCGTGGAGATCGCCGAAGGCCTGCCCACGAGCATGCCCTTCGTGGCGGCACCGGACAGCTCGGAGCTGCTCGTGCTGTGGCCCATGCTCGTCGAGCAGGACTCGGAGCTGGCGCAGCGCCCGAGCCTCTTCGCCTTCGAGAGCATCCTTGGTGGCAAAGGCCGTTTCCTGACGCGCATCCGGTCGGTTGCCATCGACCTCCGGGAGGCCCTGGAGCTCGAGCTCTGCGACTCCGCGCGGTCGAGCCACGACTGGCTGGTCGAGAAGCTGCGCGCCCTGCCTTCGCGATTGACCCTGCCCCCCGGCTGCGAGCTGAGCGAGGAGCTCCAGGCGTCGCGCAGGGCCGGGCTCGTGGACCACGTGCTCGGCGGCAACCACCTCGACGCGGTCATAGGTGTGGGGGGCTTCGCCACGGTGTACGCGGCGACGCGAGCAGACGGTCAGCAGGTGGCGGTAAAGGTCATCGAGACCCCCATCACCGACAGGGACCTGGCGAGGTTCCGCCGCGAGTTCGACCGCCTGAAGTCACTCGCGGGCGAGCACCCGGGTTTCGTGCGTTGCTTCGACAGCGGGTTGGGCCTCATCGAGAAGCGGGAGCTCCCCTGGTACGCCATGGAGTACGCCAGCGGAGGGGACCTGGCCGGCGTGCTCGAGGCCAGGCGGGCCGACTGCGGAGAGGCGGCGCCTTGGGATGACGAGAGCATGAGGGCCGAGCTCGCTGGCGACTTCGAGCGCGTCGCCGACGCAGTGGCCCACCTGCACGAGCGGGGCCTGGTGCACCGGGACCTGAAGCCCTCCAACGTGCTGGTCACCGAGGACCGGGAGCTGCGCCTCGCGGACTTCGGCTTGATCAAGAACCTCGAGCCCTCCGACGAGACCCTGAACCTCGACCTGACGTCTACCGGTGCGCCGGTGGGCACCCGGGCCTACATGAGCCCGGAGCAGGCGCTGGGCAGGGAGGTCGGCCCCGAGTCCGACGTCTACGCCCTTGGCGTCTTTCTTGCCGAGATGGCCGCGGGCTCTCGCCCGGAGCCGGATCTCCGTGACGCCGAGGGCTCGACGCTGCGCCGAGATGCCCGCGTGGCCAGGCTCCCCCGGCCCTTGCGCCGGCTGATCCTTGCGTGCACCAGCGTGGCGCCGGAGGGCAGGCCCAAGGATGCGCGGATGCTCCACGAGCGCTTCTCGCAGCTCGTGTCGGCGTAGAGGGACGCCTACCTCGACCCGAAGTTGTGCGCGCTGGTCTCCTCGTTCCGGTCGGTTGCCGGCGGAGGGGTCTGGCTCAGCGCCGTGATGCGCTCCCGGGTTTCCTCGTCGAGGTCGAGCTCCGCGGCGGCGAGAGAGGGGCGGAGCTGCTCGACGTCTCGGGCTCCGATGAGCGGGGCGGTGACCGCCGGGTGCGAGCGCACCCACGCGACGGCCAACGTGACAGGGTCGTGGCCCAGCTCGGCGGCGAGGGCGCAGAAGGCGTCGGCGACGCGGTAGTTCTGCTCGCTGGAGTAGCGGGTGGAGTACATCGGCACGTCGATGAGGCGGCCGGCATCCGGGCGCCTGCCCACGCCGTAACGCCCCGTGAGCAGCCCGCCGCCCAGCGGAGAGTAGGGGAGGACCGCCAGCTGCTCCGCCCGTGCCATGGGCAGGATCTCCACCTCCGCCTGGCGCTTGACGAGGTTGTACATCGGCTGCACCGCCACGAGCGGGCTCAGGCCCATCTTCGCCTGGAGGCCGAGGGCCTTGCTGGTCTGCCAGGCGGAGAAGTTGGACGCGGCCGGGTAGAGGATCTTGCCCTGGCGCACCAGGTCGTCGACGGCGCGCAGGGTCTCGTCGAGGGCGGTGACGTCGTCGTAGCGGTGCAGGAAGAAGAGGTCGACGCGGTCGGTGTCGAGGCGCTCGAGGCTGGCCTCGACGGCGCGCACGAGGTGGTAGCGGCTCGAGCCGCGGGCGTTGTGGTCTTGGGACGTGGGGAAGTAGGCCTTGGTGGCCAGCACGATCTCGTCGCGACACCCGCGCTCTCGGACAAGTCGGCCCAGGATCTCCTCGCTCCGACCGCCCTGGTAGACGTCGGCGCAGTCGAAGGTGTTGACGCCGGCGTCCGTGGCGGTGTCGAAGAGCCTCGCCGACTCCTCCTCGTCGGCCTCGTTTCCGAAGGCCATGGTGCCCATCACCAGCTCCGAGATGCGGACGCCGGTGCGTCCGAGCCAGGTGTGTTTCATTGTCGTCGCTCCAGCTGTTCAGACGATGTCGACCCGCAGCTCGCCCACGCCCTCGATGCGCGAGATGGTCCGGTCGCCCGTCACGAGGGGGCCCACGCCGGCGGGCGTGCCGGTGAAGATCAGGTCGCCCGGCGCCAGCGAGATGAGCCGGGAGAGGTGCGCGAGGATGCTCGGCACCGGCCAGATCATGCGCGCGAGATCCGAGCCCTGGCGGGTCTCGCCGTTGACCTCGATCTCTATCCTGCCTTCCGCCGGGTGGCCGCAGCGCTCCGGTGAGCGAAGCTCCGAGCAGGGCGCCGCGTGGTCGAAGCCCTTGGCCATCTCCCAGGGGCCGCCCAGCTCCTTGGCGGCGGCCTGGAGGTCTCGGCGGGTGAGGTCGAGGCCTACGGCGTAGCCGCACACGAGCTCGAGCGCTCGCTCGGGCGGCACGTCGCGCCCACCCGCACGGAGCGCCACGACCAGCTCGACCTCGTGGTGCAGGTTCTCGGTGGCGGGCGGGTAGGCGACGGGGCCGTCGCCCGGACGCAGCGAGTCGGGGGGCTTGGCGAAGAAGGTCGGCGGGTGCAGGTCGGGGTCCGCTCCCATCTCGCGGGCGTGGTCTTCGTAGTTGCGGCCGACGCACCAGATGCGCCTCACCGCGAAGCGGGCGCGCCCCCCGTCGAGCGGCAGCCACGGGGGTCCGGTCATGGGGTATGCCCAGGGCGGCGTCGTGCTCATGGGCGTGAAGCTAGCAGCAGCCGCGCGGAGCGTCACGGGCGGCGCCGGACGCTTGCCATCGGCGGAATCGTCCCCAATCTTCGAGCGCGGCCCGCCGATGAACGACCACACCCGGCCCAGGAGCTTTCGGACATGGACCTTGGCACGATCCTGCTCGCCGTGGCGATTGTCGCGGTCTTCTTCCTTCTCTCCCGGAAGGGACGGCGCTCACCCGAACAGGTGGCGGCGATGAAGGCCGCGGTGGCTGAGGACGGGTTGTTGGTCGACGTTCGCTCGCCGACCGAGTTCGACGCCGGCCACGTGGAGGGCGCGCTCAACATCCCACTCGGTGACCTCGAGGCTCGCAAGAAGGAGCTCGGCGCGACGAGCCGGCCGATCGTTGTATGCTGCGCGTCCGGAACACGGAGCGCGGCCGCTCGGCGAATGCTCTCCGCGAAGGGCTTTCACTCCGTCATGGACCTGGGGCGGTGGCGCAACTGGAGCATATGAAGCCTCGCATCCTCGTCGTCGACGACGACTCGAGCTTCCGAGAGGTGTTGAGCTTCGACCTCTCCGAGGAGGGATACGAGGTCACGGCGGCCGCCGACGGCCGGGAGGCCCTGCGGCTCTTCGAGGGTGAGCCCTTCGGGGTCGTGGTCACCGACCTCAAGATGCCGCGCCTCGGCGGTCAGGCTCTGCTCGAGGCCCTGCTCAAGCGCGCGCCCGAGACCGTGGTCGTCGTCATGACCGCCTTCGGGGACATGGAGACCGCCGTCGAGGCCATGAAGGCGGGCGCCTTCGACTTCCTGCCCAAGCCCTGTGAGCGGGACCGGCTCAAGCTCACCGTGAGGCGGGCCGTCGAGCACGCGGGCCTTCGGCGCGAGGTGCACGACCTCAAGGAGCGCCTCGGCAGCGATCAGAAGCCGCTGCTCTTCCGATCGCCGGTCATGGAGAGCGTCGTAGAGCTCGCAGACCGTGTCGCGGCCACCGACGCCACGGTCCTCATCCGCGGGGAGAGCGGCACCGGCAAGGAGCTCCTCGCGAGGCGCATCCACAGGGCAAGCAACCGCAAGGACGGCCCCTTCGTCGCCCTCAACTGCGGCGCAATCCCCCGCGAGCTCTTGGAGGACGAGCTCTTCGGGCACGTGAAGGGAGCCTTCACCGGCGCCACTCGCGAGAGGAAGGGCCGGTTCTTGATGGCCGGGGGCGGGACGATCTTCTTGGACGAGGTCGGAGAGCTCCCCCTCGAGCTTCAGAGCCGCCTGCTGCGCGTGCTGCAGGAGCGCACCGTCGACGTCGTCGGCGGTGACGAGCCGGTGGCGGTGGACGTGCGCGTGGTCGCCGCGACGGCGCGCGACCTCGAGGCCGACACCAGGGCAGGCCGCTTCCGGGAGGACCTCTTCTTTCGCCTCAACGTCGTGCCCCTCGTGGTGCCGCCGCTCCGAGAGCGAAAGGAGGACGTGCTCTTGCTGGTGGAGCACTTCCTGAAGCGGAGCAGCGCCGGCCGGGCCTGGGAGATCCCGGCGGCGTCGCGGCGCCACCTCGAGGCCCTGCCGTGGCGCGGCAACGTGCGCGAGCTCGAGAACCTCTGCCAGCGCCTCGCCGTGCTCTGCGACGACCGGGTCGTCGACGGGGCCATGCTGCCGCCCGTCGCGGCCGGCGGAGACGAGGCCGGGGAGGGGAGCGACGAGGAGGGCGCTCTCGCTATCTCGCCCGCCCGGGTCGAGCTGCCTGCCGGGGGCGCATCCCTACAGGAGATCGAGCGGGCCGTGATCGTGCGCGCCCTCGAGATGAACGGCTACAACCAGAGCCGCACCGCGCGCTTCCTTCAGATCCCGCGCCACGTGCTGCTCTACCGCATCGAGAAGCACGAGATCCCGCTGACGAAGACGGGCCGGTGAAGCGCCGGACCGATACCAGCGGCTTCGCCTGGCTGTTCTCGCCCTCGGCCTGGTTGTGGCTCTGGGTGCCGGTGCTGGCCATCTCGGCCGCCCACTACACGACCGGCGCCGCCCACCACTGGCTCCACGACATCTTCAGGCGCCTCTACTACATCCCCATCGTGCTCGGCGCCTTCCGCTTCGGCCTCAAAGGTGCCCTTGGCGCCTCGGTGGCCGCGTCCCTCTTCTACGCGCCCCACGCCTTCACGCACCTCTTCGTGCACGACCCCGGAAACCCCATCGAGAAGGCGCTGGAGATCCTGCTCTACAACGTCGTGGCCTTGATCACGGGCACCCTCGCCGACCGCGAGCACAAAGAGCGCCTGCGCCAGGAGGACACGGCTCGCCAGCTCTCGGCCACCCTTGACGAGATGAAGGCCATGGAGCGCCAGCTCATCCGCTCCGGGCGCCTGCAGTCCCTCGGCCAGCTCACCATGGGCCTCGCCCACGAGATCAAGAACCCCCTCGCCTCGCTCAAGGGCTCGGCGGAGATCCTGGGCGACGAGATCGCGCCCGACTCCCCGCGGAGGCGCATGCTCGAGATCCACCAGCAGGAGCTCGACCGCCTCGCCGGCCTGCTCGAGCGCTTCTTGTCCTTCGCGCGCCCCCGCCCCGTCGACGCCAGGGAGCTGAGCCTCTGCGAGGTCATCGAGCGGACCACTGCCCTCATCGAGCCGCAGGCGGCGAGCCTTGGCATCGCGGTGCGCTGGGAGCGCGGCGACGCCGACGTCCGCACCCGTGGCGACGCCGACATGCTGGTTCAGGTCCTCGTGAACCTCGCGCTGAACGCCGCCCAGGCCTCTCCCGAAGGCAGCGCGGTGACCATGCGCTGCGGTTGCGTGGAGCGCGGGCGTCGGCGCTACGCCACGGTCTCGGTCGACGACGCCGGGCCGGGAGTGCCCGAGGAGAACCGCGAGAAGGTCTTCGATCCCTTCTTCACGACCAGAGAGGGTGGCACCGGCCTCGGCCTCTCCATCGCCGCCCGCATCGTCGACGAGCACGAGGGCTTCATGGAGGTCTCACGCAGCGAGCACGGCGGGGCGAGCTTTCGGGTGCTTCTGCCGGGGGTGCGTTGATCTTGCCGACCCCCCGTGACCCGCAAGCTGTCTCCTCCGCTGCACGAGGAGGAGGCGCTGGAGGCTATTGCGCCTGCTTTCGCTGAGGCGTAGTCTCCCCCGGCACCAAAGAAAGAGGTCCGGGGATGGCACTGAGCTTGGATGCGGTAGCTAGGCCAATCGGTCCCAAGACCCGGGAGTACTCGTGGAAGGACGTGGTCCTCTACGCCCTGGGAGTTGGCGCCGGCTTCGACGAGCTGGAGTACTGCTACGAGGAGCGCCTGAAGGCGGTCCCGAGCATCGCCACGCCCTTCACCGTCGACTTCATGTTCGAGGTGGTGGCGGGCGCCAACGTCGACCTGGCCGGGCTCCTGCACGCCCAGCAGGAGATAGTCTTCCACGCCGCAATCCCGGTCGAAGGCAAGATCACGACCACCGGCGCCATCACCCACATCTACGACAAGGGTGATCGCAGGGGAGCCCTGGTCGTGGCGGACGGGGAGACCGTCGACGAGGACGGCAACAAGCTCTTCACCAACACCTACACGCTCTTCGGCCGCCGGGACGGAGGCTTCGACGGGGAGCCGCCGCCGAGCGAGAGCTTCCTCTTCCCGGACCGCGACCCCGACTTCGTGGAGAAGGCGCAGCCCTCGGTAGACCAGCCCCTGCTCTACCGGCTCTCGGGCGACGTCTTCGCCCTGCACGTGGACCCGGACTTCGCCAAGAGGGCCGGCTTCGAGAAGCCCATAATGCACGGGCTCTGCACCCACGGCTACGCATGCCGGGCGGTGGTCAAGCACCTCTTCGGAGGCGAGCCCGAGCGCATCAGCCGGCTGAAGATGCGCTTCTCGAGGCCCCTCTACCCGGGCGAGGCCATCGAGACCCAGATCTGGAAGGTCGAAGAGGGCAAGGCCCTGTTCCGAGTGGTGAACCTCGAGACCGAGGACGTGGTCATCGACCGCGGCATCGTCGAGTGGCTCTCGAAGGAGGAGGCCGAGCTCAGGGAGAAGCGCAAGGGCATACGCTTCGACGACCGGGTGGCCGTCGTGACCGGCGCGGGCGCGGGGCTCGGCCGGATCTACGCCATCGAGCTGGCCAAGCGCGGCGCGAAGGTGGTGGTGAATGACCTCGGCGGCGCGCGCGACGGAAGCGGCGACGGCTCGTCCATGGTCGCCGACGAGGTGGTCTCGGAGATCGAGGCTCTCGGAGGCGAGGCCGTCGCCAGCTACGACTCGGTGGCCACCGTCGAGGGAGGCAGGGCCATCGTGGCGAAGGCCCTCGACACCTGGGGCCGCGTCGACATCCTCGTCAACAACGCCGGCATCCTGCGGGACAAGAGCTTCGTCAAGATGGAGCCCGCGAGCTGGGAGCAGGTCCGCTCGGTGCACCTCGACGGTGCCTTCAACGTCACCCTGCCCGCCTTCCGGAGCATGAAGGAGCAGGGCTACGGCCGCATCGTGATGACCACGTCGGCGGCGGGGCTCTTCGGGAACTTCGGCCAGGCGAACTACGCCGCGGCCAAGATGGGCCTCATCGGCATGATGAACACCTTGGAGATCGAGGGCGCCAAGTACGACATCCTAGTGAACGCGGTGGCCCCGCTCGCGGGCACGCGGCTCACCGAAGACGTGCTGCCCGACGACCTCTTCGAGAAGACCTGCCCCGACTACGTGGCGCCCATCGTCCTGTTCATGTGCTCCGAGAAGTGCGGCGACAGCGGCGGCATCTACACCGCGGGCATGGGGCACTTCGCCCGCGCCGCCGTGGTGCAGGGCCCGGGCGCCGTGGCGGCCGCGGAAGGTGAGATCCCCACCGCGGAGGCCGTGGCCAGGCAGATAGACAAGATCGCGGCGATGGACGGCGCCGACGAGTTCCAAAACGCCGTCGAGGCCCTCGGGCCGGCGATGGACGCCTTCAAGCCGAAGCCCAAGGCGAAGCCCAAAGACGACGCGGGAGGCGGCGGCCTGACGGTAGCCTCCGTGTTCGACGCCATGCCCGGCGCCTTCCAGGCGGACAAAGCCGAAGGCGTCGACGTGATCTTCCAGTACAAGGTCTCCGGAGCCGGCGGCGGCGACTGGTACGTAGTCGTCAAGGCCGGGACCTGCACGGTGGAGAAGGGGGCGCACGAGAGCCCGACGACGACCATCATCATGGCCGAGGAGGACTTCCTCGCCCTGATGGAGGGCAAGCTCAAGGCCATGCAGGCCTACACCTCGGGCAAGCTCAAGATCGAGGGCGACCTCATGAAGTCCCAGCTCATCGAAAAGCTCTTCAAGGTCTGAGGAGGTCACGGAAATGATCGGAATCACCTCCTTCGGCGGCTACATCCCCAGGCTTCGCCTCGACCGCATGGCCATCTACGAGCACATGGGCTGGTTCGCGCCGGCCATCGTCATGGTGGCCCAGGGCGAGCGCTCCTTCTGCAACTGGGACGAAGACACCATCACGATGGCCGTGCAGGCGTCCCGCGACTGTCTGAGCGGGCTCGATCGGGCGAAGGTCGACGGCTGCTACCTCGCCTCGACCACGCTCCCCTTCGCGGACAGGCTCAACGCCGGCGTCGTCAAGGCCGCGTTGAACATGCGCGACGACATCGCGGCGGCGGACTTCGCGTCCTCGCTTCGCGGCGGCACCACAGCGCTGATCGCCGCCCTCGAGGCGGTCAAGGCGGGCGGCAAGCACCACGTGCTCGTCACCGCCGCCGACAAGCGCGAGGCCAAGTCCGCCTACTTCTACGAGATGTGGTTCGGCGACGGCGCGGCCTCGGTGCTCGTCGGCGACAGCGACGTGGTCGCCGAGTTTCTCGGCAGCCACACCGTCTCCCACGACTTCGTCGACCACTTCCGCGGCGAAGGTCACCGCTACGACTACATGTGGGAGGAGCGCTGGGTCCGCGACGAGGGCTACTCCAAGATCGTCCCCGAGGCGGTGAACGGGCTCTTCGAGAAGCTCTCCATCACCATGGAGGACGTCGACACCTTCGTCTTCCCCTGCTTCTTCAAGGCCGAGCACCGGAAGATCGCCAAGAAGCTGGGCGCGACCCCCGACAAGGTCCCCGACAACCTGCACGCCGACTGCGGCGAGACCGGCGCGGCCCACCCCCTCGTGATGCTCTCGAGGGCCCTGGAGAAGGCCAAGCCGGGCGACCGCATCCTGGCCTGTGGCTTCGGTCAGGGCTGCGACGCCCTCTACTTCCGCGTCACCGACGCCATCGCGGAGCTGCCCCCGCGGGTGGGCGTCCAGGGCTCGCTGGACCACAAGGAGGTGACCAGGAACTACCCGATGTTCCAGCGCTTCCGCGACCTCATGCTCACCGAGATGGGCATCAGGGCCGAGGCCCCGACCCAGACCGCCATGACGGTCCTGTGGCGCAACCGGAAGATGCTCTTCGGCCTGGTCGGAGGGAAGTGCCGTGAGTGCGGCACGCCGCAGTTCCCGCGCATGGACATCTGCGTGAACCCCTCCTGCGGCGCGACCGGCAGCCAGGACGACTACGAGTTCGCAGACCGCCCCGCCACCGTGAAGAGCTTCACCGGCGACCTGCTCTCGGTGTCCCTGGCCCCTCCCAACGTCTACGGCATGATCCAGTTCGAAGGGGGCGGCCGTTTCATGGCCGACTTCACCGACTGCAAGCATGACCAGGTGGCGGTCGGCCAGCAGGTCAAGCTCGTCTTCAGGCGGCGCTACAACGACAAGGAGCGCGGCTTCTCGGGCTACTTCTGGAAGGCGGTGCCCGACACCTCGACCGGGCCCGCCGAGGAGGCCGGCGACGAGATCCGCTTCGACGGTCAGGTAGCCGTCGTCACGGGCGCGGGCGCAGGCCTCGGTCGCACCTACGCTCTCGAGCTTGCCGCGCGCGGCGCCAAGGTCGTGGTGAACGACCTCGGTGGCGCCCGCGACGGCAGCGGCGCGTCGACCAGCGCCGCCGACGAGGTGGTCAAAGAGATCGTCGAGGCCGGCGGCGAGGCCGTCGCGAGCTACGACTCGGTCGCCACCAGCGAGGGAGGCGAGGCCATCGTGAGCAAGGCCCTCGAGACCTGGGGCCGCGTGGACGTCCTGGTGAACAACGCCGGCATCCTGCGCGACGGCAGCTTCGCCAAGATGACCCCAGAGGCCTGGACCTCGGTGCTCTCGGTGCACCTCGACGGCGCCTACAACGTCACCCGGCCCGCCTTCATCAAGATGAAGGAGCAGGGCTACGGCCGCATCGTGATGACATCCTCGGCGGCGGGCCTCTTCGGCAACTTCGGCCAGGCCAACTACGCGGCGGCCAAGCTTGGTGTCGTGGGCTTCATGAACACCCTCGAGATCGAAGGCGGCAAGTACGACGTCCTGGTCAACACGGTGGCCCCGCTGGCCACCACGCGCATGACCACCGACGTGCTCCCCGACAACCTGCAGGAGAAGACCCAGCCCGAGCTCGTCACCCCGCTCGTGGTCTACCTCGCCTCCAAGAAGTGCACCAGGGCCGGCATGCTCCTGAACGCCGGCATGGGCCACTTCAGCCGGGCGGCCATGGTCCAGGGCCCCGGCGCTGTCGCGGCAGCCGAAGGGGTCGTGCCCACGCCCGAGGACATCTTCAAGAGCTGGGACGCCATCAAGAGCCTCGAGGGCGCCTCGGAGTTCGGAAACGCCACCGAGTCCCTCGGGCCGATGATGGACGCCTTCAAGCCCAAGAAGGAGCCGAAAGCCGACGACGGCGGAGGAGGTGACGGAGGCGTCACGGTCGCAGGTGTCTTCGACGCCATGCCCGGGGCCTTCCAGGCCGACAAGGCGGCAGGCGTAGACGTGATCTTCCAGTACAAGATCTCGGGCGCCGGCGGCGGCGACTGGTACGTAACCGTCAAAGACCAGGCCTGCGAGGTCACCAGGGGAGCCCACGACAGCCCCACCACGACCATCCTGATGAACGAGGAAGACTTCCTCGCCCTCATGGAGGGCAAGCTCAAGGCCATGCAGGCCTACACGTCCGGCAAGCTCAAGATCGAGGGGGACCTCATGAAGTCCCAGCTCATCGAGAAGCTCTTCAAGGCCTGAGGAGGTAGTCATGGCGACAGGAATCAAGGACAAGGTTGCCATCATCGGCATGGGCTGCACCCGCTTCGGCGAACGCTGGAACGTCGGCGCAGAGGAGCTGATGGTCGAGGCCTTCAACGAGTGCCTCGCGGACGCGGGCGTCGAGAAGAAGGACATCGAGGCCGCCTGGCTCTCCACCTGCTTGGACGAGATCAACGTCGGCAAGAGCGCCCTGGCGCTCTCGACCACGCTGAGGCTCCCCCTCATCCCCGTCACGAGGACGGAGAACTTCTGCGCGAGCGGCACGGAGGCCTTCCGGGGAGCGGTCTACGCGGTGGCCTCCGGGGCCTACGACATGGCGCTGGCCCTCGGCGTCGAGAAGCTCAAGGACACCGGCTACGGAGGTCTCCCCTCTTGGGGCTCCAGCGCCGGCTCGCTCACCTGGCTGTGGTGGCCCAACGTGACCGCCCCTGGCTCCTTCGCGCTCATCGCCTCGGCCTACTGCGCCAAGCACGGCATCCCGATGGACGAGCTCAAGCGGGCCATGGCCCACGTGTCGGCCAAGAGCCACGCCAACGGTGTCCTGAACCCCAAGGCACACATGCGCAAGAAGGTCAGCGTCGACCAGATCCTCTCCGCCCCCATCATCGCGCACCCCCTCGGCCTGTTCGACTGCTGCAGCGTCAGCGACGGCGCCGCCTGCGCCATCGTCACGACCGTCGAGAAGGCCCGCGAGATGGGCTTCAAAGACCCCGTGACGGTCAAAGCCCTCCAGCTCTCGCTCAGCAGCGGCGAGGAGATGGCCTACGACGACTGGGACGGCGATCACTTCATCACCACGACCAAGTGCTCCAAGGCCGCCTACGACGAGGCGGGCATCACCAACCCGCGAGAGCAGATCAGCATGATGGAGGTGCACGACTGCTTCTCCATCACCGAGCTCGTGACCTACGAGGACCTGCACATCTCGGAGCGTGGCGGCGCAGTCAGGGACGTCATGGACGGCTTCTACGACCTCGACGGCGGCGTGCCCTGCCAGGTCGACGGCGGCCTCAAGTGCTTCGGCCACCCCATCGGCGCCTCCGGCCTGCGCATGATGTACGAGATGTACCTCCAGTTTCACGGCCGCGCCGGAGACCGCCAGCTCGAAGACCCCCGCTACGGCCTCACCCACAACCTCGGCGGCTTCCCCTTCGCGAACATCAGCTGCATCTCGATCCTGGGCAAGGCCGGCAGCTGACGCTCCAGGCACCTGATGCTCGAAATCACCGTCATCTGGGACTCGGCGGTCTGCGACATCTTCGCGGTCAAGTGCTGCAGCTTCAAGCTGCTCGACCAGAACTTCGAGGTGATGCTCAAGAACACCGGCGACTTCCCGGTGACGGTGCAGAGCCACCTCGACCTCGTCGGCGACACGGAGACCCGCCGCATCAGGAACCTGATGCCCCAGGGCGAGCAGACCGTGGCCCCGGGCGAGAGCGTGTCTTTCTACTGCGACCTGGACGAGACGGTGTTCGCCGAGAGCAGGGAGCTCGTGATCTACGACGCGGAGGGGAAGGAGCACCGGGAGGTGCTGCACGGGACCGACTAGCGAGGGCGCCATGCCGACCCTGCGGACCATCATCCTGCTCGTCCTGGCCGTCGCTCTACTCGCCTGCGGCGGCGAGGGCAACCGTGAGCTCGGCGACGGAGGGACGGCGGACCGCGGGGCGCACCAGGCCGGGGGGCCGAGCGACCTCCCGGGCGAGCACGAGGTCGTGACCGACGCCGGCGAGA
>CAZQPP010000027.1:0-1088 GCA_964594295.1 uncultured Myxococcales bacterium | reverse complement strand
CCCGATCACCGGCGTGGAGGTGGAGGACCACATCACCTACCGCCTCGCTCACGAGGCTCACCCCTACTGGACAGGGGATCTTTTTTTTTTTAATTTTTGTGAGTACTACGTGATCTACACGGCCATCGGCGACGGCATGGGCTTCGGCGACATGGTCTCCGACATCGTCTTCGCCGCTGTCGCCGGTCACCCGCCGGACCTGGTCGGGATCACCCCCACGGGGGCATTCGGAGCCACCATCGCCGGCCTCTGGGGCGACGACCCCACCCTGAACCGCAAGCCCACCGGCCTGACCTGCGTGGACGGCGACATCTACCTCTTCTCCCAGAACCTGAGGAACGGCCTCGCCGACGACCCCTTCGGTGACGCCCCCTACGCCTCGGTGTCGGTCACCAGGGACCACGGCAGGACCTGGGAGTACGACGCTGAGGAGCCCATGTTCCGCGACCACGTCTTCACCACGGGCTTCTTCCTGGACTACGGCAAGTGCCAGGAGCACCGGCGGGACGACTACGAGTACGTCTACGGGCTGGACTACAACTGGCGATTCTCGGAGGGCTTCTTGCAGCAGAAGCTCCTCCTGGCGCGGGTGCCCCGAGACGAGATCCTGGACCGCGAGCGCTGGGAGCTCTTCGCCGGCATGGAAGGCGGAGAGCCGGTGTGGTCGGCCGACATCGCCGAGAGAGAGAGCGTGCTCGTGGACGAGGAGCTGTTCTGCAAGGACCAGAGCGCCATCGCGCAAGGGCACGTGGTCTACATCCCTCGGCTCGGGCGCTACCTCTACAGCTCGCGGGCCGTGTGCGTCTGGATCTTCTACGAGGCGCCCGAGCCCTGGGGCCCCTGGACGAGGGTGTCGGTGCAGGAGTGGAAGGGAAAGTGGAAGGAGGACTACCACGCCGGCTACAACGTGGTGGTACCTTCCAAGTACCTCGACGAGGACGGCCTGGGCGGCTGGGCGGTCTCCTCCCTCTCGAGCGGGCACTTCGACGCCGCCTACTACAACATGGGCTTCCGGCGTCTCGAGATAGAGGCTGACTAGTCCCAGAACAAGCGATTAGCCATTAGCCGTTAGCCATTAGCTCAGGCAT
>CAZQPP010000026.1:1077-30741 GCA_964594295.1 uncultured Myxococcales bacterium | reverse complement strand
AGGACAAGGGAGAGCACGCGGGCTCCGGAAACGACCCGGAGTACCTCGTCGCCCTGAGCAAAGCCGGGCTGAAGCCGGTCGTGAAGGTCGAGCCGGTCAAGCCGGAGGAGGTCGAGACCTGGCGCTCCAACCCGGTCTTCCCCTACGTGCAGGTGAGGCGGCGCTCGGGCACCAGCGAGGACATCCGCGAGGTCTTCTTCGGCGCGGACCCGGCGCGGGTAGAGAAGGCGGTGGAGCTCGCCCAGGCCTGCGAGGCCGCGACCAACGCCGAGGAGGAGGCGCGGGCCATCGCGGCCATCGGGCCTGAGCTGGGCTACCCGGCCTGCTGCGCCGGCGCCTTCGCCCACGAGGAGACGCCCTTCTCCCGCTCGGACTACTGCTGGTTGACCCTGGCGCGGCGCATCAAGGACCCCGGGCCCTGCGCTCCCGAGATGAACCCCTGCTGCGGCACCCTGCTCGCGAACTACGTGCCATGCTCGACCTCCTGCGAGGCCACGGTCGACCTGGTAGCCCGCGAGGGCGAGCTCTTCGAGCAGCTCTTCGGCAAGAAGGCGGCCGCGGATCGGGCGGCCGGAATGCAAAACCCCTGGCTCATCGTGCTGCGCGGCCAGATGTCGGCCATCGAGCTGCGGCCCGACTCCGAGGTGTCCGAGCGTTTCACCTTCAGGCCCGGCGCCCGGACGGCGTCCCTGCGCGAGCTCGAGCACGCGGCTCAGGCGGACGAGCTCGTGCACGAAGGCGAGCGCCTCGTGCTGCTGCGCGCCGGCAGCATGATCGCCGACCTCTCGGCCCTCGCCTACGTCTGGTGGCACGGCGGCGCCTTCCAGGTGCCCCTCTGGGAGCGCGTGCTCGCCATGCGCCGCCTCGGACAAGCACGCGCCACCACCATGAACGTCGCCTCCCGCGAGGAGGCCACCCCGGGCACGCCGGCGGCCTCACCCGAGATGCTCAGGCTGCGCGCCCTCCTCGACGAGGTGCTCGCGCGGACCGTGCAGCGAGGGGCCCTTCCGGACGGCGCCACGGTCCTCGGCCTCGAGCCCTTCGGGGCCACCGCCTTCACCCTGCGCGTGCGCGCGGGGCAGGAGAAGGTGGATCTGATCATCTCGGCTGCAAAGCCGGGCGAGCGCTGCTTCTTCAAGATCGGCCCGCTCGCCTTCACCCACCCCAAGGACCAACCAATCGAGAGCCCGGTACAGAAACGCGTCCTGCGCGCCCTCGGCCACCGCCTCCGTTTCGCGCTGCGCGAGATGGCCGAGGAGGCCTCGGGAAGCAATGATTAAACCGGACTGTTATGAGACTCTTGCCAACCTGGCACCGGTCACGGCTACAAACGAGGACGAAGCTCCATGGAGCGAATAGCTATTTATGGCAAGGGCGGCGTCGGCAAATCCGTCGTCGCGACCGCGCTTAGCGCCTACTACGGGCAGAGCGGCAAACGGGTCCTGCACATAGGCTGCGACCCAAAGCACGACTCCGCGATCCGCCTGCTCGACGGCCAGGACGACGTGCGCACCGTGCTCGACGTGCTCGGGGACAACCCCCACGCCGATCTCACGCAGGAGATCTTGAACCTCGGCCGCCACGGCATCCACTGCTGCGAGGCGGGCGGCCCGCCGGCGGGGCTGGGCTGCGGCGGGCGCGGCGTCGCGCGCACCATCGAGTACCTCGACGAGACCGAGTTCCTGCTGACCAACGACTACGACGTCGTGGTCTTCGACGTGCTCGGCGACGTGGTCTGCGGGGGATTCGCCGCGCCGCTGAGGAAGGGCTTCGCCGAGAAGCTCCTCATCGTCGTCTCCGAGGAGCCAATGGCCATCTTCGCGGCCAACAACGTGGCCCGCGCGGTCGAGACCTACCACCGCAACGGCGTGGTCCTCGCGGGCCTGGTCATCAACTGCCGCGGCCAGGACGTCGACACCACTCCCATCGAGCGCTTCGCCGAGAAGATCGGAACCCAGGTCCTGACCGTCATCGAGCGCGACAAAGACATCATGAAGGCGGAGCAGAAGAAGCAGACAATCGTCGAGTACAGGCCCGAGTCCAACGCGGCCAAGGCGCTCGTGGGGCTCGGGGCGGCCGTCGCGGAGATGGACACCAAGACCATCGAGACGCCCACCCCGATGACCGACAAAGAGTTCTTCGCGTTCATGGCTGACTGGGGGGGAGAGTGAGCAACGCAAAGGAGCTGATGCAGCGCTTCGCCGGCGCCCGCGTCGAGGGCGGCAGCACCGGCGTCAAGCTCTTCACCTGGGCCTTCGGCCTGGACAAGGCCGGAGAGCTCGGGACGATCACCGACGTCGCCTGGGACAAGGACCACATCGAGGTCAGGATCGACACCGGCGAGGGGACGGGCCTGCTGGTGTCGGTGTGGCACCGCACACCCGGTCGCCCCGGCTTCGCCCAGACGAAGCACCTCGTCTTGAGCTATCGCGGAGACGGCCTCCGCGGGAACCTCGCCAAGCTTATCCCGCGGGCCATGATCGTCCGCCTCGCCGACGCCACGTTGCCGCAGATCCTGGCGACGATGGCGGACGACCCGGACTTCAAGCAGGTGACCAGCCCGAAGCCGCCGCAGGACGCCGACGGCATCGGCCCGCCAAGCGAAGGCGACCCCGGAGCGGACGGGCCCGGTCCCGGCGAGGGTCCCCCGAAGAACCCCGAGGCGGAGGCCGCCCATCGCAGCCTCAAGGGCACCCGCCGCGCCGGCGGAGCAGCCTCCAAGGCCCGCTTCGTGGAGATGCTGGGCCTCGACAAGGTCCCCTTCGAGATCGAGGTCGACGCCGTCGCCTGGATAGCCGACCACGTGGAGCTCGCCCTCATCCTCGACGGCGACCGCCCCGTCAGCTTCTCCATCGAGTGGCCCAACCCGGAGCGCGGCTACTTCGTGAGCACGCCGCACCTCGGCGTCACCTACCAGGCCAAGCACCTGCCCGAGGAGCTCACCAGGGCGGTCCGCGCGCACGGCCCCGCAGGCCTCGCGAACCTGACCATCGAGACCCTGGCCCTCCTTCTCACCGAGGACCCCGAGCTCGGCGATCCCGGCCTGAAGCTCCCATCCTCCGAACACCAGCACCCCTCGAACCAGCTCGACACCTGGGGAGCCCGGGACTCCTTCTCGGACTTCTTCGCCGGCGGCGAGCTCGCCCGCGGGCAGCTCGACTCGGTCAACATGGGCAAGTTCTTCAGGAACGTGCAGCACTGTGACAACGAGTGCCTCGTCGTGAACCCCCACGGCCCCGTCGACGCCGTGCCCATGGTGGACCTGCCCTGGGAGAACCGACACCGCACCGCCGGCCTCTCCGCCGCGGAGGCCGAGGCCTACACCACCAACGCCGAGGACGACTGGTCCGAGGGCGACTCCATGGTGGCGACCGACCTGAACGAGCAGGACGTCATCATGGGCAACCCGACGAAGCTGCGGGAGGTGCTCGACGTCGTCATCCAGCGCCCGAACCCGGCCAAGAAGCCTATCTTCGTCGCCAACACCTGCGTGCCCACGGTCATCGGCGAGGACGTCGAGTCGGTCGTCAAGGAGTACCGGCAGAAGACCGACATCCCGCTGCTCTACCTGACCGTCACGCCCACCTCGATGAACAACGTGTTCACCGACTTCCTCGTCACGAAGCGCCTCGCGGCCGAGGAGGCGGCGGATGCGTGCAACCCGCGGGCGATCAACCTCATCGGCTTCCCCGACCGGCGCGACGTGAACGAGATGGTCGAGCTCCTCTCCGCCGCGGGCATCAGCCGAAACGTACTGCTCCTCCCCGACATCGACGTGCCGCGCATCGAGCGCCTGCCCGGCGCCGCGCTCAACGTCTTCTACCCGAACCGGCTCTGGGAGCACCTCTACGAGCAGATCCGCGAAGACAGCCGCATCCCGAGCATCACGCCGGCGGCGCCCTACGGCAAAGACGGCGTGCACGCCTGGCTGACGGCCGTCGCCGAGAAGCTCGAGGGCGGCCCGGATCCGGCCGTCGCCTGGCAGAGCTACGCCTCCGTCTACGGCGAGGCCTGGGAGGCCGCGTCGAAGAAGGCCCGCGAGCACCGCCTCGGCTTCGTGATCCGAGGCGAGGAGATGCAGTACGTGCTCGACCCGGGCACGACCTGGGGCGTCCCGACCCTCGCCTTCGCCAAGGAGGCCGGCTTCGGCATCGACGTGATCCTCCACGTGGACGAGGAGTCCATCGGCAAGAAGCTCGTCGCCCAGGTCGAGGGCCTCTTCGAGGCCGGGCACACGAACACGGTCACCGCCATCAAGACCTTCGACGAGATGTGCGACGCGCTGGCCTCGGCCGACTGCGAGGCCGTCTTGAGCCACCACGTCTACGACTGGCGCTTGAGCTCGACGGGCAAGTCCCGCTTCACCCTCCAGCACTTCGAGGTGGGTCTGCCGGGCGCCATCCGGACCGTCGAGAGGCTGGTCCGCATCTGCGAGACTCCCTTCTACCGCCGATACCGGCGACACCTCGGACGCTCCCGCACGGGGCTCCGCACGGCCGCCAGTGGGGGTAACCAGTGAAGCACGACCTCCGAGGCCAGGGCACGTCCGCCGATTCCGCCCCCGAGCTGAAGGGCGAGCCGGATCTCTCGCAGCGCCTGGTCCAGACCTACATGCTCGGCGTCTTCTTGGGCGCCAACGCCATTCGCGACCTCTACGTGCTCGTGGAGGGCCCCGACTGCATCCACATGAAGACGCAGTACGTCCAGGGCAACCACGACTGGCTGTCGACGCTGACGAACGTCTCGGGCTACCACCGCATCGCGAACACGGCGCTGCACCCGGTCCACATGACCGCCTCCCGGGAGGCGCCGATCCGGGACTTCTTGATGAAGATGGCGGAGGAGGAGGCCGTGCCCGGGGTCGTGCTGACCTCGATGCCCATGGCCTTCATCACCGGCGCAGACTACGAGCGCATCTGCGACGAGGTGCACGTAGCCACCGGCAAGCCCATCGTGCACGTCAAGGGCAAGTCCCTCTCGGGCGACTGGCTCGACGGCTACGAGGAGATGCTGGTCTCCCTCGCGCGCCAGCTCGACATCGAAGGCGGCGAGCCCGACCCGAACAAGGTGGCCATCGTCGGCAACCTCTTCGACCGCAACGAAGGTGACTGCACGGCCAACGTGCGCGACCTGAGGCTGCTCCTCGAAGGCCTGGGCCTCGAGGTGGTCTCCATCTGGCTCGAAGGAAAGACCCTGGAGGACCTGCACGCCGTCAAGGACGCCGGCGTCGTCATCTCCATGCCCTACGGGCGCCGGGCGGCTCGCTGGGTGGCCAGGCGCGTCGGCGCGAAGCTCATAGAAACCGAGCTGCCTTTCGGGCTGCTCGCCTCCGAGCGCTGGCTGCGACAGATCGCAGACGAGCTCGGCAGGCAGGAGCAGGCCGAGGCCGTCATCGACGAGGAGCTCTCCCGCATCATCCCCGCCCTCGAGTGGGTGCTCCCCTACTTCTTGCAGAACAGGCGCTGGGGCTTCGTCGGCGACCCCTACATGGCGCGCGGCATCAAGGAGATCGGCGAGCTCGTCGGAGCGAAGATCAGCTTCGCGGCCATCACCAACCAGCCCAACCACACCCGCGGCCTCGCCGATGACCTCGGCGAGGAGATCGAGCTCCTCATCTACCCGCGGCAGAAGGAGATGTCGGAGTGGCTCGGCCGCAGGATGCGCGAGTCCGGGGTGAACCTGCTCATCGGCCACAGCGACACCTCGGTCCAGGGCAGCGCCGCCACCTTGGAGCTCGGCTTCCCCTCCAACTACCGCCACTGCCTCTACGACCGGCCCTTCCTGGGCTTCAAGGGCTTCCTCGCGTTGATGGACTCGGTGGTGAACACCATGCGCCGGCAGGAGCTGCGCGAGGCCGAGGAGAGGCACCGCCGCAAGGACGGCCGCGAGGGCCCCGGCGAGCCTCCGCCGGGCGTGGAAGGCACGGGCCGCCCCGGCGACGCCGAAGAAGCGGGCGGCCCGGCTGAAGCAGCCCAGGCGGGCGCCGTGCCGCCCGACAAGGTCGCCCGCTGGATGGAGTCTCTGCTCGACCGGATCCGCAAGGCGGGGGTGCCCGCCCTCCAGGTCCTCGCCGTCGACGACGACCTCGACGTCGTCTTGGACCAGGGAGAGGGCCGCCCCAACCTCACCGTCGAGTTCAGGCCAAAGGTCGAAGGAGCGAAGGCCTACAAGACGACCGCGAAGTTCCTGGTGCGATACCAGGGGGTGCGCGACCTCAGCGACGAGGTGCGCGCGCAGATAGACCGCGTGGTGGTCGAGGTGAACGAGGCCACCCTGGACACGACGACGAGGTTCGAGGGCGTAGCCTCGGCAGGCGAGATCGAGGAGAACCCGATCCGCGGCTTCGAGCGGCGCTTCGACTTCGCCCAGCTCGACCGCTCCCACGGCCCCGACGGCATCGAGACCGAGGTCCTGCTCCGCCTCACCCCAGACTGCAACCAGGACTGCCCCTTCTGCTCGGCGCCCCCGCCCGCGCGCAAGCCCTCGCCGGCGCTGGTCCGCGCCTGCGTCGACTGGGTTGTCGAGCACATGCCAGGAGCGCGGGTCACCCTGACGGGGGGCGAGCCCACCCTCCGCCGCACCTTCATGGACGAGCTGCGCTACATCATGGGCAAGGCTGAGCTCGACAGGGTGCTCGTGCAGACGAACGCCGTCGCATTCGCCTCCGAGCGCAAAGGAGTTTCGGCACGAAACTCCCGCGGTAGGGGCGTTCTGCTTCAGAACGCCCGCCCCCGCCAGAAGCAGCAGTGGGTGTTCCCGGACGACGATCGCCTCGCCTTCTTCGTCTCCGTGCACGCCACCGACGCCGAGATCTACGACCGCTGCACCGCTAGCAAGGGCCAGCTCCCCAGAGCCATCGAGGGCTTGAAGAACCTGCTCGCCCTCGGCCGGCGCGTGGTGGTCAACGCCGTCCTGACCTCGGCGAACCTCAACCACCTCCCCGAGATGGTCGAGGAGCTGCCGAAGCTCCTGGAAGGCGGCCCGCTCCCGGTGCTCCACTTCTCGACGCTCATATGCCCGCCCCACCGCGCCGATGCCCCGGAGTTCCTGGTGCGCTACTCCGAGCTCGTTCCGGTGGTCACCGCGACCATCGAGCGCGCAGAGGAGCTCGGCGTCGAGGTCGAGCCCCTCGTCAGCAGCACCCACGCCTCCGTGCCGCTCTGCCTCGTCTCCACCGAGCACCGCGCCTCCGCGACGCACCGCCCCGAGGTGCGCCCCGGCGAGACCGCCTACGAGGACATGTCGGGCGACTGGGTGAAGGCGGAGCGCTGCAAGGAGTGCTCCATGACCGACCGCTGCCTCGGCGTGCCGACGCCCTACGGCAAGCACTTCGGTCTGGACGAGCTGCAACCCTTCTGAGGTCCCACCGATGAGCCCTCGTCCGCACGGTCCGCTCTCCCTGGACCTCGACGAGTGCGCGCGCGACCCGGAGGCTTCGCGGGAGCTCGTCGAAGGCTTCATGGCTGAGGCCGCGCGGGGCGGCGCCGCCGCCGGTGCCGTGGAGATACGAACGTCCCAGCCTCACCGCCTGCTCGGCGATCTCGTCGATCGTTGCCACGCGGCCAGCGGGAGACAGGTCCAGCTCCGCCTGCTCGGCCCGCGCTGCCTGCACGCGGCCTGGCTGAAGGGCCTCGGCCGCTCCCGCGAGGCCCTCGAGATCGTGCTGCTCGTGCTCGACACCCTCCCCGGCGACGGCGCGGGCGAGTGGGCTCTCGCGCACCTCGACAAGGCCATCGCCACCCTCTCCCGTGCGAAGGTCGAGGTCCTCGTCGACTTCCGCGTGAGGGCCAGAGACGCGGCGTCGCTTTCGGACCTCCAGGCCGTCGCCGAGGCGGTGGTAGCTCGCGGTCGCGGTCCGCTGCTCGTGCGCGTCGAGTCGATCCAGCCAGGCGAGGCGCCTGAGGAGTCCCGCGATCCGCCCTCCTTCTCGGCCATGGAGACCATCCTGCGCCTCGCCGCAGAGAGGCCAGAGCTCGTAGACCTGCAGTCGGAGTGCGGCTCGCCGCTCTGCCTCTTCGGTCGCCGCCTCCGGAGCGCGCTGCTGCTCGGGGACGGCGGCGGCGGCAGATCGGTGAGGGCGCCGGAGCCGGCCGTCTTCGCGGAGGCTTGCTCGAGCTGTCTCGTGCGCTCCCTGTGCGGCGGCGTCTCCCGTGGCTACGCCGAGCGCTTCGGCGCCGATGAACTCGTGCCCGTGAGGCTCGAGCACACACCGCCAGGGGAGGAGCCCGTGGAGGCGAGAGCTTCCCTGCAAGACACGACACGCCTCGATGCCGATGACTCGGCGCATCTTGCAGAGAAGCTCCCCAGCTGGGCCGACCGTGCCCGCCTGCTCCTCGTCGGACACCCCGAGGAGGTCATCCAGCTCAAGAACGTGCTGCCCGAAGAGCAAACCCCCGCGTGGCCCTGCGCCCTCCCCTGGACCCGCCTCGAGCGCACCTCCAACGGCTTCTACGGCCCCTGCTGCCCCGACTACCTCACGAACGCTCAGTGGGCCGGCCCCGAGGTCTCCCCGAAGGAGCTCTGGAACAGCGAGCACCTGCAGGCCGTGCGCCGCCAGATGACCGGCGGCGGCCACCCGGCCGGCTGCAGGAGATCCTGCCCGGTGCTGGCGAGCGGCTCGCACCGCCCGTCCGAGCTGACGCTCCGCGGCGGCTCGGAGGTCGTCGTCGAGAACCAGGTGGCCGTCGTCGAGGCCATGATGCGCGGCGACACCCAGATGGAGCAGCCCCCGACCGAGCTCTGCATCGCGGTGACCTCCCACTGCAACTACGACTGCATCATGTGCTGCGTCGACAAGGGCCCTCCCGAGGACCAGCTCGGCGAGGCCTTCTACACCGGCCTCGAGCCCTGGCTCGACCGCCTGATGCTCTTCGACGCCAACGGCGGCGAGCCCCTCGCCTCCAAGATCTTCCGCGGCTTCCTCGAGAACAACGACTTCTCGGCCTACCCCCAGCTCCGGGTGCACCTGACCACCAACGGCTCCTACCTCACGCCGCGCCAGCTCGATCGATACGGCGACGTGCCCTTCTCGGCCCTGACAATCAGCTTCAACGCGGCCACGGCGGAGACCTACGAAGAGGTCAACCGCGGGATCGACTGGAAGCGCATCCGCAGGAACGTCGACGCCCTGCGCAAAGGAACCGGCCGACGAGGCATCGGCTGCGCCCTCCGCTACAGCTTCGTCATCCTCCGCCAGAACCTCGACGAGATAGTGCCCTTCGCGAAGATGGCGCGCCGCGACGGCGTCGGCGTGCGTTACCTCCTGCCCACCAACAACAGGAACGACCAGAGCATCATGCTCGATCCGGCCCTGATGCAGCAGGCCGCCCGCGCCCTCGACGAGGTCCGCGAGCTGCTGCGCGAGAGCGGAGGAGACCCCACGGACATCCTCGACATCGACGGCGTCGTCACCGTGCTCGAGGCGCGGCTCGAGGAAGGCCTGCTCGAGATCCTGTGAGAGGGAGGGGGCAGGTATCCCCGGTCGGCCCCTACCCCACTTGCCTCGCTGGATCCGCGCCATCGAGACCGAAGAAGAGCACCTGACCTTCGACCAGCGAGACCATGATCCTCCCCTTGCGGGTAACTGCGCAACACGCCGGCCGCGATGGCAGCTGCAGCGAGGTCAGCTCGCAAGCCTCCTGCAGGTCCCATAGGCGGAGCGTCCGGTCTTCCGAGATCGAAGCAAGCCGGCCTCCGTCGAAGCTGAAGGCGACGTCGTTCACCGCGGCCGTGTGTCCTTCGAGGTGCGCGACGAGCCTCCCTTCGGGCAGGGTCCAAACCGAGATCGTCTCCCGGTTCGCGGTCGCGACCATCTCCTGCCCGCGGCTGAACACCAGGTGACCGAACTTCAACGAGGGCCTGACAGCAACTGACTTGGTGTCACCGGACTCCGGCGGCCGATCCACCGCCGGCTCAGATGGCGCCCTGAGGCTCAGCGTACACGGACCGTGCGGGTCCGACACCAGGGGTCCACTCTCCCCGCCGGCAAGAGGGCACATGCCCGCCCTCTTCCACGGACAGGCCCCATCGCCGCGTCGAAGCTCGAAGTGGCGCGAGGCTTCGCAGAGACGGTGGTCCGCCAGTCGAAGCTCGAGGCCTCCGTCGACGGTCCGGAAGACGAGCAGGCCGGCTTCGGTGAGCTCGAAGACCACCCACCCCCCCGTTCCGCGCGGCGTATCCTGGCGACAGGAGCGATGCGGCCAGGGCCGGTCGAGGAACACGGTGTCTAGATCACCGTACTTCCCCAAGACGACAAGCCACCGGCCCTCACTGTCGATCCGCGCGTAGTGCAACCCGGCCGGCGAAACGAGCATCGCATCTCTGCGGCGGCCGGCTGAGCGCGAGGAGAGGTCGAGCACCTTCGTGACGCATCCCGTCGCCTGCCCGTCGCCCGCGACGACGGCCCATCGGCCGTTCCTCGACAGCGCCAGCCCTTTCTTTCCCTTCGCGCGCCGCCCGATCCGGGCGGGCGCGCGGATCCGACGAATGCGCATGCCAAGGATCGTCCGGTTCACCAATCGCCGAGTGTTGGAGCGAAACCAGTAGGACAGGCAGAGGAACACCGAGCAGACGAGGGCGCACCAGACAGCCGGATCTGAGAATACCTCCATCCAGAGCTGTTGACTCCGGAGGAGCTCCTGGTGCCGAAGCACAACCGGCACGTATCCCGCCAGCGCGATGACCCACAAGCCCAGGAGGAGGGCTGACTGAAGCCCCAAGAGGAGGTTTGAGCGCGGCCCCCACAAGGGTGTGTACACCCCCTCCTCCCTTGAGAGCCGTACTCGATGTGCCGGCCCGTCGTCGGCCGGCAGCACGTGGATTGCGCTCCCCCCCTCGGCAACGGTCCAGTCGGCCAAACTACCGTCGAGCTCCGTCAAGTGGAGCATCCGGCACGATGTGGCGTCCCAGACCGCCAACCGCTCCCTGCCACGCTCGAGCGCCTGATCCTCCCGTCCGACGACGAGCTCCTCGCGGGCGAGCCTGAGCTCCCTGTAGGGAGGCGCTGCTGCCACCGCCTGCGACGCTGGTCCCGCCGGGCCCGTGAAGATCTCCTCGTCCACCGCGTAGATGCCGCTCCTTGGACACACCAGGACCGCGTGGCCCGCGTCGGGCGCTGGCGCCATCGCCGAAACTGACTGAGCTCCCAGACCCATGTCGCAGCGGTTGGATCTCAGGCAGCGGAGGTCCGGGTCGATCTCGGCGAGCCCCACCTCGTAGTCGTAACTCCCTAACACTACAAGGGTACCCCGCCGGGTGACGGCGGCCCGGTAGCCTGTGGCCCGCCAGCTCAACGTGGTGCCGCTGGTTACGCTCGCGCCGTCTCCCAGGAGGAGCTTCGCCGTTCTGGCGCACTCGAGGTAGGCGCCGTGAAGCAGCAACAGGGTCCGCCGGTCGGAGAAGCCCAGAGCCATGACTCTCCCTTCGAGATCCTCTCGAGCGGCCACTCGCCCTGTCATCGCCTCCCACACACACACCTCGCCGCCCTTTGTGCCGACCGACACCAAGCCATCCGGCCCGCGGGCGAGCGCCGTAGGCTTGTGCTGGCAACCAACGAGGAGCTCCGGGTCCTCTGGCGCTTCCACACTCCAGGTCGCGACCCTGCAACCCTGGAAGTCGTTGCCTCCGGCCGCAACAAGCTGCGAGCCGTCATCGGAGATCGCGACCCTTGCCCCTTCGGCAGTGCCGACTACAAAGCTGTTGCACACGGCCGCGATCCCGCCTGCCGCGTCGCGCTCGTCGCTCGGATCACGCGTGCTGGCGCTCCGGCAGCGCACGTGGCCGTCCTCCGCCTTCGTCCACATGGCGAAGACGGTGTGGTCGCCGTCGTGCCACGAGGCACCCCAACGGCAGCCGTCCTCCACGATCGCCGAGCGCTGCCGGTCCCCCTGACGCTCCAGCAGCGGGGCTCTCCGGCGGCGCGCGAGATCCCACTCGCCGATCAGGCCGTCCGCGGTCGCAGCGAGCAGGGTCTGCCGGTCCGGTGTCAGGGCGAGGTAGACGATCGCCGCGCCCTCACGGAGCAGAGAGAGCTCCTCGCCCGTCTCGATGCTCCACTCGCGGATGGCCCCGTCGAGGTGCCCGCTGATGGCGGTCTGACCAGGCTCCAGGTCGAGCACGGCGGTCGCCTTGGACTGCGGCTCGCCCGCCGGGTCGAAGATCGTGCGGCCGCCGGCACCTCCGAGCACGATGCAGCCACTCGGGAGGAGCTCGATGTGATGACTGACGCGCTGCTGCGCCAATCGGTCAATCGGATCCGCGGCGACCTCCTCGTCCGTGCGCGTCCGGCACCACGGCAGGCCCCGATACCTCATGGCGAAGGTCCCGTCCGAAAACCCGACAAAGTAGGCGGTGAGGTTGTCGGAAGCCTCACGCAGACTCACGACGCGAACCCGCCAAAGCCCCGTGAAGGGGCGATAGGTCCCTGCCTCGACGTCCCACAGGCCCACGGCCCCTCCCGCGTGGGCCACGGCCACTCGCTTCCCATCCGGGGTGACCGCCAGCGACCAGATCGCCTCGCCGAAGGTGAGGTAGCTGCGCTCCACGAGGCCCGTATCGGCATCCAGCGCCCTCAATGCCCCGTCGGCGTCGCCCGTGATCAGCGTGCGCCCAGTGGCCGAGAGGGCGATCGCCGCCGGAGTGGAGGTCGGGTCGTGCCAGAGGAGCGCTGAAGGAGCCCCGGGCTCCGCGGAGCCGGTGGACCCCGGCCGCTGCCTCGCCGAGCCCGCGAGCTTCAGGTGCAGCCCGGCCGTGGCGGCGATCGCTTCGGCGTCCCTGCGCACCTCCGGCAAGTCGGCATCGAAGAGGGCCTGCGCTATGACTGCGTCCGGGCGACAGGCCAGATAGGGCCCGTGCTGCAAGAGAAAGCGGCGGTACTGCCCAACCCGAGCACGCACCTCGTCCGGGAGCTGCTTCTCCGACGGAGCGTCTCCCTTGGCACGACAGCCCGGCTGCGACAGCGAAGCGAAGTCGGCGAACAACCCTCGCAGGCCGTCGTGGCCGAGCAAGCGCAGCCGGCACCGCAGGTAGTCGAGGGAGGTGAGCAGTCGCGCCGCCGTCGCCGGCTCACCTTCGGCGCACAACATGCCCACCCCGCGCCGGAACAGGTGCGCCCGGGCCGGTTCGAGCCCTGCCTCGTCCCAGGCCCCGACCGCAACGGCCATGGCCCTCGCCGCGGTGAGCACGGCCTGACGCGTCCGCTCGCTCGTGCACACGTGCTTGCGAAAGCTCTCATGATACAGCGTGAGCCCCACCCCACCTTCGGCAAGCGGGGCGAGCCGCAGCATCGCGCCCGCCGCCTTCAGCGCCTTGCGAACGAGAGTCAGGCCCTCGGGCCCCGCTTCGAGCAGGCCACGCTTCGCGAGCAGCGCGGCCAACGCCTCCCCGTCAAGCGGCTCCTCGGCCAGCGCCAGCGTCGCCAACAGCGGCGTCAACACCTGCTGCAGGTCATCGATGCCGCACCGCCGCAACAGCTCCTCGTAGTAGGCCTCCAGGGACGCGGGCAGCTCGTCGAGCCGATCCACGCGCACCTTCCCCGTCAACAGATCGTCGAGCACAAGCTTGACGTAGACCGGCAGGCCCGCGGCTCGCCTCGCCACCGCCTCGACCGCGTCATTGGTCACGCGATCGGGCTCCTCGCGGTCGCGCGCCAGCAGCGCGAGACGCTCCCCTTCCGCGCCTTCGAGGAGCATGGCGCGGATGTCGGCATCGGACATCGGCGGCAAGCCGCCCGGGCCTCCCTTCTCGGACGGAAACAGCTGTGTTGCCGCGCTCATTTGCTCGTTCAGACCAGCCTTGGGGCGCCCGGACAGCAGCCAGATCGTGTTCTCTCGCAGGTGCCGCAGCGGGAGCTCCGCCATGCCCTCGTCGCTGTTTGCGATCTCGTCGAGGCCGTCGAGCACGAAGAGCACCCGCGGGGCGCGGGCGAGCCGGTGCCGACTGCGGGGAGGCAGGGCGGCGACCCGCGAGAGCAGCTCGCCGAGGCGCAGCTCGAGTGCCTCGTCGCCTTCCGTACGGAGATCGCATGAGGTCTCGCCTGCAAGCCCGCGCGCGATCGGCCACCAGCGCTGCAAGGACGAGATCGCCTGTCGCAAGAAGGCAGTGCGCGTGCAGCGGGCGTCCCCCAACCGGAAGCGATGTGGGACGACGAGCATCTTCGACGGGTCTCCGCGGAGCTTGTTGTGGCAAGCCACCGCCGCGACGAGCACGCTCTTGCCGATCCCGGCGGCGCCCGGCAGCCAGAAAACCCCGCTGTGCGCCTCGGCCAAGGTGCGCACGACGTGGCTCAGCTCGGCTTCGCGGCCCACGCGCCCGGCGTCGTCCGCCTGGAGCTCCGCCCAGGAGTCGATCGGCTCGGCGCGGTCGGTCGAAGGCTCGGCGCATGTTGTACCGAAGAGCGTGCGGAAGCGCTCGAGAGTGTCGTAGCGCTCGGCTACGGGAGGTTCGCCTCCGATCGCGCGGTAGAGCAAGGCCGCCGCCTTGACCCGGATGAACACCTCGGGAACCTGAGCAAGACCGCGGCGAGCGTAATCACCTTCCTGCCCGGTCTCGGGGACGCCGAAGGCACAGAGAGGTCCGAGGTCGAGCAGCTCTCCATCGGGGCTCAGCAGCACCACGCTCCCGGCCGAAGCGTCGAGCCGTTCACCTATCTCGTCTCCGAACGGTCCCGCCGCGCTGGGCTCCGGTCGAGGCCCGCGAAGCTGGAAGTAACGGCCGGGTCGGGAGACGTACAAGACCAGGTGCTCTCCGAGCCAGGCCTGCTCGCTGCGAAACAGCTCGAGAGCCCGCTGCTCGTGGCCGCAGTCCCGGAGCTGTCGTCTCGCCTCCTCGCACGATACGCCGGCGTGAGCGATGAGGTTTCGCAGCGGCAGCAGCCGCTCTTCGTGTGAGTCGTCGTTTCGGCCCGCCAAAGCCGCGAGGGCCTGACAGGCGTGCTGCGCGCGCGAGAACACGGCGGAGGGAGGCGTGGCTCCGGGCGCGCCGGCGATGTCGCCGCCGAGTAGCCCGCGCGTCACCCCTATCCAGGCGCCGAAGCTGGGTCGCTCCATGCGGCCGGCGAGGCGCGCCCGCAGCTCCGGGGGAAAGCCGCCGCGCCGCACCCAATCGGCAACGCCTATCGCGACGAGGTAGCGCACGAGCAGCTCGACAGCCTCTACGATCCGCCATATCCGCTCACGTGGGTCGTTCTCGGCGGCCCAGGCGGCGAGCGGAAGGGCCAAGAAGGCAGGGAGCCGTTCGAGGTCGATGCCCGGCAGCGCCGCGGAGTCGCCGCGGAGCACGACGCAGTCGCAGTAGGGGCAGTACCAGCCCCGGCTGGTCAACTCGAGCGAGACGTCGCTGTGGGTGGGACACTCCGGCATGGCTCCCCAAAGGTATCATCATCTCGTGCCCCGGACACACCCGCTGAGATGCTGCACGTTCCGCTGATCCGCCTTTCAGTTCGGTCGCCAGCTCCGGTGCGACGGGTCGAACGAGGGCTTCGGCGGCCGCGGTGAGCCTCAGGGCGCGTCGCCCCGCGAGACAACGATCGCGTTTTGCACTCTCCACGACCCCGAGGCGCCGGCCTCGACACCGCCGGCCTTGAGAGCAAACTGGGTTGACGCGCCGCCGTCGAGGTTCAGCGCGCGCTCGCAAGCGAAGCCGCCTGCCCGCTCGGGTGTCGACAGGATCTGCGCCAGCTCGTAGAGGCTCGCACCGACGCCGCGCTCGCCGCTCACCACCACGAAGAGGAGGTCGCCGTTGCGAAGGCAGATGGCGCTGCGGTTGCGGCGGTCATGGTCGTTCGAGTAGATGCCCATCACACCGCCCGGCTCGACCAGTCGAGGGCCGCACTGTAGGGCGTGGGTCGTGTCCGCCAACGCCGCGGCTGCTTCCCGCGAGACGATGTCGACACCACTCGGGCTGACAGTGAATACACCCGACCCAGCATCGCTGAGAGGTGCTCGCTGCACACCGTCGACGACGACCAGACCGGAGGGAGTGAGACGGTGCTGGCTGTCAATGTGGAAGAAGCCACCGTTTACGGAGAACAGGTCGCTTGGCGCCTCAAGGAAAGCGCTGAGGGTGCTGCCGTGCACGTCTCGCTGCTCCCGAACGCTCACCCTGAGCCTCGCCGGATCCACCCGGACCGCATCCAGGCGCACGCCGTAGCTCTCCGCACGAACGCTCCGGTACCAGAGGCCGGGGTGGAGCACCCGCTCCTCGGACGCGGCGAGCAGCTTCATCAGATTGGGCAGGAAGCGCGCCTGCTTGGCTACGTCAGCCATCGGCCATCGAGGGTGATCCGGGTCGATCTCCTGCGCTCTACGCCGGCGTCTGTCCGCCTGTTGCACCGCGTCCTCCTCAGCGTGCAGCTCTGCAGCGCTCCAGTGAGCCATGGCAAAGCTGGCATCGACCACCACCGCCTTGTCGAGGAGGGAGAGCGCGCCCTTTCGGTCTCCGGCGTCGTGCGCGCGCCGCGCCGCGAAGTAGTAGAGCAACGCGAGGGTAGAATCGGTCGGGGGCCTGGCCGTCTTCTTGAGCGCCAGGGTCGCCGGATCGATGTCGAGGGCAGCCACCAATGTGTCCGGGATGACCTTGTGTTGCTTCCTCAGCTCCTCGAGGGGCGCCTCGAGCTCCGTCATGGCGAGCTGCTCGCCTGCCCCGCTCTCGATGGAGACCGCGACGATCAACGCCTCTCGCGTGCCGCCGATGCTGGCACGCAGCAGCAGATCGACCTCGGTCGCATCAGGCCCGGCGACGGAGCGGCCAAACACGCGAGCGCCCGCGTTGTGTAGAAGCTCACTAGTTCCCGTCCTGAAACTCCCGTTTCAGGACGGGGGCTGTTAGCCGTTAGCTGTTAGCCGTTAGCCAGGCACCTGAGATCACTGCATTCCGGCTAACCGCTAATCGCTAACCGCTAATCGCTGCATCCTGAAACGCGAGTTTCAGGATGCACACTCACTAAGCTTGCGCTCGAGCTTGAGCGCGAGGTACCCGGCAACTCGACCCTCGGTGTTGTCCGACACCGGGAGCACCCGGATCGCAGCTGGGCCCACGGGGACGACATGCTCGCCCTTGCGGAGCGAGAAGAACGCGACCAGCCCGATGAGGAGGAGCAGCGCGGGCATCAAGAACAGGGCACGACGCCGGCCGGCGGCTCGTGGTCGCGGAGCCGGTCCCGGAGCCTGCTCAGCCGGCGGCCGGTCGCCCTGCGCACCGCGACCCAAGATCGCGGCGGTCGTCCTTACCAGCTCCTCGACGGAGATCTCGAGGGAACCCGTGCGCGCATCGAGCCAATGAGTCGAGCTCAGGAAGTACTCCATGTCGCGCGAGGGTGTGACCGCGTCGATGCGGAAGGGCACGACGAGCACGTCCTTCTGAACCGCGCGCTCGACCTCCCGCATCACCTGCGGGGAGTTGTTGGAGCTGCTCGAGAAGACCACGACCATCACACGCGAGGCGGTGAGTCTCGATCCTCCGACTCGTGCCGGTCGGCGACACGAAAGCCAGATTGCGGATGCGCCCCTCCCCGCCTCCTACTTGCACGATCTCCCACCCGGGCCGTAGGTAGTGCTGATGCGCACCCTGGCCACCATCGACTACGTGGTCATCATCGTCTACCTGGCGGCGATCTTCGGCGTAGGTCTGGGCATGGCTCGCCGCGCCGGCCAGTCCATCGAGCACTTCTTCGTGGGCGGGCGCTCGATGCCCTGGTGGCTCATCGGCGTGTCCATGGCGGCCACCAACTTCTCCATCGACACGCCGCTCTCGGTGACCGGGTTTGTCGGCCGGGAAGGCATCGGCGGGGTATGGTTCTTCTGGTCGGCCGGCATCTCGGCGGTGCTGGTGACCTTCCTCTTCGCGCGGCTGTGGCGGCGAGCGGGGGTGATCACCGACGCCGAGGTCATCGAGCTGCGCTACAGCGGGCGCTCGGCGGCCTTCCTGCGCCTCTTCAAGGGCTTCTACTTCGGCGTCATCTTCAACGCCTTCATCATGGGCTGGGTCTTCCTCGCCCTGAGCAAGGTGCTCACGGGCGTAACCGATCTCGACCCGACCCTGGCGCTGGCCGTGGCGACCGTCCTGGTCTTCATCTACACGCTGGCGTCGGGCTTCTACGGCGTCGTGCTCACCGACTTCGTGCAGTACTTCGTGGCGCTGGTCGGCTCCATCCTGCTCGCGCTCTTCGCCGTGCGCGAGGCGGGCGGGCTCACCGGGCTGCGGGAGGGCCTGGCAGCGCGGAGCGACGTCCCCTCCACGGTCACCGACCTGACGCCTAGCCTCGACGCCGACTCCGGCCTCCCCCTGTCCGTCTTCCTCACCTACCTGCTCGTGCAGTGGTGGGCGCACAAGTACGCGGACGGAGGCGGCAAGCACATCCAGCGCATGCTCTCCGCGCGCAGCGAGGGAGACGCCGTGGGCGCGAGCATGCTCTTCGCCGTGGCCAACTACGCGCTCCAGGTCTGGCCCTGGATCCTCACCGCCCTCGCCGGCCTCGTGCTCCTCGGTCCCCTCGACGACCCGGAGATGGCCTACCCGCGCATGATGGCGCGCGTGCTGCCGGCAGGTCTCCTCGGCCTGTGCGTCGTCTGTCTCATCGGCGCCTTCATGTCCACCATCGACACGCACCTGAACCTGGGCGCGTCCTACATGGTCAACGACATCTACAAGCGCTTCCTGGTGAAGGACGCGCCCGCCGCCCACTACGTCACCGTGTCGCGCCTGATGATGGCCCTGCTGCTGGCCCTCGCCGTGGGCGTCTCGCTCCAGATGGACTCGGTGGTGGCCGCCTGGAAGTTCCTCCTGACCTTCGCGAGCGGCGCCGGCCTCACCTGGATCATCCGCTGGTTCTGGTGGAGGGCCAACGCCTGGACCGAGCTCAGCGGCATGGTCTCGTCGGGCGTCGTCGCCACCTGGCTGCAGTGGACCCACCCCGATCTCCTCTACTCCTGGAAGCTCCTGGTCACGGTGGGGATCTCCACGGCCGTGTGGCTCACCGTCACCCTGCTCACCCCGCCCACCGACGACGAGCGCCTCGCCGACTTCGTCCGCCGAGTGCAACCCGGCTCCCCCGGCTGGCGCAAGGTCTGCCTTCGCCACGGCATCACCCCGAGCGGCTTCCTCGGCAGGGCCCTCCGCCAGTGGGTGACCGGCCTGGTCGCCCTCTTCGCCCTCAACTTCGGCGTCGGCAGCCTCCTCCTCGGTCGCCCTCTGACTGGCGTCCTGCTGATCGCCCTCGCCGCCGCCGCCGGCGCGCTGCTGTGGCGCGTCGCCCGAAGCGCGGCGAGCACCGGCCCTACCTGATCCTCTATTGTCCGGCGCGCACCTACCCGGACGCAGGCTGTCGACCATGAGACGATTCGCCAACATGTTCGCGCTCGTAGTAGCGGGCGAGGCAATCTTCGGCCTGCCTTTTCTGGTGGCCCGCGTCTTCCGTCCGACGCTCCTCGACGTCTTCGGCATCACGAACCTTCAGCTCGGGGCGGCGTTCTCGCTCTACGGAGTCGTCGCGATGCTGGCCTACTTCCCCGGCGGCACCCTCGCCGACCGATTCTCGGCGCGGGTGATGATGACCACGGCGCTCCTCTTCACAGCCGCCGGCGGCGTCTTCTACGCCACCGTGCCGGGTGTCGGCGGGCTGAAGATCCTCTTCGCCTTCTGGGGCATGACCACCATCTTGCTCTTCTGGGCGGCGATGATCCGGGGCACCCGTGCCTGGGGCGGTGACGACGACCAGGGGAAGGCCTTCGGTATCCTCGACGGTGGGCGCGGGCTGTTCGCGGCCGCCCTCGCCTCCATCACCGTGGTGGTCTTCGGAGCCCTCCTGCCCGAAGACGCCTCCTCCGCCACCCTCGAAGAGCGGACCGAAGCGCTGACGAAGGTCATCTGGGTCTTCACCGCCATGACGGCCGTCGCCGGCGTGCTCGTGTGGCTCTGCGTGCCGGAGGAGGAGGAGCCGGGCCCGACGAGGGGAGGCAACGCGCTCTCCCTGGAGAAGGTCCTGACCGTCCTGAAGAACCCGGCCGTGTGGCTCCAGGGCATGATCGTGGTGACCGCCTACACCGGCTACAAGGGCATGGACGATCTCGGCTTGTTGGCGAGGGATGTGTACGCATTCGACGATGTACGCGCGGCCAACGTGACCGCGCTCGCCTTCTGGGTGCGCCCCTTCGCCGCCCTCGGCGCGGGCGTCATCGCGGACAAGGTGGGGGGCGTTCGAGCCATCGTGGTCTGTTTCGTCATCATGGTGCTCGTAGACGGCTTCGTGGCGCTCGGGCTCCTCGAGCCCACGGCCCCGTGGATGCTCTTCACCACGGTGATCTCGGCGTGCGCGGCGGTCTTCGGGCTGCGCGGGATCTACTTCGCCATCTTCGACGACGCCGGGGTGCCCGCGGCGTTGACCGGCACCGCCGCCGGCCTGGTCAGCGTGGTGGGATACACGCCGGACATCTTCATGGGCCCGCTGCAGGGCTACCTCACCGACACCTACCCGGGCGCGCTGGGGCACCAGTACTTCTTCGGCGCCCTCGCAGGGTTTGCCGCGCTGGGCCTGATCTGCGCGCTGCTCTTCGGGCGCCTGGCCGCCCGTCGCCGCGCGGGCCGGTAGGGCGCCGTTTTGCGGGGGTGCCCGGGCCGGCTCGACCTTACTCGAACATGCAGATCCGCACGTAGGTCCACTCCGTGGTCGCCGCCTCGCCCGCGGCCAGGAGCCAGCGGCCGGCCAGGGTGACGGCGCTGAGCTTGCACCGCATGCCCGCCGGGCAGTGCTCGTCGCCCGCGCAGTAGCCCGTGCAGTAGTCGTTCGGGTCGCCGGGGATCAGGTTCAGGCACTTGTTGGCGGCGCACTGTCGCGGGTGGGTGCAAGCGGAGCCCGTCGGCAGGTGGTGCGTGCCGTCGGCCTCCGTGAAACAACCCATGATGGCGTCGCGGGTGCCCGGGGCCCACTCGGCGTTCAAGGGGGTGGAGCCCTGGTTCTGCCTGGCCGCGTACAGGACCACGCCGCACTCCTGGCTCGAGGCGCAGTCCCGCTCGCTGCTGCAGAGGGGCGCGCAGAAGGCGGGGCCGAGGCCGAGCGTGAGGAGCAGGTCGCAGTGGCCCGAAGCGCACACGGAGCCGTCGTGGGTGTATCCGTCGAGCGTGCACTGCGCGCCGTTGGGCAGGCTGCCCTCGAGGGGTTGGGTGCACGCCCCGGAGATCGTGCCCTCCGCCAGGCTCCCGACTATCTCGCAGGTGCGCTCGGCCTCGGGGCACTGGGCCTCGCCGAGGCAGAGCGCGACGCACTCACCGTCGACGCACTGCCCGTTCGCGCAGTCGTCGTCGTCGCTGCAGAGGCCGCCGACGGTGCGCTCGCCGAGCGCCGGCTCCACGCAGTAGGCGACGTTCGCGCTCCCGGGCAGCTTTCGGCAGACCTGGGCCCCGCGGCAGTCGCCGGGACCGGCGCAGGGCTCGCTGCACACCCTCTTGCCGAGGCTTCTCCAGTGCGCGCACACGCGATCGGGGTTGCAGTCGCTGTGGTAGCTGCACTCCGCGCCGGGCCCGGAGTCCTGGCGGTGAGCGACGTCCCTGTCACCGGCGACGGCGGCGTCGTCCGGCAGGCTCACGGGGCCATCGTCGGAGGAGGGTTGGCCGGGGTCAGCTACCGCGGAGCCCGGATCCGGCCCGGGATCGGGCAGAGCGTGGCCGTTGTCGGCAAAGGGCACATCGCCGGAGGGCCGGGGGACGTCCGCCGCTACCGCCACATCTCCGCTCCCGCCCACCTGCCCGTCCGGTCTCCGAGCTCCACCGCCCGCATCCGGAAGCCCTCCCCCGGCCAGGTCCGGCAGGAGCGGCGCATTGTCGGCGGCAAAGCCGCCCTCGGTGTCGGCGGTCGAGGTAGCGTCCGTCCCTGCGAAGACCGGCGCCGTCTGTCCTGTGTCGACCGCCGCCCGTGCCTCCGCCGGCACCAGCCCGCCAGCCGAGCCGTCCGCACACGCGAGAGCGAGCAGTGGGGCGAGCAGGAGGCTCAGGTATCCCCACTTGAGCCCCAAGACTCTAAGCTCCAGAGAACTGCACATCCTCGAAACGCAGGGAAGGCGAGCGCGTCGTCGCATAGGGGAAGGGGTCGCTCCCCACCTCGACGAGCCGCTTCCAGAAGCGCAGGTGGTTGCCCGCGAGGTTCATCTCCACCACGGGCCGGGCGACCTTGCCGCCCTCGATGCGCAGGCCGCGGATGCCGACCGAGAAGTCGCCGGTCGCCGGGTTGCTGTTTCCTCCCGAGAAGCCCGTGACCAGGATCCCCTGCCCCATGCCCGCGAGCAGCCCGGCGAGGTCGCGGCTGCCCGGGGTGAACACGAGGTTCGAGGTGCCGGCCGTGGTCGGCTCCTTGCCGAGCTTGTTGGCATAGTAGGTGTCGAGGAAGAAGCTCCGCAGCACGCCCTTCTCCAAGAGGGGGCGGCGGACGGCGGTCATGCCCTCGCCGTCGTAGGTGCGTGAGCCCAGGCCGCCGGCGAGCAGCGGGTCGTCCGCGACGTCGAAGGAAGGGCTGGCGACGGCCTGCCCGAGCCGGTCGGCGAGGAACGAGCGCTTCTGCTGGATGGCGTCGCCCGACATGGCCACCTGAAGGCCCCGCAGCAGGCGGGAGACGACGCGGTTCTCGATGACGCAGCCGGTGCGGAGGCTCTCCTCGCGCCGAGCGCCGATCTCCTGCACGGCTCGGCGGGTGGCCTCTCCGGCGACCGCCTCCAGCGCCGGGAGCCTGGCCCGCTGCACGCAGCCCGCCCAGTCCCAGGCCACCGGCTTGCGGTCCCCCTCACCCTTCACCGAGACCGTGGCCGCCAGCCAGTAGTCGGTGGACTGCCGGGTGCCCTCCACGCCGCTCGAGGTCACCAGGGCGCCGTCCTTCACGCTGTCGGAGCAGATGCCCGTGACCGAGATGATCTTCTCATGGCCGGGCGCGGCTCGGGCCGCGTCGTGGACGTCCCGCGCCACCCGGCGGCGCTCGGCCATCTCCGGTGCGCCCGCCGGGTCGTAGATCCCGAGGTCGCCCTCGTGTCGGCCTCCGCATCGCGCCAGGTCCGGCAGCCGCCGGTGCTCGTCCTTCGCCAGCACCCGGCTCATCGCGACCGCCTCGTCGAGGAAGGCGCCGACGGCATCCGGTCGCAGGTCGCTCGTGGTGTTCGACGAGTAGCGACCGTCCACGTACAGCTCGACGGTCAGCACCAGCTTGGTGGACTCTCGCATGCGGTCCAGCTTGCCGTCCCGCCACTCCACCCGGCTGGTGCGCGCGCGTACGACCCTGGCCCGGACGCCCTGCGCGCCCCGCTTCGTCGCGGCAGCCACCGCCGCCTTGGCCTCATCCAAGGGTGCCCGGCTCATGCTCCCCTCCCGCCGACAGAGATCGCGCCGGCCCGGATCGTGGGCAGGCCGAAGCCCACGGGCACCCGCTGCCCGTCCTTTCCGCAGTAGCCCGCCCCGTTGTAGAAGGCCAGGTCGTCGGCGACCATGTCCACCTGCTCGAGCACCTTCGGGCCGCTGCCGATCAGGTTGGCGTCCTTGACCACCCGCGTCAGCTTGCCCTTCTCGATGAGCCGGCCGTGCGTCAGGTAGAAGGTGAAGTCCCCGGCGCCGATGTTGACCTGGCCGTTGGAGAAGATCTCCGCGTACAGGCCCCGGTCGACCGAGGCGATCACCTCTTCGGGTGCGCGCGGGCCGTTCAACATGAAGGTGTTGCGCATCCGCGGGTTGGGCGGGAAGCGGAAGGACTGGCGGCGCCCCGAGCCCGTGGTCGGCAGGCCGTAGTGGCTGGCCGAGATGCGGTCGTGCATGTAGGAGCGCAGGATGCCGTCCTCGACCAGGACCGTGCGCTCCGTATGGGCGCCCTCGTCGTCGATGTTGATCGACCCGCGCATAACGGGGTTGGTCCCGTCGTCTATGATGGTGACGCCCTTCGGGGCGATGCGCTCCCCGATTCGGCCGGCGTAGATGGACGTGCCCTTGCGGTTGAAGTCGGCCTCCATGCCGTGGCCGATGGCCTCGTGGAGCAGTATCCCCGTGATTCCGGGCGCCAGCACCACCGGCAGCTCGCCGACCGGGGCCTCGGCTGCATCGAAGAGCGCGACGGTGCGTCTCGCGGCCTCCCGGGCCACCCGGCGCACGGTGTCGGGGCCGAAGTAGTCCAGGCCGGCCCGCCCGGCCGCGCTCTCGCCGGCGGTCTCCGTCCTCCCGTCCTGCTCGGCGGTGCAGCGCACCCGCATCGCGCCCATGGGCTGGTCGTCCTCGACCAGCCGGCCCTCGGAGTCCGCCACCAGGATGCGGGAGGTCTCGTCGGCGAGGAGCACGGTCACCTTGACGATGCGCGGGTCGAAGGCGCGCGCCTGGCGGTCGGTCTCTTCGACGATCTTCAGCTTGTCCTGAACCCCGATCTCCGTCCACGGCACCTCGAGCCGGTAGCCGCTCTTCACCGGGACCGCGGCCAGGGGCCGGGCCTCGAGCGCGGGCGGGCCATCGGCCACGGCCGAGGCGGTGGCTGCCGTCGCGAGGAGCGCGTCCTCGGTGAGCGTCTCGCAGTAGGCGAAGCCGGTGGCGTCCCCCTTCAGCACGCGGATGCCCGCGCCGAGCGAGATCGTGGAGTAGGCGCGGTTGACCTCGCCGTCCTCCAGCCCGAGCCAGTGCTCGACCTTGTGCTGCAAGAAGACCTCGGCGAAGTCGCCGCCGCGGGACAGGCCCCGGGCCTGCACGCGCTGCAGCAGGCCGGAGTCCACGCCGAAGCGGTCGAAGTAGGTCGTGTGGGCGCTCCCGGGCTCGGTCCGAGCCGGGGGCACCATCTTGGACGTGCCCGCGCAGCCTAAGAAGTGGGGCACCGCTACCAGCGCTGCGCCCGCTCCGAGCGTCTCCAGGAACTCCCGTCGGCTCAATACGCTCACCGCTACCTCCGTGGCGTCGGGAGAGGCGCCAACTTAGGCGCTCGGGCGATCGCCGGCAAGTCGTGCGGGGCCTCGCGCCCGTTGGACTGACAGGAGCAGCTGTGGGATAGGAGCGCCCGTTTCACTCGACCGCCCCAGGGACACCATGCACAGACTACGCCCCGCCGCCGCCGCCCTGCTCTGCCTCTTCCTCGCCACATGCGGCAGCAGCGAAAACTCCCCGATCGCCACGGGCCCCGGCACGGACGCCTCCGCAGCGAACCCAGGCGGCCTCCCGCCGGGCTTCGGCGACACCGGCACCGGCGCTCCCGACTTTGCCAGCTGGCAGGACCTCGGGTCCACCGCGGACACGACGACCACGCCGCCCGGGACCAGGAGCTTCCACCCCGCCGGCCGGTGGACCTGGCAGGACTTCCCCGACGACGCGGCCGCCGGCTCCGCCGCGGGCTGCGGGCTGGTGGGCAGCCAGCAAGGCAGCGGCCTCTCGCTGATCGAGTCCTTCGTGGGCGACGACTTCTCGTCCCTGCTCCACCCCGACGAGTCCGGGGACATCGACATGACGCTCCTGGTGCACGCCGACGGATGGGACGGCGTGAGCATTCTGCCGGCGTCGGTGCACCTGCAGCTCCTCTACGGCGACCAGGAGGCCCCGGGAGTGACCGACCGCTTCGTCGTCTCCAAGTCGACCTTCCTCAACAACGATCCGGATCTCCCCTCCCAGGTCTTCTTCCCCAACACGCCGCTGCAGCCCAACGGCTACTTCGAGACGGCAGCGACCGACGTCCCCATCACCTTCTCGCTGACCGACGACTTCGACGCCACCATCGTCATCAGCTCGGGCATCGTGCGCGGGCGCATCTCCGCCGACCCCCCGGGCCTCCGGGTCGACGACGGCATGGTGACCGGCTACTTCAGCGACGCCACCCTCGAGCAGATCGTCATCGGGCTCCAGCAGCTCTGCAACGTGCCCGAGCCGGCCTCCTACTGCAATGCCCTCAACCTCGTGCTCAACCCGACGAAGCCGGTGTCGGAGTCCGCGGCGCTCCTCGCGCAGCTCTTCGGCGGCTACGACTCCCAGATCGTCGGCTTCAACGTGAGCTCCTGCAGCGGCGCCGACTGCAACGCCGTCAGCGTGTGCTGGCTCTTCCGCGCCGAGGGCACGACCGTGGTCGGGATGCGCTGAGCCGGACGCAGGTGACGATGGGCGCGAGCGCGTGATGGGAGCCGGCCGCATGGGATAGGGTCCGCGGCATGAAGAAGGCCATCGACCTCGACCCGCACCGCACCGCGCTGCTGCTCGTAGACATACAAGAGCACTTCCGCGGGATCGCTCCGCCGGCGGGCTGGTCGAAGCGCTCGAAGGCTTGGAGGAGACGGTCTCCACTGTAGCTTGACACCGCACAAACGTTCAGGCACCGTCGGCCCATGGCCAGGCGAACAGGCAGCGCTTCGCTCCCCCTCCACGGGGGCCGCGTGCCCCAGTGGCTCGGCGCGCGCATGGCCGTGCTCGGGAGGCTCGTCACCGAGGCGATAGTGCTGCGCTGGGGGCCGCACGAGATGCTGCGGCGGCTGGCGCACCCGTTCTGGTTCCAGTCCTTCGGGGCGGTCATGGGCATGGACTGGCACTCGTCGGGCATCACCACGAGCGTGGTGGGCGCGCTGAAGAGGGGGCTGGAGCCGGTGGGAGACGATCTCGGGCTTCACGTCTGCGGAGGGAGGGGGCGCCACTCGCGAAAGACTCCTGGAGAGCTGGCGGCGGTGGGCGAGCGCACCGGTGTCGACGGCGCCGCGCTCGCCCGCTGCAGCCGGCTGGTCGCGAAGGTGGACAGCGCGGCGCTACAGGACGGCTTCCAGGTCTACCTGCACAGCTTCGTGGTCGCCGATGACGGTGAGTGGGCGGTGGTGCAGCAGGGCATGGCCCCGGAGCGCCGCGAGGCCAGGCGCTACCACTGGCTCTCGGAGGGCCTCGAGAGCTTCGTGGACCAACCCCACAGCGCAGTCGAGGGTGAGGGCGGCGGCCAGGTGCGAAACCTCGTGGACCACCGCGCGGAGAAGGCGCGCGAGGCGAGCGTCGAGCTCGTGAACGACGGGCCGGACGGGGTCGTGGAGCTGCTGCGCAAGGCGCGGGGCTCGGCCGCGCAGCCGGTCCTGCCGCACCTGGCCCTGCCGGCCCACCACGAGGTGCGGGAGAGCGATGTCGTGCTGAGGAGGCTCAGGGGAAACCTCGCCGCCGCGGCCGACCGCGGACCCGAGGACTTCTCGGAGCTGCTGCTCGTGCAGGGAGTCGGCCCGCGCACGGTGGAGGCCCTCGCGCTGGTCAGCGAGGTGGTGCACGGTGCGCCCTCGCGATTCAGCGATCCGGCGCGCTTCTCCTACGCCCACGGCGGCAAGGACGGCCACCCCTTCCCGGTGCCGCTGAAGGTCTACGACGAGACCATCAAGGTGATGCGAGAGGCAGTGGACCGCGCTCGCCTCGGCAACGACGACCGCCTGCACGCGCTGCGGAAGCTCGACCTCCAGTCGAGGATCCTCGAGCGGGCGGCCGGCGGGCTCTCGTGGGAGCAGCTCGTCACCCGCGAGCGCGAGGAGTCCTGGCGCTACGGCGGGCGGACGGTCATGGGGCCTGCGCGCGAGGCGGCGCCGCGCAAGGGTCCAGGCCGCAAGGCGGTGGCGTCGAAGCAGGCGCGGCTCCCGGGGCTGTAGACGGCGCTTTCATCCTTCCAGGCTTCGAGCTCGAAAGGATGAAAGCGCCGTCCCCCTCAGTCCAGAGCTTCGAAGGAGGCCGCGGTCGCCGTCGCGGCGGCGGCCTGCGCTGACGGGCCGAAGCGCTCAACGCGCTTGATGCCGCTGCGGTCCAACACCAGGCGGAGGCGGTCGACTTCGCACTTCGCGTCGGCCCCAGTGCCCTTCGTGTACTTCACGACCAGGTTCACGTGGTAGACGCGAGAGCAGTCCACGGACACCACCTCGCGCGTCTCCGGATCCAGGATGCGCCGGCTCTCCACCGGGTCCTCCATGCGCGCGCGCAGGCGGTTGACGTTGAAGCGGATGATGTCGTTGAGGCCCGTTAGGCCCTCGGTCCGGCGGCTGAGATCTCGGGAGCGGAGCGACACCTGCTTGACGTAGCGAATGGCGGTCTCGGGGCGCCCTTCGGTCGCCGTCGCGGTGGGGTGCTCGATGTTGCGGAGGCTCTCTATCTCTGCCGGCACGCGCGCCGTGTCGCTGACGGACACGGCCTCCTGCACACGGCAGAGGAGCGCTCCCGTCCCCGGGTCCATGACCTCCACGACCTTGTCGGGCATGTAGCGCGCCACGTGTCTTCCGAGGGCGCGCTTGGTCGCCTCTTTGATCCTGTCCTTGATGATGTAGGAGACGACGGCCACCCCGACGAAGGCGAGGCTGGCCATCTCGAAGCTGCCTTGGGCCCACAGCGTCGCCAGCGTCGCGAAGAGCATGGCCAACCCGGCCGCCACCGCGCCGATCACGTTGGTGGCGAGCCGCCCGGAGTCTGCCTCGCGGATCTGGAGGTAGAGGGCGCTTCGCACGGTGCGCTTGAGGAGGTGTACGCGGTAAGGGAGCTCCTCGTTCTCCTCTTCAGGCCTCACGTAGCTGGGGTAGCCGCGTCCGCGACGGTAGCGGTAGGACCGCAGGGCGGCGTCCGCGAGAGCCTCCCGGGCCCGGTCGAAGGCCTTGACTCGCAGACCCTCGCGGACCGTGTCGGCGACCTCGACGAGGGCGGTGCACGCCTCCTCGGCGACCAGCGACACGTACTCGTCCACCGTGCGCCAGACCTCTCCCACGCGGCTGCTCAGGGCGGCCTGCTCGCAGGGGCCCGAGAGGGTGCGGAGCTGCCTCAGAGCCGCCCGAAGCTCCTCTGCAAAGCCCGACATGCCGCGCGCCAGGTCCTTCGCCCGGTCTCTCGCGGCCTCCGAGTCGAGCTCTTCGAAGCCTTCGAAGCGAGCCGAGATCGCGGCGGCCTCGTCGTCGATGGTTCGGCGGTAGATGCAGCCGAGGAGCTTGATGCGGTGGCTCACCGACTCGCCGAGACGGCCGTCCCCAGCGAGCAGCAGACGGAGCGGCGTCCGGGCCAGGTCGAACCACTGCCCGCTGAGCACCTCGTCTCCGAGGGCGCTCAACGCCACCGTGGGGGTCTTGATGCGCACGAAGGCCGCGGTGTCCTCGTAGAACCTCTCGCGAGGGTAGCTCGCGCGGCTCAGGCCGAGGTTTCGGGGCACGAAGATCCACGCGTCGACGCTGTAGCGCTGCCAGCGGCGCGCCGGGTCCAGCATGTAGGCCAGCTTCAGCTCGAGCTGCGTCGGATCGTGCTTCTCAACTCGCCGGGCGACCATCATGACAGCTTGGTGACAATAGGGTGACAGAAATGTGTCCGCAACCGGAACCTGGGCCGGCACACTACACGAGCGCGGGGAGCCGGGCACGGGGAAGAGAGCCGCGCCTCGGTGCGACTGGAGTGGTATGATCTGCGCCCTTTCGCGACACTTCCGGGACATGCCGACCCTTCCCAGAGCTCCCCTCAAAGGCACGGTGCTCCTCTCTGCCGTGGCGCTGCTCCTCCTCTGCGGGGGCTGTGAGGCAGTGACGAGCAGGCCCGTGCCGCCCGACCTCGCCTACACACCGGTCGATCCGGGCTTCGACCCGGGCTTCGATCCGGGCTTCGACCCGGGCTTCGACCCGGGCACCGACCCCGACCCTGGCTTCGATCCGGGCTTCGACCCGGGCTTCGACCCGGGCTTCGACCCGGGCTTCGACCCGGGCTTCGACCCGGGCT
>CAZQPP010000026.1:0-977 GCA_964594295.1 uncultured Myxococcales bacterium | reverse complement strand
TCGACCCCGGCACAGATCCCGACCCGGGCATCGTGCTCGGGAAGCTCGGAGACACCTGCCGCAAGGACTTCGAGTGCGAGAGCAACTTCTGCATACCCTCCCTCGGGCGCAAGGTGTGCTCGCAGAGGTGCGACGAGGAGTGCCCCGAGGGCTGGGAGTGCAGGCCCGTGGAGCGTCCGGATGCAGCCCCCGTCGACCTCTGCGCAGAGATCTTCGACTTCCTCTGCCGCCCCTGCGTGCAAGAGGAGGACTGCAACCCGGAGCTGCCGGAGGACGGAGCCGAGCTCTGCCTGCGTTTCACTCCCCTCGAGGGGAGCTACTGCGCGGAGGCCTGCACCCCCGCGGGTGGCTGTCCCGCCGGCTACGAGTGCACCGAGCTGACGGTGTCGGGCACGCTGGCACACAGGTGCCTGCCGAAGGGAGGGCGCTGCTCGTGCTCCCGCAGCGCCGTCGAGCAAAGCGCGTGGACGCCCTGCTTCCGGGAGAGCGACGCCGGGGTCTGCACGGGCAGCCGCACCTGTACGGAGGAAGGTCTCGGCCCGTGCACCGCGGCCGAGCCAGTCTCCGAGACCTGCAACGGCGGCGACGACGACTGCGACGGGCTCGTCGACGAAGACCTCTCGCTCGGCTCCTGCGCCAAGGCGGGAGCGGAGGGCAGCTGCCCGGGCCGGGAGATCTGCGTCCGGGGAGAGATCATCTGCGACGCCGCCGATCCCGAGCCGGAGCTCTGCAACGGCAAAGATGACGACTGCGACGGAGTCACGGACGACGGCTTCGAGGACCTCGACGGAGACGGCTACGCCTACTGCGTGGACGACGACGACGACGGCGACGGGGTAGACGACACGACAGACCTCTGCCCCCACGTCGCCGACCCGGGCCAGGAGGACGTGGACGGCGACGGCGAGGGCGACGCCTGCGACGAGGACGACGACAACGACGGCGTGGCCGACCCGGACGAGGTCTGCCCGAAGGCG
>CAZQPP010000025.1:20583-30966 GCA_964594295.1 uncultured Myxococcales bacterium | reverse complement strand
TGGCGCAGGTAGGACGCGAGGAGGTGATTCATGTGGCGGCGCTGGCTCGCCAACATTCGGTGCGTCTCCGCGCGCGGGCGGTGCAGGTGGTCGTCGAGCATGACGAGGAAGGACAGGTAGCTGCGTGGAGCCCCGTCGCCCTTGCCGGCGCTTCGGAACGCGGCGCGCACGGAGCGGTAGAGGGTGTCCACGGGAGCCGCCGGCTCCCCCTGGCTCGCTGCGAAAGCGAGGACAAGGAGAGCGTGCGCCATCGGGGAGCTGCGCTCCATTGTCGCCGGGTCCACGACCGACTTGAAGCTCCTCAGAAGCGCGACCACCTCTGCCGATCGGTCGTGGCCGAGCTTGTGCAGCGCGAGCAGCAGCCCGTTGCCTTCCAGGTCGGACTGCAGGATCTCGGCCATTGCGTCGACCAGTGAGTCTTCGCCCGAGCTCTTTCCGAGCATCTTCAGGAAGGCGGCTCGCCAGGCAACCCTGTCCCCGCCCACGGTGGCCACCAGCGCGTCCCAGGTCAGGAAGACCAGGGGGTCGTTACGCACCATGGCCTCAAGCAGGAACATCATGGCGTAGCCCCTCTCGCCCCGGGCCTCGGCCGCCTCCTTGCCGAGCTTCTCCGCGAAGACGAACCACATGGTCGGCGAGACGTCGCGGAGATCTCTGATGTCGTCGTCGCTACCGCGCAGGGCGGCAGAGAAGAGGCGATCTCGAAACTGCTCGAAGGAAGGTTCTTCCGGAGCGGCGAAGGACGAGGCAACCGGCGTGAGGATCAGGGCGAGCGTGAGCACCAGGAACCCGCGCCAGGCTGCTCCGGATCTCCGAGCATCTCGGCCCGCGCCAACACGCACGTCAACGCCCCTGCTCAGGCGCACCCGGTTGCTCGTCCGGCTGCCCGGGCCGAGGCAAAGGTCGGATGCTCCCTTCGATACGTGACCGTTCATTCTTCCGGGTGCCCTCTTGCTGTGCCTTGTCTCGGGGTCGAAGAACCATGACCGAGCCGACATGCCGTCCGCCGCAGCCGCGCTGCACCTGGCGTCGCTCCCTGAGCCAGCCCTCCTTTCCTCCGCGGCGCGGGAAGCCAACAACGCAGAAGCTGATAGTAGTCGGCCAGGCGCGTGAGCACCACGGTCGATTCCGACCCAGGCCCCGGCTGGAGTTGAACCGCCTATGCGCAGCTCAGTATTGGCGGTTCAACACCAACTCCAACCCCAACGAGGTTCCTGTTGAGCGGCACCCTCCCCATCGCGCTGCTGGCAATGTGGCTTGCCGGATCACCGGCCGACGCCGCCGAGGGTGAGCCCGCGACCTGCTCTCGCCAGGAGCCCCAGGCCTTCCTCGTGCGCGGCAACTTCGTCGTGCGGGCGAGACACTCGGCCGAGGAGAGGGAGCGGCGGCGAGCGCTGCATCGCCGAGCGATCCGGTACCGCACCGAGCAGTACGGGTACTTCGAGGGCTTCGGCGAGAGGGCGTGGAGCTCCACGACACCGTCGGAGCTGGCGGTGCGGACCCGCTTCATGGGGCTGCCCGTGACCCTCAACCGCCGAATCGTGCCGGCGTTGCGTTGCGTCGAGGCCGCGATCAAGAGCCGCTGCGCCCAGCACGAGTACCGGCCGATTCGGCTGAGCGGGCTTCGCACGCGGAACACCTACCACACCGGGGAGGTGAGCAATCATGTCTACGGCATCGCCATCGACATCGACCCTCACCGGAACACGTGCTGTCGCTGCACGGCTAAGTGGCGTGCCCACCCCCTTTGCAAGAAGAAGGTGAGCTCCATCTACGAGCGCATGGCGATGCCGCGGTGCTGGGTCGAGGCCTTCTCGGACTTCGGCTTCTACTGGCTGGGGCACGACTCGCTGCAGGACACCATGCACTTCGAGTTCCTCGGAGACCCGGAGCTCATACGCGGGCCCCGAGCACCAGCGCGACCGCCCCCCGAGCCGTAGCGGAAGGTGGCGCTCTCAGGGTCGCCCCCTTCTACGGCGGCTTGGAGCTGCGCGCCGCCCTCGCGACCGGGCCCGGGAGGCAGCCTCCAGGCTGAAGGAAGGCTCGCGCACGCGCTTCGGCGCTGGTAAAGGTGCGCGCCATGCCCCCCCCAATGCCGCGCCTGGCCCTCGACGTCCCGATGCCCGATCGGGTGCGGGTGCTCTCCGACCTCCACATCGGGGCTGGGCAGCTCCAGGACTTCGTCTGCGACGCCGAGCTGGTGGAGTTCCTCGAGGACTCCTTCGAGGCGGGGGACATGGTGGTCTTCAACGGAGACGCGCTCGAGTTCCCGCAGACCCTCCCGGAGATCGAGGACGAGGGAAAGGATCCCCGCATCGGCGCGACGGAGGCCCAGAGCCTCGAGCGCTTCAAGGAGATCCGCCACGCACACCGCAGGGTCTTCCGGGCCATGAGGAGATTCGTCGGGCGCGGCGGCATCATGGTCGTGCAGCCCGGCAACCACGACATCGACCTCGTTTGGCCGGCGGTGAGCGAAGCCTTCAGGGAGGCGGTCGACCCGGAGCGAAGCGGGCGTCTCGTCTGCCGGGACACGCTCCCGCTCGTGCTCTGGGACAGGGTGTGGATCGAGCACGGCAACCAGTGGAGCCTCGACGGCAACAACTACAAGCGCTGGTGGGCGCCCTTCGTCATCGACAACGAGGGTGTGCGGCACCTCGAGCAGTGCTGGGGGACCTGGTTCATCCGGCACTTCGTCAACAAGGTCGACGCCAACATGCCATACGTGGACAACGTGTGGCCTTTCACGCGCATGATGCTGCTCGTCCGCCGCCACGCTCCACTGCGCCTCGCCTGGCAGATGCGCGAGCTCTACCGCACCCTCTCGTCGACCATCGCACGTCCGCCCGAGTCGTTGCGCGGCGGCGCGGATGAGTTCGACACGCGCAGCGAGCAGAGCTCGTTTTGGGAGGCCTACAAGAAGGTCCAAGAGCGCTACGAGGAGGGCGTCGAGGAGACCATCCGCCCCCGCACGGCGATCAGCGGGTGGCGACACCTGGCGAGGCACCCGCGCGGCTCGACCGGGCGGTGGCTGGGGGAGGCGGGCCTCCTCCGCCTGCTCCAGAGCCTCGACAGGCGGCTCGAGAGGGAGGAGAACGAGGTCTCCCGTTTCCTCTACGGGACCTTCGTGCAGGGGTGGCGGATGGGCCTCTCGGCCGCCCGCGACACCGACCAGGTCACCGGCGCCCGGCACATCATGGAGGACTTCGAGGGCATCACGGCGGTGCTCTTCGGCCACTCCCACATCGCGAGGGTCGATGACCTCATGCGCAGGCGCGACGGGCCCGCGCTGGGGCGCTACGTCAACACCGGCACCTGGATCCCGCTCTGGGACTTCTCCGGCAAGCGCGACCTGCCCGACCTGCGCACCCTGAAGACCGCGCGCCACTTCCCGTACAAACTCACCTGGGCCTCGCTCGAGCGCCAGGAGGGAGGGGAGGTCGCGGTCGAGCTGCACACCTTCCGCGAGTCGACCACGAGCCTGCGAAGGCGGCGACCCGGCGCGCGCACCAAGCACACGCACGGCCCCACACGGTGAGGAGCCCATGACCGAGAGCACGTCGACCAACCGCGACCCGGAAGAGGTCCGCAAAGACATCGCCCGGAGCGAGCGCCTCTTCTTGAAGAAGCTCGGGATGGGGCTCCTCGTCGCCGCCGTGGCGGGCTGGATCTACACGGCCTACATGTCCTCGGCGGTGTCCTCCGACGCGGCCTCCGCCCTCGACGGCGAGCCCGGGGAGCAGGAGATCAAGGCTGCCTTCGAGGCGCTGCAGTGGCCGCACCTCTTCAGCGGCCTCGAACGCCCCGCGCGCCTCGTGCCCGAGGCCGAGCCGCTCCTCGAGGGCCTCGACGAGGAGGTCGTCGTGGAGGCTTTCGTCAGGGGGGATCCCTTTGACCTCCTCGCTCCCGCGAAGCTCGAGTGGCCGAACATCACGGCCGTGCTGAAGCGGACGGACAAGGGGCAGCTCAGCGACGAGGACATCGCGGCGGCCCGAAAGAAGGACGAGCGGCTGCCCGCCTACCTGAGGCTGCGCGCGAAAGGATACGACCCGACGCTGCTCGCCGATCCCGGCCGGCTCCAGGCCTGCCGTGCCTTTGCGCCCTGCGTCGCGGGCGTGCTCGAGCGCCGCCACCCGGACACCTACAACAGCCTCGTGTTGCTCCACCGCTACGCCCGCGGGCTCGCCTTCTCGGAGCGCACGAGCACCTTCGCGAGGCGCCGCCTCGCCCACTACATCCGCGTGCGCGCCGAGGCATACGAGCGTGGTTACGGGACGGTGAAGGGAGACGTCGAGGCCCTGCGCGCCCTGCGCGAGGTGCAGAGCGTGGCCGTCGAGAACGGCCGCACCATGACCATCTTCCTGACCGTCATCGCGATCATGCTGCTCGTCTTCTCGGTGATCGACCGGGCCCGCGGCTACGCCGCGATCGAAGGCGGCTCCGCCGCCGGGCGAGAAGAAGACGAGGGCGCGGCCGAGGGCGAGGAGGAGGAGAGGTCGTGAGCTCCCTCCGAGTGGTGAGCGGAGGCCAGACCGGCGTCGACCGGGCGGCCCTCGACGCCGCTGTGGAGCTCGGCATCACCTGCGGAGGCTGGTGCCCGCTCGGAAGGCTCGCCGAGGACGGGCCCCTCGACGGGCGATACCCGCTCGAGGAAACCCCGACGTCGGAGTACGCCGAGCGCACCATGTGGAACGTGCGCGACAGCGACGGCACCCTGATCCTCCGCTTCGGGCCGCTCACCGGCGGGACCGCCTACACCGTCGACTGCGCCAGGCGCCTCTCACGCCCCTGGCTGGAGATCGATCTCGAGGCCGATCCGGAGCCGGCCGAGCTGAGGTCGTGGCTGGCCTCGGCCGGGATCTCCACCCTGAACGTCGCCGGCCCGCGAGGGAGCCGGCACCCGGAGGTCTACCCGCGGGCCCGCGCCTACCTGCTGGCGGCGCTGCAGAGCTTCTCGACCAGCCCCTGATCCGCCGCCGGCATCGGCCACTCGGACAGCTCCTCGAGGGCAACCCACTCCATGCGCTGCCCCTCGAGCGGTGTGGGCCTGGTGCGCACGCTCAGCGCGTAGCAGAGGAGGAGGACGGTCTTCTCCGGGTACGCGTGAAAGGAGAAGGAGAAGGGCTCGACCTCGCAGACCTCGCAGCCGAGCTCCTCTCTCCACTCGCGCTCGAGCGCCGCCACCGGGTCTTCTCCCGGCCTGATCTTGCCGCCGGGCAGCTCCCAGAGCCCCGCGAGGTGGCTGCCCTCGGGTCGCTGCGTCAGCAGTACGCGGCCGTCTTCCCTCGCGATGCCGGCGACGACGAGGAGGGGTGCGCGCGATGGCGGGGTGGCACAGGAGATCCTTTGAGGCGACGCTAGTTTGGCCACCTCTCCTCCTTGCCTCCGTCGAGGATCTCGAAGGGCTGGGGCTTCTTGCGGCTCCTGCGCCCGAGGAGCCCGCGCCACCGGGTGGGCCGCCACTTGCCGGTTATCAGCAGGTAGGCGGTGATCATGCCTCCCCAGTGCGCGGCGATGGCGATGGGGCTGCCGGAGAGGCGGATCAGGAGGTCGCCCAGCACGGTGATCAGGATTATGTGCTTGCCCTGCACCGGGATGATGAAGAAGAGCAGGATGCTCTGGTTCGGGAAGCGCAGGCCGAAGGCCACGATCAACCCCAGCATGGCCGCGGACGCTCCCACCACGTTCACGCCGAAGGCCTCGGGCGCGATGGTGCCGAGCAAGGCGTTGAGCACGCCGCCCCCGACACCGCAGAGCACGAAGAACCGCATGAAGTCCCTGATGCCCCAGGCGCGCTCGAAGAGGGGGCCGAAGAAGTACAGGATCACGAGGTTGAAGATCAGGTGCCAGATGTCCGTGGGATCGTGGATCCACATGTAGGTCAGCACCTGCCAGACCTTGAAGTCCACGAACACGTCGGGGATGTGGAGCGGGAGGTTGGCGAAGGCGAGCTTCGCCGCACCCTCACCGAAGATCTGGGCGTGGATGATCAGCAAGAAGACGATCTGCGTCACCACCAGGCCGATCATCAGGTTGCGGATCCCCCGCGTCATGCGCGGGAAGGAGATCTGGTAGCGCTGTCCCATGCCGTTCATGGGCTCGGCCCTGTGTCTGTGGGGTGCGAAGGCGGCGACGGGGCGGCCGGTGGCGGAGCTTCCGGGGCCTCGTCTGGCGGCTGCGAGGGAGCCAGCACGGGCGGGGGCGCTGGAGCCTCGGGGGGCGGCGAAGGGGCCATCGAAGGCGGGGGCGCTGGAGCCTCAGGGGGCGGCGAAGGGGCCACCGAAGGCGGGGGCGCTGGAGCATCATCCGGCGCCGAAGGGGCCACCGAAGGCGGGGGCGCTGGAGCATCATCCGGCGCCGACGACAAGAGCACCGCCCCGGGCACCGCCGCGCCCGCCCCTCCGCTCAGCTGGAGCTTGTAGGGGCCGTAGCCCGCCGGCAGGGAGATAATCGCCCTGGTCCCGGGCCGGATCTCACGACGGGTAACCTGGCGGCCCTGGCCGTCGCTCACCTCGACGGTCAGAGAGGACTCCAGCTCCGCGGCGAGGTGGGCCACCACCAGCTTCGCCGTGGACCCCGCGGTCGCCGGCAGATCGAAGGAGACGCCCTCGGCCCCAACCTCGACGTAAGCGCCGGGGGCCGAGACCGGGCCTCCTCCTCTCACGAGGGTCACTCCCTCCCGCAGCCCTCGCGCGATGACGCGGTAACGAAGAGGGAGAGGCGCGCCGGCCTCCGCCCGCAGCTCGACCGCAAGGGACTCGCCCTCGGCGACTATGGCCTGAGCGCTCTTGCGCTCGCCGAGCGTCGCCGCGACCGGGCCTTCGACGCTCACCAGCGCCGCCGCCCCGCGGATCTCGAGGACGTGGCGACCGAGATCCTCCGCCGAGGCCAGCTCGCGGGCGACCACCCGGACCTCTCCCGGTCCCACCACCAGCGGCGGCTCTACGACATCGGCGGGGACATCCTTGGCGATCTCCGGACAGGTGGCCGGGCGCACGCGGAAGGTCCAGCGCACAGGATCGGTCTTCGCCTGCTCGACCTCGAGGCAGATGCCCACGGGGCCCGGGCCGGGCTCGGCGGCGGCGCCGAAGGCGAAGGTGTGGCGCGCCGGCACCCGGAGGCGCGTCGCCGCCGCCTGCTCCTGCTCGAAAGGCGAGACGAGGACCTCGCGGCCGACGGTCCCAACCAGATCGAGCTCTCCGTGGGCGCAGACCGGGGCCTCGGAGACGATGCGCAGGCAGTCCCGATCGCCGGGGTGGCTCAGCTCTCCGTTGGCGTCCTGCTCCTGACCAAGGGCCTGCGCGGAGGCGGGATCGTCGTTGCCCGGCTCCTTCTCCTCACCGCGGCGGGGTCGGGCGGCATCGACGTGCACCCGGAGCCTCAGCACCTCGGCCTCCGGCCGGACCCACCTGGCCCGCACGTGCAGCTCCAGAGGCGGCAGGTCCGGGCCCAGCCCCAGCCCCGTCACGATGACGGGTGAGCCCGGAGCCGGCTGCTCGGTCTCCAGGGCCGGCGAGCCTCCCCCACCCGAGCCCAGCTCGAGGCCCCACCGCACATCCGGCCCGCCCGACACCGAGAGACGCCCCGCTCCGGGGCCCTCCGGCACGGGAAGCCGAAGCCACACGCCCGCACCTGCGCCGGCGGCCGGCACCTCGAGCACCGCCGCGTGGCTGAGCTCGAGGTCGATGGCGCGCTCCGGCACGCTCGGCAGGTCCGAGTCCACCGGAGCAAGCGGCGTGACGTCCGCCGAGGCCGCACGCACGGGGACGTCCGGGGGCAGCGTCGGCCTCTCCTTCTTGCAGCCGTGGGCCCACAGGGCCAGCGCCAATACCGCCAGGGCCCGTATTGGGCCTGTGGTCACTTGGTGCGCTCGTACCGCCGAACGAGCTGGTCGGTGATGTCCAAGGCGTTTCGCGCCCAGACGACTGCTCCCTTGTGCAAGATCACGTCGAACTTCTCTTCCTCGGCGATCTTGAGCAGCGCCTTCTCGAGCTTCTCGATGATCGGCTTGCTGAACTTCTCCTCGCGCTTACTCATCTCGTCTTGGAGCTTCTGGTAGTGCTCCATGAGGCCCTGCATGCGCTGCTGGAACTCAGCCTGCTTCTCCTGGCGCGTCTCCGGCGTCATCAGCTTGAGGCGCTCCATGAGCTCCTCTTTCCACTTCAGGAGATCCTGCTGCCGGCGGTCGAGGTCCGCCTGGCGCTTGTCGAACTCCTTCTTGAGCTTCGTGAGCGCCGCCTTGCCCTCCTTGGTCTCGGTGAAGGCACGCCGCAGGTCGACTACGACGACGGAGCTGCTCGCAGCGATCGCCTTGGCGGGGAGCGCAAGGGCGACGAGCAGCAGGAGTGTGGCGGCTAGATAGCGTGGCATGTGGGGACCGCCAAGGGGTCGGGCGATCGAACAGGGCGGGGGCCTACCATAATCGGGGCGTGGTAGTCGAAAGGGACGCACGCGCGCGCAAAAGATTCGGAGAGTGTCCCGCTTGACCCGGACGTGGCGTCTTCGCCCGACTGCCGGAGCCCAGCTCCGGCGGTTGGTCGATCGGCTCGCCTTCGGCTCGCGCGCTTCCGGAGCATTGCCCCGAAAGCTCGGGACCAATCCGCTTGGGAAGGGCGCATCCGCTTCAGCGCATGCTGCCCTCCGCTCGCCTCCGGCTCGCTGCGCGCGTTCAGGCCAAAGGCCTGACCGCTTGCCTTCTTGTTTCCGCGGGTCACGTGGAACACCAACGTTGAAAGGGACGCGCGCACGCGTGAAAAATTCTTTGGCGCTCGAGCCTTTGACGCCTTGTTGTTTGCACCCCGTGGGGCGCTCACTTATACAGACTGCCCCGCCAGGATCACGGAGAGCCCATGCTCCGCAACAGCGTCGCCGCCCTGCTCTTGGTTCTAGCCCTCGGCGCCAGCGGGCCCGCCGGGGCTTTCAGCGTGAGCCTCACCGAGAACAACGCGATCGTGCGCTGGAAGGTGGAGACCGTCCCCTACGTCATCCACCAGGACGGCTCGGACAACATCTCGGACGGCAGCGACATCGCGGCTATCCAGAAGGGCTTCGCCGACTGGGAGGCGATCCCCTGCAGCTACCTGAAGTTCAGCTACCAGGGCACCACGACCAATACGAACCTCATCCCCATGGGCTACGCCAACAACGGCGCCAACGAGCTCGCGTGGATCGAGGACAACCGCTGGCGATACGGGAGCTACGTGCTCGGGGTGACCTCCCCGATCTTCTACTATGACGGGCAGATCACCGAGGCCGACATCGTCTTCAACGGCCGCCTCCAGACCTGGAGCACGAACGGCGTCATCGGCCAGCCCAATTTCAACACCTCCGACGTGCTCAACGTCGCGATCCACGAGGAGGGCCACTTCTTCGGCCTCCAGCACGTGCTCGGCGGATACGCCTCCAACAACCCGCCCACCATGGCGCCCCAGGCGGACCCCTACCTGCAGACCCGCAGCCTCGAGCCCGACGACCAAAAGGCCATCTGCTTCCTGTACCCCCAGGGCGGCTACACCTGCCAGAGCGAAGACGACTGCCCCTACATCGTCGACGACGGCTCCCAGGGCGAGTACTACTCGGCGAAGGTCCAGTGCAAGAGCGACGGCACCTGCGGCGGGGTCACCAACGAGCTGCCGGCGGGCAACGCCCAGCTCGGCGACAGCTGCTCGGGCGACTACGACTGCGCCGCCCCCCTGTTCTGCCAGCAGACCGGCCAGGGCGGCATGTGCGCCCAGCACTGCAACCCGAACCAGAGCAACTGCCCGAGCGGCTTCGACTGCTACCCCTACTCCAACTCCCCCGGAAACGGCGTCTGCCTCCCCGGCTCGGGCGGCAGCGGCGGGAGCCAGCCGACCCTCGACGCGGGTCAGCCCTGCGAGGGCTCCCAGCAGTGCACGACCGGGCTCTGCGTAGGCGAGGCCGGCGGCGGCGGCTACTTCTGCAGGCTGCCGTGCAACGTGAACAGCCCCTCGTGCCCTGCCGGGCACAGCTGCTACTCCCTCGTGTCGGGCGGAGTGAACGGCGCCTGCATCCCCACACCCGGGGGCAACGGCGGCGGCACGAACCCCTCGGGCAAGCAGAACGGCGAGGTCTGCGAGAGCAGCCACGAGTGCCAGAGCGGGCTCTGCGTGGGAGACACCGACGGCGGCGCCTACACCTGCCGCAACAAGTGCGACACGACCACGCAGACGGGCTGCAGCCACGGCGAGACCTGCTACGGCCTCCAGGGCGGCGGCTCCACGGGCGCCTGCATCCCGAGCGAGGGCTCCACCGACCCGACCCAGGGCCCGAAGCCCACGGGCTCCCCCTGCACGACCAGCACCGAGTGCGTGACCGGCCAGTGCGTCTCTCTCTCGGGCTACGCCGAACCCTTCTGCACGGCCCCGT
>CAZQPP010000025.1:0-20573 GCA_964594295.1 uncultured Myxococcales bacterium | reverse complement strand
TCAGGCCATCGCATAAACCGAACGTACCGAGTCCTGCGGCATGGGCTGCGTGCCCACCAACGTGGGCAACGTGTGCGCTCCCGGTGACAAGGTGCGCTGCGTCCCGGACGGCAACCCGTGCACCAAGGACGTCGAGTGCGCCTCCGAGGTCTGCCTCAACGGGGTGTGCGCGCTCAAGTGCGACATCTTCGGCGGCGGCTGTCCCGCGGGCCAGGGCTGCCTGCGCACGGGCCAGGGCACGCAGGGGCTCTGTCGGCCCCGCGGCTCGGGCGTCCCAGGCGCTCCGTGCCGGGCGGCGGAGGACTGCGGCAACCTGCTCTGCATCGACATGGGGGCGGGTGGCTCGCGGTGCGCGGTACCCTGCAACCCGGCCGGCGGCACCCGCTGCGGCGCCGGGACCGCGTGCCAGGCCTTCGAGGACATCGGGATCTGCGTAACCGACCCGAACGCGCCGAGCGATCCCTTCGGCGGGGGCGGAGGCGACGGAGCCGACGGGGCGTCCAGCGCCGGCGACGCCTCGGGCGGCTTCGTGGGTGGCGACGGCGGCGGGTCGAGCTGCGGCGCCGGCACGCCCTTCGCGGGGCCCTGGGCGGCCGGCTTGCTCGCTCTCCTGCTGCTCGGCGGATGCTGCCGGCGGCGACGGCTCTCAGAGGCCGAGTAGCTCCCTCAGGGCCGAACCCTCCACCGCCGCTCTCCTCCCGGTCTGGAGACCCACCCGCACCGCCTCTGCGCGGTTGGCGGCGCGGGCCGCGGTCTGCAGCAGGGCTTCGGGGCCGTCGATCGGAGGCGCGAGCACGGACACAGGCACCTCGGGCCGCACCCGGGCGTGACGGGCGAGGGCCTCCTGCACCCCGGCGAGCATGGTCTGGCGCTGGGTCTGGGTCCACACCCCCGCGAGCCCGAGGTCCCCGACGCAGATCCCGTCGCCGGCCGAGCGCACGGCCTTGCCGTCCGGCGGGCGTGATGGCGGCGAGGGGACCAGGACGAGCAGGCGGTCCGCCCCGGCCTTGCACGCGACCTCGAGGTGAGCGACCTGGCCCGGCGGGAGCTCCAGCACGTCACGGCCCCGCACTCGGGCCGGCGAGAAGATGGCCGGCATCGCCGCCGCCGCGGCGACCGCGTTCGGGATGCTCACCCCCTCCATGCCTTCGTCGCCCATGACCAGGAGCTTGCCCAGGTCGAGGTCCCAGGCCAGCACCCGGAGCAGCACCTCGCACTCCTCGAAGTAACGCGGCAGCCCCTGGTCCCAGAAGAGGCGGTTCAGGAAGACCTCGTAGGTGCCCGGCTTGAGCAGGCCCGGCGGCATCGAGCCGAGGAGGGCCTGCATCTCGTCGGTCGCGAGCACACCGACGGGGTCGCGGATCGCGTCGCGCCCGCGCCGCCAGACCGCGCGCCCCAGCTGCCGCAGCAGATCCACCACGTGCCCGAGCTCCATGCGCGCGCGGCCGCCCACCCCGAGGGAGAACGAGCCCGGCTCCTGCACCTTCTCGATCACCTCTCCCGGCCGCATGCCGCTCGCGAGGAGCGCGCCGAGCAGGGCGCCGGAGCGCGAGCCCACGAGGACCTTGACCGGCAAGCCCTCGGGGTACCTGGCCGACAGAGCCTCCTCGACCCCCGCGAGCATTCCCACCGCGCGCAGCACTCCCAGGAACCCGCCGCCCACGACACACAGCCCGATCTTCGGCGCCGCGTTGGGGTCAGGGGTCTTGTCGAGTCGTCTCCGCACCAGCCCTCCGAGATGGGGGGGAAAGGAATACCAGAAGGCAAGCTATGCCGCCACGGGCGGCATAGCTGCGGCTCAATGAAGCCGACCGCGCGCAGACGGTCACCTCGCCATCGGAAGACACACGGCGCGCGGCGGCTTATCTCGCCCACTTGCTCTCCTGGGCGCCGCCGATTGGGCCGCTCAAAGCGGCCCAATACGGCTCACTACCTCACGGTGCCGTCCGCCCCGCTTCCCTTCGCGCTGCGTCTCTGTCCCTCTGTGTCTCTGTGTTGAATGCCATCTCGCGACGACGCGGCGGATTCCGAGCGGCTGTACCCATTGACATCGCGCGCTCCCCGTCGCACAGTCCCACGGTCGGGCCGTGGAGGGTCCCGAGGCACAAAACAAAGACGGAGGGGCTCATGCTCTACCGATCCCTGGAGCTGCCACACTCGATCGAGGCCGCCGCTCTCGGCCAGACGCCACCTGCCGCCGCGGCGCCGGCTGCCCCAGCGGCGGCCGCGGCGAACGAGACGAGCTGGCTTGACGGCCTGGTCGGGCCGCAGCAGATCGCCCTGCTCGAGCACATCGGCATCGCGCTCGGTCTCTTCGTCGCCGGCTGGCTCCTGGCCAAGCTCGCGAGCTGGGCGACCTATCGCCTCCTGACGCGGGCCGACATCGGGAAACGAGCGGCCACGCGGCTCGGCATGGGCAAGCTCGCCCGAGGAGAGGGCGACGCGGACGCCAACAAGGCGGAGCGGGTGCTGGCCAAAGCCGTCTACTTCGTCCTCATGCTCCTCGTGGTCGTCGGCGTGCTCCAGTACGCGGGCCTGACGCAGGTCGCGGCCCCGATCCAGACCCTCGTCGAGAGGGTCGTCGACGCGCTGGTCTTCCTGGGCAAGGCGGCCCTCATCCTGGCCGTGGCCTACCTGGTGGCGGTGGCCCTCGAGAAGGCGGTCGCGAAGCTGCTCGGCGGCGTCGGCTTGGACGCCCGCTTCGCCGAGCTCAGCCGCACCGACGACGCCGAAGAAGCCGAGGACGGGGCTCCCGAGCGTCCCTTCAGCGAGCACGTCGGCCGGGTGCTCTTCTGGCTCGTCATGATCGTGGGCCTCGCCGGCGCCCTCGAGGCGCTCAACATCACGCCCATCTCGGTCCCGCTCGGCAACGCCATCGACAAGGTCGTGGGCATCCTGCCCTCGCTCGGCGTGGCCGCCCTGCTGGTCCTCGCTGGCTACGTGCTCGGGAAGATCGCGGCCGCCGTCGTCCGGAACATCCTGCAGTCCGCCGGCTTCGACGATCTCGTGCAGCGCCTGCGCCTCGACCGCATCTTCGGGAAGACCCCGCCCAGCCGCGTCGTGGGCCTGTTCGTGATGATCTTCATCATCCTCGAGGCCGTCATCGCCGCCCTCGACGAGGTCGGCCTCGACACCTTGAGCGGACCGCTGGCCAGGCTGGTCGAGCGCTTCTGGGCGCTGCTGCCGGCCCTCGCGGTCGCCGCGATCATCATCGCCGCGGGCTTCCTGCTCGGGCGCGTCGCCCACCGGGTGGTCTCGGGAGCGCTGGCGAACCTCGGCTTCGACGGGCTGATGAGCCGCCTCGGCCTGGGCGGCGCCGGCGCAGACGCCGACAAGCGCTACCTGCCCAGCGCCGTCGTGGGGCTCGTGGCCCAGATCGTGGTCGTGCTCCTCGCGCTCGGCGAGGGCCTGGAGCAGCTGGGCCTGCAGACCTGGGCCGAGGCCATCGCGGCCCTGCTCGCCTACGGGGTGCGGCACGTGCTCGTCGCCGCGGTCATCCTCGTTGCCGGCCTGGCCCTCGGCGCCTACGTCGAGAAGCTCGTGCTCAGCCGCGCGTCGAGCACGGCCGAGAGGGGCTCCCTGGCGTGGGTCGCGACCGTGAGCCGCTACCTCGTGCTCGTCTTCGCCTTCACCATGGCCGTCGCCCAGCTCGACGTCGCCAGCGAGTTCGTGCTCCTCTCATTCGCCCTGCTCTTCGGCAGCCTCTGCCTCGCCCTGGCCATCGCCATCGGCCTCGGAGGCCGGGAGGTGGCCGGGGAGCTCGTGCGCGGGCAGTACGAGAGAGCCCGCGCGAAGCTCTCGTCTACACCCGAAAAGAGCGAGGCCCCGCTCTCCGAGGAGGCCGCCCCCGAGGAGGTCGGCGAGCTGGAGTAGCGGAGTTTCTTCGGACGCGAGATCCTTCGGCTCTTGCACGGAGCATCGAGAGACGAAGTCATGAGCCGTCTGGGCGACGCCCTCTGGAGACGCGCGCGCCTGCCGCGCACCCGCATCCACCTCGACCCACGCGCCTTCGCGGAGACCGGCCTGGGCCTGCTGAACCCGTTCGAGGAGAGCGGAGCAGAGGACGCCCGCTCCGCCTTCGAGGCGGCGCTCGCCGCCGTGGCAGGCAGACGCCACGCCCTGGCCGTCGGCTCGGGAAAGGCCGCCCTCGCCGTGGCCCTCGAGGCCCTCGAGCTGCCGCCGGGGAGCGAGGTGATCGTGCCGAGCCTCCTGGTCCCGGAGGTGGTCGCCGTCATCCTCGCGGCCGGGCTCGAGCCCGTCATCGTGGACGTGGACCCGGACACCTTCGGGCTCGCGCCCGCCACCGTCGAAGAGGCGATCACGCCTGCCACCCGCGCGATCCTGCCGGTGCACATCTTCGGCACTCCATGCGCCGTGGACGCGCTCGAGGCCCTCGCCGCGGAGCGGGGCCTGCTGCTCCTGGAGGATGCCGCGCAGGCGGTAGGCGCCACCGTCTCGGGCAGGGCCGTCGGCAGCTTCGGACTCGTCTCCACCGTCAGCCTCGGGCAGCTCAAGAACGTGAGCACCCTCCTCGGTGGCGCGGTGCTCACCGACGACGACGGGCTCGCAGCCTCGATGAGGGCCGCCGCTGCCGCGTGGCCGCCGCTCTCCAGAAGGGCGCTGCTCCGGACCTGGTCGAGCTGGGCGGTCCTTGGCCTCGCGACCAGACCCGACCTCTTCTCCCTCGTCGTGCACCCAGTGCTCTCCCTGCCCGAGCGACTGGCCCCGGGCTGGACCCGCCGGGTCGCCCACCGCCCCGAGCAGGCCTACGCGACCGGGAGGCTCGATCTGCGGGCGTGCAAGAGGGCCTTCCGCGGGCCCCAGGCGCGCCTCGGGATGCGCGCCCTGGCCGCGGCCGACCACAACACGGCCGTGCGGGCGGCCAACGCCGCGATCCTCGACGAGCTCCTCGGCGGCATCCCGGGGATCGGGATCCAGCGAGCTCCGGACGGTGCCCGCTCCATCAGGCTGAACTACCCACTCCTGGTCCCCGAGCGCGAGCGCCGCCTGCCCGCGCTGCGCCGCCAGACCGGCATCGACCTCAGCGCCGGCTACGTCCGCGACGTCGGCGCCCTCCCCGCCTACGAGCCTTTCGCGCGCCCACGCCCGGTCGCGCGGCGGGTAGAGCGCGAGCACGTCTACGTGCCCGTCCAGCACGAGCTGCCGCCCGGGGTGTTCCGGGAGCGTGCCGAGCGCCTGGCCGAGGCGTTGTCGCGCTCGCATTGACCCACCCCCTCCCCGTGCGCCAAGATCCGCCGATGCTTCGAGCTGCCCCGGCCATGTGCGCGCTCTTCGCGCTGCTCCTCTGCGGCTGCTTCGGCGGGCCGAGGGAGGCCGTCGAGGAGGCGATCGCCGCGGCCACGGCAGAGGACGAAGAGGCTCTCACGAAGCTCCTCGACGAGCGCTCCGCCAAGCTCGTCGAGCGGGTCGCGAGCGACGGCACCTCCATACCCGCCCACTGGCGCTGGATGCACGGACGGCCCACGGCCCTCCTCTCGGGCCTCCGCGTGACCGGCGTGGAGGAGGTCGGGGACCACGCGGCGAGGGTGAGCGTCGAAGGCAGCGCGATCGGCCTGCGCGAGGTCTGGGCCCTCAAGGGCGGCTCCAGGCTGCGGCCGCGCTGGAAGCTGCACCTGCTCGGCTCCGAGGCCATCTACGACCGCCTGCGCCTGGAGGGCGACTGATGCGACGCGAAAGGCAACGCCGGCGCGGGCGTCTGCTCGCCCTGCTCCTGCTCCTCGGGGTGGCGCTGCCGTGCTGCAAGGCAGAGCCCATCGAGGTCTACCGGCGCATGCTGGCCTCGGCCCAGATCGGCTACGAGGAGGGCTTCGTCCAGGGCTTCTCGGTTCGCTCCCGCTCGGTGGTCAAGGCCCTCCTGCGCCTGACCGACGTCTACGGCTTCGAGTCGCGCAACCCGCTCCGCATGCTCGACGGAGACGACGCCCTCGCCCAGGACCTGCGCGGGGACGTGGCCGTCGTCATCGCGCACCGCGCCGGGGTCGAGCGCCCGGTGCTCTTCATTCGCGACGAAGAGGACGGAGGTGCGTGGCGCGTGGACCTCTCCGAGTACGAACGATTCCTGCAGATGGGACCCGACCGCTACCTCGACGAGCGGGCCGGGGCCGAGGAGCAGGAGTGACGGGAGGTCCCACCGAGGAGCGACTGCGCCGCCTGCTCTGCAAGCTGGCGCGCAGGCTCTACGACCGGGGGCTGATCACGGCCCTCGACGGCAACCTCTCCGCGCGCTTCGAAGGGCGCTGGGTCGTGGCCACGCCTTCGGCCATCGACAAGGCCGAGCTCGAGCCCGAGGACATCGTGCTCCTCGACCTCGGGCCCGAGGCGGCCCGCGGAGGCACACCGCCGGACGATCCGCGCCTCGCGAGAGCGCGCCGCGGCATGCGCCCCACCTCGGAGACCGCCATGCACCTCGCGGTCTACCAGGCACGCCCCGACGTCTCGGCCGTAGTGCACGCCCACCCCCCGAACGCGGTGGGCCTGACCTTCGCTCGCCCGCACCCGCGCCTCGACGTCTGCCCCGAGGCGGTGGTCCTGCTCGGTGAGGTCGGCTACGCCGAGTACGCCACCCCCGGCACCGAGGACCTCGCACAGAGCATCGCGCCATTCGTGGGGCGCTGCGACACCATGATGCTCTGCCGCCACGGCGCGCTCACCCTCGGCGCCGATCTCACCCAGGCCTACCAACGCATGGAGGTGCTCGAGCAGGTCTCGAAGATCCTGCTCGCGGCCCGCCAGCTCGGGCCGGTCGACCCCCTGCCCGAGCAGGAGAAACGGCGCCTCCGACAGCTGGCCGGCAAGGTCGACCCGCCGGATGAAGGGGACGCCGTCGTGCGCGAGATAGAGCGGGTCGTGCGCGAGGTGCTAAAAGGTCTCTCGCGTTGATAAGGCGTTTCGGGACGAAACGCCTCGCGTAGGGGTGTTTCGCTTGCGAAACGCCCGCCCCGCTGAACGGTGCGGACGGACGTCTTTACCAGAGCTTTCGGAGTAGAAGACCTTGAGCAAGACCGAAGAGAACCTGCAGGCGGCCTTCGCGGGCGAGTCCCAGGCCCGCAACATGTACACCTACTGGGCCGCGGTAGCGCGAAAGGAGGGCTACCACTACGTCGCGAAGATCTTCGAGGAGACCGCCGACAACGAGAAGCGGCACGCCAAGGACCACTTCAAGCGCCTCGGCAAGATCAACGACACGGCCGCCAACCTCAAGGCCGCCGCGGCGGGCGAGCACTACGAGACCACCGAGATGTACCCGACCTTCGCCGAGGAGGCGGAGGCCGAGGGCAACGAGGAGGTGGCGAACCTCTTCCGCATGATCGCGATGATCGAAGCGGACCACCGCGACCGCTTCTTGAAGCTCCTCGACATGGTCGAGAAGGGAACCGTGTGGGAGCGCGAAGAGGAGATCACCTGGAAGTGCAGCGTCTGCGGCTACCAGCACGACGGCAAGACGCCGCCCGAGGTGTGCCCCTGCTGCAACCACCCGAAGCAGTACTACGAGCCGGCTGACATGAGCTTCGGCGGCTAGGTCAGGGCGCGACCATGGGCGAGCGCTCCAAATCCCGCGTGGCGGTCGTCACCGGGGCATCGCGGGGAGCAGGGAAGGCGATAACCGGGGCGCTGCTGCGCCGGGGCTTCGTCGTCGGCTGCATCGCCCGCAACCCCGGCGCCCTCGACGCCCTCGCAGAAGAGCTCGATCCTGAAGGCGGACGCCTGCTCGCGCTGCCCTGCGACGTGCAGGACGCCGGGCAGGTCTCCGCCGCCTTCGAGGCCGTCGGGAGGGAGTGGGGCCGCCTCGACGTGTTGGTGCACAACGCCGGGGCCGGCTACTGGGGCCCCATCTCCGGCTGCTCCGAGGAGGCCTGGGAGCGGGCCTTCGGCACCAACGTCAAGGGCGCCTTCCTCTGCGCGAAGGCCGCCCTGCCGCTCATGGAGAGCCAGGCGAGCGGCCGGATCGTGATGATCTCCAGCATGGCGCAGCGGGCCGAGGGCGCCCTCGAGGCACCCTTCGCCTCCTCCAAGCGTGCTCTGCAGGGTTTCGCGAGGACCCTGGGGCTGGAGCTCCGCGAGAGAGACATCGGCGTCACCCTGATCGCGCCTGGAGCGCTGAACACCGCGGGCTTCGTGTCCGCGGGCGAGAAGAGCCAGCCGTGGTATGGGGTGCCGGCCCTGGAGATCGCCCGCCTCGTCACGGAGGTGATCGAGCGGAGCAGAAACGTCTGGGTGCACCAGCTCGAGGTGACCCAGCTCGGCGGCGAGAGCCCGGGGCCCGACGGGGAGGACATCCGCGACGCCCTCCGCGCCCACGAGGCCGAGCTGCTCATCACCACACGGAGCACGCCGGCGCTGCGCCCGAGCCGCCTGATCGACCCGGCGCTCGTGGAGCATCACGAGCTCACGACACCCTGCTTCGAGGCAGAGGTGACGCGCGACACCTCGAAGCACGATCTCTTCCGAGCGCTGCGCACCGGGGCAGACCACCTGCTCGGGCGGGCCGTGCTCACCGGGGACGAGGTCGGCCTCCACCCGGACCTCCTGGAGGTCGTCTACTACGGCCGCCGCCACGGGGTGGAGAGCTACGGCGTGCGCTCGACGGCCCGCGGCTTTGACGAGCGCTTCCTGGTGAGAGAGCTGCTCCGACACGGGCTGAACGCCTGGGACCTTCTCGTCGAGGACGAGGACGCCGCCCTGACGGCCGCCCTCGAGGCGCTCGCCGGGCTCGGAGGCGCCGAGGTCGTGCTCCGCGGCCGCGTCGGGGCCGGCGGGCTGACGGACGCGGTCGAGCTCGCCGCATCCCTGCGGGAGCGCTTCCCCTGCGTCAGGGGCTTCATCGCAGAGCTCGCCGGGGGTCTCTCCGCGGCCGCCGCCGCCGAGCTTCGGGAGGCCCACCCGGTGGCTCGCGGGCGCGATCTGCCGTTCTGGGTCGAAGGCTGGCCCGCTTGCCTGACGCCCGAGCTGTCAGGCGTGCACGCGGCGTTCCCGGCCGCGGACGCCTACAACACCCTGACCAGGGAGCGGAGCCCGGCTGGAGGCCTCACCAAGGGGGAGGCTTGCGAGACCTGCGCACTCTACGAGAGCTGCTGCGGCTACGCGGAGGCGCTCACGGCGAAAGACGTCGCCAGGCTCCTGAGCCCGACCGGAGAGCTGCTCGGCGGCGATGAGCCCCAGGCCGCGCACGAGGACGCCGAGCCTCGAGCCGGAGACGAGCCCGGGCTCGCCGGTGAGATCCAGGAGCGCTTCAACGAGGCTCTGCCGGAGGGACTCGCTCTCAAGAGGGTCACGCTGCGCCGTCTGCCAAGCCCCGAGATCCGCGGCGACCTCGAGGCCGGAGGTCGAAGCGTCTCGATCCAGATCGTCCCGAGCGCCCCGGGGGTCAACGCCTACACGCAGACGAGGCTCTTCTCCATCAGCTACGCAGGCCAGAGCCTCGGCAAGGCCGAGCAGCGCATGATCGCCGCCTTCCGCAAGGTGCTCATGCCCAACGAGGAGCGCCTGCTCGAGCTCATCGAGGGCACCCCCGAGAAGGCAGATGGCTGAGGGCGGACGCCGCCTGCTCCTGCTAGAGCTCTTCGCTTCCGACGGCTGGGCCTTCGACGGGCGCTACTTCCCCTTCTTCGCCGGCAAAGCGAAGGATCTGGGCATCGAGATCCTCTGGCTCTGCTACGGCTCCGACCCCCGGACGGAGAGGCCGGGGCCCGAGGCCGAGCCCGAGCTTCGCGATCTTGGGGCCGATGAGCTCGAGGGGCTCTCCGCCCACGTGGAGGCCTTCGCGCCGACTCACGTGCTGGTGAGCCGCCCAATCTCAGAAGCCGCGACGAGAGCCCTCGGCGACGTGGCGCTGTTGTCCATGTCCGCGTCCCCGGGCCCGGCGCCCGCGGTGAGCCTCTTCGAGCTGATCCACGACTACCCCTTCGGCCGGCCCGGAGAAGGAGTGGAGGGAGAGGCCTGGGACGCGGCCCCGAAGGTCACCTCCGACAGCTGCCTGTTCGAGTGGGCCAAGGCGAGAACGACCTGGTTCCTGAGCTGGCTGGGGGAGCCGGCCCCAAAGGACGCCTACATCGCCGACAGCTTCCGGCCGAGCTACGACGCCCTCCGCGCCAACGAGCGTTTCTCGGAGATCGCCCCGCCCGTGGTGCTCGCGGGGGGCTTCCCCTGCGACCACCTCACCCCGGTCAAGGACAACCCGCGCTACGCGGGCGTGGACCTCGAGGGCACCACCCACGACGTGGGCTGCTCCTTCTGCACCGAGTTCCGCGGCGCCACGAGCGACCTCGGCCGGGACGCCGTCGAGACGGCCCGGGAGCAGCTCGCCCGCGTGATCGAGACCTCCGGCGGCGCGGGCCGCTTCTGCGGCGGCTTCGACGTGCGCGACGTGCGCCTCTTCCACGAGGTCGACCGCTTCTTCGAGCTGGTGCTCTCCCTCGGCCTGCCGCCGAGCCGCTTCAGCTTCGAGCCGCGCATCGACCGCTACCTCGACGTCGCCGATCGCCTCGACGCGGTCCTCCCCGGCCTCGAGAGGGCGGGCCACGTCGTGCGCCTGCACCGGATGGGCGCCGAGAGCCTCGTCTACGAGGAGAACCTCCTGTTCAACAAGGACATCAAGGCCGATCTCCTCGACGAGGCGAGCGCGCGCCTCGCCCGCACCGCCGAGCGCCACCCGAAGGCCTTCCGCTACGACTCGACCCTGAGCGTCATCACCTGCTCGCCGTGGACCACCCTCGAGAGCCTCGAGGCGGCGGTCGAGGGCGGCATCGAGCGGGGCTTCGCGCCGACCGGCTCCTGGCTCCACCGCCCCCTGCTCCTGCACCACGGCGCCCCCATCGCGCGCCTCGCCAAGCGAGAGCGGGGCATCATCGTCGAGGCCCACACCGACCCGGCTCTGCTCTACGATCCCGTCTCCAACAACATCTCCCTCGACACCGTCCTCGCCTGGCGCTTCAAAGACGAGCGCAGCGCCGCCGCCTTCGGCCTGGTGGTCCGGTTCTGCGCCGCCTCCCTTCGCGATGACAAGCCGGACACCGCCTTCGACGGAGACGCCCTCTACGCCGCCCTGCTCGCGCACGAGGCGCTCACCGGGAGGCCGGAGGCGCTCGCCCGCCCCGACCTCTTCGCCCGCGCCGCCATCGCCGCCGTCAAGGCCGCCAAGCCGCCATTCGACATGCCGGCCCTGCTCGAGGAGGCCCTCGAGCGCCACCTCACCGACCTCCCTGTCGAGGAGCCGGCCGACGCCGAGCCTGTCTCCACACAGCCACCAGAGACCTCGCCCGAGGACGCACGTCTTCAGGCCCTGCTCGACACCGCCCTCGAGCGCTACCGCCAGCGCCTCGGCTCCATCGAGTCGGTGAGCGTCGAGCCGCCCGACCACGGAGCCCTCGCCCACCTCCGCATCACCCAGGCCGGCCGTAGCTTCGACCTTCACGCCGGCGACCCGGAAGAACACCCGCGCTCCTGGATGCGCACCGACCGACTCGCCGTGTGGCACGGCGCGGAGCCGCCGCCGTCGGATCCGGAGCACGTGCGCGCGTTACGCGACCTGCTGCGCATCCTCGAGGCGGTGCTGCGCGGGTCCTGAAACGGGCGCAGGAAGGGCCGTCATCCACGAGGACATGTTTTGTGCCCTCGGCACCAATATCGCGGCGGACCGGTGAGCGGCCGAGCCTTCCGCCGTTGCAGGCCTCGCCCGTGCCACTGTACGCTAGCTCTTCGCCTTCCCCGGCAACGCTCGAGCCGAGGGCGACGACGCAAACCCGATGGCCAGCCATTCCACCATGCCCGAGCCGGAGCCCAACGACCTTCCGGGCGTGCTCGCCCGGGCCCTTGACGCCGTCGACGAGCACGACGAGCCGAAGAGGCGCTGCGAGCAGGCGATGGGATTGCTCAACCTGCTGCTGGTGCACGTCTCCGACGTCCTCGACGCCGAGTACAGCGCCTGGCGAGAAGAGCACGAGCCCGATGAGGCCGTCGAGGCCGAGCTTGAAGCGGCGGGGAGCAAGCCCCGATCCCTTGGGACCCGCTGGGACGTGGCGTGGGCGATCTGGAAACACCTGGATACGCACCGCGTGGATCACGGGCTCGTGGGCGTGCCAACCGGCAAGGACAATGCCCGAACGCCCCTCGCAGAGCTCAGCGCGGTGTGGGAGGTGCTCAAGCGGGCCTGGGCCGCGACCGAAGACGACGAGGCTCGTGCCAAGCTGCCTTACGCGCACCTGGTGCGCGGCGTGCAGGCCAGGGTCCGGGACACCGGGCTGTGCAAGGTCGTCGCGACCGTCATCAACCATCGCAACGGCCACGCCCATGGGAAGGAGGGCTTCGAGGTAGCCCCCGGCGTGCGACGGGTGCTCTCGTTCTCGGAGGGCTACTACGAGGTTATGGCCCCGCTGCTGGACCGGGCCGCGCGCAACCTGTGCGCGGGCTTCTTCGGACCGCTTGCCGGGCGCGCAATCCTGACCGTCACTCAAGTCGACAAGCAGAGCCAGGGCCACGTCTACCGCGCGACGCGCGACCTGGGGCTGGGCAAGCCGCGAAAGCTACCCGGCGCACCGTGCCCGCTGGGCCTGGACATGGTCAGCGGCAGCCGATGGGTCGAAGGACCAGAGGGTCGCCCGCACCTGCGATTGCTTGAGGCGCCTCTCGAGCCCCACGATCCCGCGCCCAAGCGTGCCGCCTCTGCGGGAGCCACGCCTCGCTCGCGCGTCCCCGGCCCCGCGTTCACCGTGCCCTTCCCCTCCAAGCAGGACCACTTCGTCGGCCGCGACGAGGACCTTGCGTACCTGCACGCCCAGCTGACCGAGGGCCAGCGCACCCTGATCGGGCAGGCGGCCTCGATCCACGGGATGGGCGGTGTCGGCAAGACCCAGCTCGCCGTAGAGTACGCACACCGCTACCGCGACTCGTACCCGGATGGGGTCGTGTGGCTGGACACGACCCAACCCAGGCGCGCGGTGCTCGCCGGGCTGGCCACCGAGGCCCTCGGCGGCCGCCCCGACGACAAGCCCGAGAACCACGTGGCCCAGGCATGGCATTGGCTGAATACCCACCCCCGGTGCCTGCTCGTGCTGGACAACCTGGGCGAGGACACGAAGCTCGACGCGTGGATCCCTGCGGCTCGCACGGAGGAGGGGCCGCGCATACTCGCCACCTCCCGCCATCGCCTCGGGCCGGAGTGGTCATCCCGGTCGCTGGACCGGCTGGACCGCCCCGCCGCTGTCGACTTGCTGCGACATACCACTGGGAGCTCCAACGACGCGCGGTGCACGGACGCCGAGGCCGACGCCTTGTGCGAGCGCCTGTGCGACTACCCCCTGGCCATCGAGATCGCGGGCCGGTACCTGCACAGGTACGCGGGCGTCACCGTGACCGAGTACATCGAGGATCTGGAGGCGCGGGGCGTGCGGCGGCTGAGCGCAAATGGCCACCTCGCCGCCACACAGCACCGCGCCTGCGTCGTCGCCACCCTGGCGCTGAACCGGGAGCGGCTCGCGGATCGGGCGCCGGTCCTGGCGGTGGTCGAGCGCATGGCCACCTGGCCTTCCCGCCGGGTTGCCGAGGACCTGTTGCACCTGGTGTCGGAGATACCGAACCGTCGGGAGCTCAAGGAGGCCCTGTCCGAAGCATGGAACCTGTCCCTGCTCCAACGCGGCGAAGACGAGCACGCAGACGAGCGCGTCGTACGCATCCACCCCTTCATGCAGGAGGTCGTCCGGGAGGAGCTGGGTCGGGAGACCGTCGAAGAGCACCGCACCGCGTGGCGACACCACGCCCGCGAGTGGTTGGCGGAGCACCGCGACCGCGGGCGCACGGGGCGAGTCCAGGACCACGCCGAAGCCCTGCACGAGCTCTGCGGCGGCGAAGGCCCGGATCCGGACGCCGCGTGCATCCTGCGGGAGCTCGCCCACCACGCGGAGATTGGGGGCCAGCCCCAGGAGGCCGAGGAGCTTCTCGCGGCGGCGCGCTCGCGCTGGAGCCATGAGCTCGAGCCCCTAGAGGCGGTGCGTCTCGATCTGGTCGAGACCAAGGTAGCGTTGCTCCGGGGCCGGCCTGGAGATGCGCTGGGCCACGTGGAACGCTCCGAACGTGTCCTCCGCAACGCTGCAACAGAGCACCCCCGGCTGTGGGCCCGAACTCTCGCCTTGAAGGCCTGGGGACAGCGGGACGGCGGGGAGCCTGGCGCCGCGCACGCCACCGCGGAACGGGCCAACCGCTTCGCCGAACAGCGCCTGGGCGCCTACCCCGAAGACCAAGCGCGCGCTCTCTCGGACCTTGGCGTCACCACGTCGACACTGGGACGCAACGCCGAGGCCCTCAAGCACTTCACTCGCGCCCTCGAAACACGGACCGACCGCTTCGGGGAAGAGCATCCCGACGTGGCGCTCGCGCTCGCCAACCTCGCTGGTGCGCTGCAGGATGTTGGTCGTTCAGAGGAGGCCCTGGACCGCGCAACGCGCGCCCTCGAAATACGAACACGTGCCTTTGGCGACGAGCATCCCGATGTCGCGCACTCACACGACGCCCTTGGCAGCATCCTGCACGACGTCCAGCGTGATGCCGAGGCTCTCGAACACGCGACGCGCGCCCTCGAAATCCGAGCCCGCATCTTCGGGGAAGAGCATCCCGAGGTTGCCCGGGCGCACATAAGCCTCGGTGCAACGCTGCACAACCTCCAACGCTACGCCGAGGCAATCGAACACAAAACGCGAGGCCTGGATATCCAAACTCGGGTCTGTGGAGAAGAGCATCCCAGTGTCGCATACGCGCACGGCAGCCTGGGTGCCACGCTCTTCGCGCTCAAACGCTATGAGGAGGCTCTCCGGCACGAGCAGCGCGAGCTTGACATCCAGATCCGCATCTTTGGAGCAGAGCATCCCCTCGTTGCGAAGGCGCACGAGAACGTCGGCGGCACGTTTTTCGCGCTCGAACGCTACGAGGAGGCCCTGCGACAAGCACAGCACCAACTCGACATTCAGACCCAGGTCGGTGGAGAGACCAGTGCCGGCGTCGCGCTAGCGCACAGGAACGTCGGCGCTGCCCTGCACAAGCTCGGACGAGACCAGGAGGCGCTCGAGCGACTGCGTGCCTCCGAGCGCATCCTCGAGGCATTGCCCAACACGTCCCCGGATCAACTTGCCCGCGTTCGACGCATGCGAAAGGCGGTGTCCCAGGCCTTGAAGCGATCCCGTCCTGGCTCCCGCCAGATCTCCAGTCGCACCGGAGGCGCACCAAATCGAGCCAGATCCATGAGGAAGAAGGCGCGACGCAAGAGCAAGAAGAAGCGCTGACCCGGCAGGCGAGCAGGCGTGCGTCGGCGGCGCCGCCGTGGAGCCCGAGCACATCTACGCGGTGCGGGAGCTTCCGAGAATCCTCGACGCGACGCTACGAGGCCCCTGAGATCGGAGCGTCCAGGACCTGCTCGAGCCAGGCGAGCAAGCGCCTCGTGAGCTCCTCCTCCGACCGCGCTGCCGCCGGCAGGTCGCCGCTGTAGCGGGCCGAGTAGCGCTCGCTGCGCTGCCAGGCCGGGTTTCCCGAGTCGGCGTCTTCGATGCACAGGGCGAGAGAGCCGCGCGGGCCCTCGAAGCGGAGGTGGAGCTGGGGGCAGCCGCGCTCCTCGCGCAGGTCGTGGTCTGTGAGCTCGTAGCCGGCCAGCCATGCCGGGCTCTCGGCGGCGAGCCGCTCGGCGATGGCGTCGGCCCAGCCCGCGTCGGGCCGTGGAGCTGCGGCGGGCTCCCGGGCAGCCGCGGGAGCGGGCGCGCTGTGCCCCGTCGGGACCGCGACGGTGGCGGCGTGGGCCATGAGCTCGAACACGCCTGCCGCCGGGCCGAGGGCGATCACCGCCTCGACGAGAGCTTCGGCAACCGCGACGTAGTCACCTCGGAGCGACGGCGGGAGGGTAGCGCGCGCCGCGCGGAGCTCGACGAAGAGCGGGTCGTCTTCGGCGAGCACGACCTGCTCGGCGATGGGCTCGAGGCGCACGACGAGCTGGCAGATTCGCTCGCTGCGCGCGTCCTTGAAGCGCCACGCCAGGTCTCTCATGTCCACGTTCCAGAGGCTGGCGTCGCGGATGTCGCGTGCCTCGCCTTCGCCTGCGCAGAGCAGGCCGTCGTGGGCGGCGAGCTCGGTGATGGGCAGCCCCGGCGTGAGCTGGAGACGAGTGCCGGCCGCCTTCTTCAAGAACTCGACGCCGAGGCGGCGGGCGGCACGCACGTTGGTCAGGATGTCATCCGGGGTGGACCACGGGGTGAAGAGGATGGTCGCGAAGATGCCGGGGTCGGTGCAGGAGAAAGCCTGCGGGAAGCGCGCCTCGAGGTCGCGGATCATGTCGAAGCAGGCCCAGAGATCGTCGCTGGACAGGCCCTTGTTGAAGCGCCGGTTCTCGTCTCCCGAGAAGCTCTCGGCGCCGACCGACATCAGGCGCAGGGCGTGGCCGTCGTCGCGGGCGCCGGGCAGGGCGCGCTCGAGGGCCTCACGCTGGGCGAGCAGGGTGTCGGCGCGCAGCATCGTGGTGAAGATCGACGGCCCCAGGCCTCGCTCGACGGCCCCGTCGAGGAGCCTCGATAGGTCCGCGTTGAAGGCGGCGTCCTCGAAGAAGTAGCGGTAGCGCTCCCGCTTCGTCGCCGCCTGGTGCGCCTCGACCTGGCGGAGCGCCCGATCGAGAGCGGCGGCGCCACGGTCCTTGGGCACGAACCTGCCCATGGCCTTGGGACAGAAGGAGCAGCCGAGGTGCTCCTCGACGGCGGGGCCCGCGAGGTCGCGGTAGAGGGGGTTCGTGCGGACGGGCTTGCGGTACCAGCAGGCCGGGTTCAGGAGGAGGCGAACGGGGTGAGCGTCGACGTCGATGTCGTGCTCGCCGATCACGCGCCTGGAGTAGACGAAGGGCAGGACGTCCGCCGCGACCTCGGCGTCACGGGGGTGCTCCTCGCCGGCGCCCACGAGCTCCAGGAGCTCCCCCAACGTGGCGTCGGGGCCGAGGCGGTCCCTGCGGCCGCGCAGCGTGTGCTCGCGCGTGAGGTCCACCACGCGTGCCTCCGGGGCGCAGCGCGAGAGCAGCTCCTGCAGGCCGGCGCCCGGTCGCTCGTGCACGACGAGGACACGCGGAGCGCGGGCGCTCAGCTCGGCGGCGAGCGCCTCTTGCTGGCTCCGGGTGAGGCTGGCACGGAAGCGCTCCTCCTTGTGCATCGCGTCGGGGTCGATGACCAGCGTCAGCCAGGCCGTCTCCCAGCCGAGCTCCGCGCCGAGACCGGCCAGCAGGGGGAAGTACTCCGCGCGGAGCTGGTGGTGGCGGTCCTGGTTCAGGGTCTCGAGGAGCAGGAGGTCGGTGGCCATGATCAGGTCTGCTCCCGGTTCAGGCGCCGCAGCTCGTCGAGGGCCTTCATCACCTCGAAGCTCTCGACCCTGGGCAGGAGCTCAGGAGGCACGCCGGGGTCGAGACCGGCGCGTCTCCGCAGCCAGCCGAGGGTAACCGCCGCCAGCTCTATCTGGGCGCAGAAGGCGGGGCGTTTCTTCGCGCAGCGCTCCGGCGGGAAGACCTCCACCGCGTAGAGCAGACCGGGCACGCCGGTGACGTACCAGCCCCGGGCCACCTGCTCGAGGGCGACCTCCACTGAGCTCGCCCACACGTCGTCGAGGTAGGGCTGAACCTCCTCCTCGGTTGGCGCGACGACCTCTCGCGCGGGCTCGCCGGCCAGCGCGGCCTCGATGCGCGCCGCCACTAGGCGGGCGAGGTAGAGGTAGCCGAGGGGGAGGAGGTGCTGCCGGTCCGCGAAGAAGCGCTCGGCGAGGATGCCGTGGGGCGAGGCCGCCTCGAGGGCGCGGCCGAAGTCGATGTACTCCGCCCCGTGGGCCTCGGCCGCCTCCTTCCACGCCTGCGCGCGGTAGCCCACGGTGAGCTTGTGCTTCTCGAGCAGGGTGCCGGGGTGGGTCCGGCACCAACGATCTGCCAGGCTGTCGCCCTGCTCCGGACCCTCGACCGCGCCGACGAGGTCGCACATCTTCGCGTACCACACCGCCTTGTCGAGCACCTCGAGCAGGTGGGCGCTCAGGTCGCAGCGCTCTTCGAGGGCGCACCTCAAGGTACGCACGTAGTCGGGGCTCAGGACAGGCAGCTTGCTGCTCTCGCCCTGCGTGCGCGATCTCTCGAGCTGGGTGGCGGCGCTGCTGACGGGTGTCGCCACGACTACCCGCGCGCCGATGTCGCGAGCCTGCTCGGTCAGGATGCGGGTCCACGCGGGGAAGGTCTGTTTGGGGCAGTCCTTCGGCGGGTACCAGTCCGTCCGCGAGCTGTAGGACCAGAGGAGCTGAGGGCCGTAGGCGCGCACGAGCCACAGCGCCCAGGAGGAGCCCACCATCGAGCGCCAGACACGGTGCAGCCTTGGATGGCGTGCCGGCGCGCACTGCTCCCCCGGCATGCCGTCCGTGTCGTTCATGCCCATGAAGAAGACCACGAAGTCGGGCTCGTAACGCCGCATGTAGAGCACGTAGTAGAAGGTGTTCGCGGCGATGGAGCTCGACCGGCCGAGGTTGACCACGGTGACCTTCTTCTTCGGGAAGCGCCGGTGCAGCTCGTCTCTGAGCATGGCAGGCATGGAGGCGTGCACGTCGAAGGGGCTGCCCTCGACGCTGGACTCTCCCGTGACGAAGATCCGGACCTCTCCTTCGGCCTTCTCCTCTCCAAGTCGCTCGCCGTGGGTGTGAAGGTCCCAGAGCGGTATGGGCTTGCCGCCCGTACCGGTGAGCAGGGGCAGCACGTTCCGGTAGAGGCCGTCGCGCACCTTCGTGGGTGCCAGGTGAGGCATGACCAGCCGAGCGGCTACCTCCAACACCCCGAAGGTCAACAGCAACGAAGCGAGCGCGAGGAGGAGCCTCTTTCGCAGCGGCGGCTTCGGCCGCGCGGCGGCTTCTGGCTTTTGTGTCGTCTCCTCCAAGGGGCTCCCTGAGGGTCAGGCGGCGCAGCGCCGGAGAGGGCAGGACGCCCGCGGATTATCCAGGCGGCCTTGGGGTGCAGTCAACGCGGAGACCGCGTGAGAAGCTCAGATATTCCCGGACTTCCAGGCGAAGTACCCCCAGCGAACGAAGCTCAGCAGCCACACCAGAAAGGGCTTGTCAGGGGGATAGGGGACCACGCCCGACTTCGCCGGGACCGCCACGCCGATGCGGGCGAGGGTGTCGTGGGTGTCCGCGCCGCGCATGGGAGGCGGGTCGATCACCTTCAGCGGTGTCGTGGACAGGCGCAGCGGGCAACGGACGAAGACCAGGGGCATGGGCGAGCCCGGGTAGTCACGCCTGCTCACGATCGGCGAAGGGCCGCGCCCGATCGCGGGGATCTCCTCTGCAGCCCGGGCCATCCTGGGGTGGGGCATCAGGCCCACCCGCCCGCTCACGCCGGCGGCGCGGATGGAGTGCCGGAGCAGGGGGAGGGGGCGCCAGCGGATGCCGGCGGCGAGGGCGCCGATGAGGTCGCCGTTGGGCTTCGCGATCCCCGAGCGCTCGAGCCACCTGCGGAGATCGCCCTGCGGACCGGCCACGCAGACCGGCCGACCGAGCACCTGCACGATGCCGGCCACCGCCTGCTTCTCGTCGTCGGCGGGGGCGAGGTCTCGCTGGAAGTCGGCCACGCGCTGGAGCTGCAGCAGCACGGCCATGGAGGTCAGGTGGGTCGTGGACACCGCCCCCACGCCCTTTCGCTGCCTGCGGTAGAGGCCGAGGAGGCTGGCGAAGGCCCCGAGGAGGCCGCAGCCGATGTCGATGATGGGCGAGGGCAGGAGCTTGGGGCGCCCGCCGCGGGCGTAGGCCACCTGGATGCCCGAGACCGCCTGCACCACCTGCTCGAAGCCGGGGCGATCCTTCCAGACGCCGTCGTTCCCGTAGGCGTTCAGGTGGGTGTAGGTGATGGCCGGGAAGCGCTCGCGCACCTGCTCGGGACCGACGCCGATGGTGTCGGCGAGGTCGAGGTGGCGGTAGTTGTGCACGAGGACGTCAGGCTGGAAGTCCTCGAGGATGGACCAGAGCTTCTCCTTGCCCGCGTCGTCGGTGAAGTCCAGGGTCACCGAGCGCTTCCCGGCGTTGAAGATCAGGTGGAAGGAGAGGGCCCAGTCGAGGCGCGTCTCGCTCTGGATGGAGAGCACCTCGGCGCCGAGCTCGGCGAGCACGCGGGCGGCGCAGGGGCCCGCGATGATGCGCGACAGGTCGACCACCCGCACGCCCGCGAGGGGGTGCCGCAGGTCGACCTCTTCGCCCCGCTCCTCCGGCGGGGCGGCCGGGCCCTTCTTCCCCCAGCGTGTCAGGATCTCGGCCAGGTCTCCGGTGGATCGGGGCTCCACACGCGCGGGGGCGTCCGGGCAGTCGACGAGGGGCCCGAGGCCTATCATCTCGCCGAGGACCGGATCGTCGAGGCGGCACGCGTCGGACATGCCGGCCTCCATGCTGTCCTTGAGCCACTCCTCGACGGTGCGCACCTTGATGCAGCACAGGTCGTGGCCGAGCAGCTCCTCCCAGGCGATCGCGGGCTTGCTCTTGAAGACGCGGCCGTAGACGGCCTTGAGCTTCTTCGCTTCCGCGATGCTGCCGACCTG
>CAZQPP010000024.1:0-31390 GCA_964594295.1 uncultured Myxococcales bacterium | reverse complement strand
CGTCCGAGTCGAGCTGAGTGGGGTTGCCCGCCTTCGGGCAGTTGTCCTGCTCGTTCTGGATGCCGTCGCCGTCGAGGTCGCCGTCGCAGGCGTCCCCGACGCCGTTGTCGTCCGTGTCCTCCTGGCCGGCGTTGGAGACGAGCGAGCAGTTGTCCTCGACGTTCTCGACGCCGTCGCCGTCCACGTCGTCGTCGCAGAAGTCGCCCTCGCCGTCGCCGTCGTGGTCGCGCTGGTCCGGGTTCGGCGTGAGGGGGCAGTTGTCGAAGGGGTCGAGGTGGCCGTCGCCGTCGTCGTCCGGGTCGCAGTGGTCGCCCGTGGAGTCGGCGTCGGTGTCCGTCTGCGCGGGGTTGTACACCACCGGGCAGTTGTCGAGCTCGTTCGGGACGAGGTCGTTGTCCATGTCGTCGTCGAAGCAGTCGAGCACTCCGTCCTCGTCGGTGTCGGGGTGGCTCTCGTCGGTGGCGCCGTCGCAGTCGTTGTCGATCCCGTCGCAGCGCTCGAGCGAGTCGGGGTTGATGTCGGGGTTGTTGTCCTCGCAGTCTCCCGGCGTGCTCAGGTCGTAGGGCGCGGCCGGGGCGCAGAGGCAGCGCATGTCCTCGTCCGCCCCGAAGCCGTCGCCGTCCGCGTCGCGGAAGAAGCTGACGCAGTCGAGCGCGTCCTGCTCGTCGGTCTGGCCGTCGCAGTCCTCGTCCCGCTCGTTGGCGCAGACCTCGATTGCGTCTGGGTGGACGTCGCCGGCCCTGTCGTCGCAGTCCCCCGCGACCTGCACGATGTGGAAGCCCCGTGGGCCTCCGCAGAAGCACTGGGAGTCGCTGCTGAGGCCGAAGCCGTCCTGGTCCTGGTCCCGGTAGTAGGTCTGGCAGCCCTGGGCGCCGGCCTCGTCGACGAAGTGGTCGCAGTTGTTGTCGACGCCGTCGCAGATCTCGGGCGCCCCGTGGTGGATGGCCGGGTTCTCGGGTGCGCAGTCGCTCTCGTCCGCGTCTCCGTCGCCGTCCTTGTCGTTCTCGCGGCAGTCGGCGATGCCGTCGCCGTCGCTGTCCCTGAACCCGTCGTCGATGTCGCCGTCGCAGTCGTTGTCTATGCCGTCGCAGCTCTCGGGCTGGGCCATGGGAGCGTTGCAGAGCACCTCCCCGTTGAAGCAGGTCCCGCTGCCTTCGCAGACGCCGTAGTCGTTCTCGGAGGTGCATGGCACGAGGTCTATGTCCTCGTCGGTGTCGCCGTCGCAGTCGTTGTCCTGGGCGTCGCAGGCCTCGGCCTCCGGAGTCGCCGCGCTGCACTCGGTCAGGCCCTGGGGTCCGCAGCGGCGAGCACCGACGCAGCCGCCGTGCTCGTTCTCCACCGAGCACGTCGTAGAGGCTCCTTCGTTGATCGCCCTCTGCGGGCAGGTGCACTCGCCCCCGGCGGGTGCGCAGACCTCCACGGCCTCAACCTCGCCGCGCACTCTCAAGGCCGTGCAGCGGTAGCCGTCGGGGCACTGCTCGTCGCCGGTGCAGGGCGTGGCGCAGAACGAGCCCTTGGCCGGGCCGAAGCTCGCGCAACGCGCGGTCCCGGCGCCGAGCTCGGGGTAGCGGCATTCCTCGTCGAACCCGCAGGGGCGGCACAGGTTGGGCTCGTCGGCCGGGAGGCAGAGCTTGCGCTCTCTCTCCCCGCCCGCGTCGACGAGGATCCTGCAGACGAAGCCGGGCACCGAGCAGCTGTCTTCGCAGGACTCCGCGCAGACGCGCCCATCTCTCGTGAGGATGCAGAGGTTCGAGTCGCAGTCGCCCGACACCTCGCAGCTCGCGCCGGCCGAGCCCTCGGCGACGTCGCGCTCCGGCCGCGGCCCCGGGTCGGGTCGATCCTGCCCTCGCGCGACCCCCTTGTCCGAGTGGGTGTCAACCCAGACGTAGGCGCCGTCCTTGAATACCAGGCCGTCCGGGCTGCCGGAGCTCAGGTCGCTGTGGGAGCAGGCCGCGGCGAGAAGGACTGCGGGGAGCAGCCACAGCAGTCGGCACGGAAATTCGTTGGCATCCGGAAGAGGGCGCACGAGGTACCTCTGAGCATTCTCGGGGTCGGCGATCGGAATCGGCATTCTGCGAGGAGTATTGAGGTCCCTCCACGCGCCCGCGAGTTTTTTAGGCCTCCAGCGGCCGGTACCGGCGCCTTGAGATCCCCCGACTCACCTCGACGGGAGTCAGACCAAGGTGTCGAAGAGCTCGTCCCGTGGATCCGGGATGACCACCTTGTTGACGAGCAGCCCCCTCCCCGCCACGACCTCGACCCCCGCTTCGACCGAGGACTTGACCGCCTCGACGTCGCCGCAGAAGACGAGGAAGGCCTTGCCGCCGAGGGCCATGGCGAGGCGCGCCTCCGCCATCTCCACGAGCGCGGCCTTCGCGACCTTGTCGATGGCCTCGATGAGCGCGGCCACGGAGAAGGACTCGATGATCCCGATCGCTCCTCGCTGGGGGAGCTTGTTGGTCGAGGACAGCGCAGGAAACACGTCGGGGTGGACCGAGGGGATGATGAAGCTGTCGACCGTGGCCTCCCGGGAGATGTCGAGGCCCGCCTCCACGCTGGCTTGCACGTCCTGCAGCTGGCCGGTGACCAGCACCATGTACTTGCCGGAGCAGATCGTGCGGGCCATGACGAGCTCGACCTCGGCGGCCTTCAGCATGCGGTCGGTCGTCTCGAAGCCGCGCGCGATGCTCGACAGCTCGATGAAGCCCAGGGAGGGCGGGACGGGCTCCTTGGTGCTCCTCCAGGTCATGCTCACCTCGCTGCGCTGCTCGAGGCCAGCTTGATGCTGGCGTCGTCGATGCTCAGCACCCGGCCGTCGATGCTGGCGTGGATGTTCGCGCCCAGCTTTCCTTCCGGAATGGCCGCGATCAGCTGTCCGGCCCGAACGCCGTCGCCGGGCCGGACCACGGGCTCGGCCGGCGCACCGATGTGCTGGCGAAGGGCTATCTCGACCGTGGCCGGAGCCAGCACCTTCGCGGTCAACGGAGCGTGCACGTCCCAGTCCGAGAGCCCGAGGCGGAAGGTCAGCCTGGGGATCGGGACCCGGCGGTGCTCCCGCATGGGGTGGGCCCGGCCCAGCCCGGCCAGCGGCTCGGGCGAGAGCCCCCGCTCGCGGAAGAGCTTCTTGGAGCGGACGCACATCTCCCTCGGCGGCAGGTCCTCCGGGCACGAGTAGAGGCTGCAGAGGCTGCACTCGCAGCACAGCAGGCCGAGCCGCGCCCAGCGCTCTTCGGGCTCCCCGGCGAAGCCCACCGAGCGCATGACCTTGTGAGGCTCGATCGCGTAGCCCAGCAGGTAGCGGGGGCACAGCTCCGTGCACTGCATGCACTGGTCGCACGCCGAGCGGGCGATCCTGACCTGGGCGTCCTCCGGTTGGAGCTTGCGGAAGGCGAGCTTGTGGTCGCTCGGAAGGACGATGTAGCCGGCGGAGGTCTTGGTGACCGGCCGACCGAGGTCGGTGAAGGCCGGGCCCATCATCGCGCCCCCGTCGATCAGGACGGGATCGGGCACGGTCGCGCCCCCGGCCAGCTCCAAGACCTCCCCCGCGCTGACGCCGATCGGGACGACCGCGCTCACCGGCTCCTGCACGGCGCCGGCCACGGTCAGCGCCGAGTGGGTAACCGGCTGGCCGTCCACGGCCCGGGAGACGTTCATCAGCGTCTCGACGTTGTTTACGACGCAGCCCACCTGCAGCGGGAGCCCCGCCGGTGGGATGAGCCGCCCGGTGACGTCGTAGACCATGACGAACTCGTCTCCGGCGGGGTAGAAGTTGTCGTAGAGGTAGAGCTCGATCCCGGCCCCGACGAAGGGCTCGAGCGCGGCGATGGCCTCCTTGTACTTGGCCTTGATGGCGATCACGCCGCGGGTGGCGCCCGTGGCCTCCATGCCGAGCCGCAGCCCGTGCACGACGCGCTCGGCGTGGTGCTTCATCACCTCCTGGTCCTTGCAGAGCAGGGGCTCGCACTCCGCGGCGTTCGCGATGTAGGTGTCCACCTTCGCGTCCAGCTTGACGTGGGCGGGGAAGCCGGCTCCGCCCGCACCCACGACGCCCGCCTGCTTGATGCTCTCAACCAGGGGGTGCGCCATCGTGTCCCTCGCGTGCCCGTCGCGCCACTGCGGCGCGGTGCGAGCGCGATGAGTAGCACGACCCGGGGCCTCGGGGCTACAGCAAGGGGTGCGCCGCGCGCTTGCCCCTCGCAAGAATCTGGCGCAAGCTCCCCTCCCTCGCGAATCCAGCCGGGAGCGGACCATGCCCGAGTTCACCTACCAAGACCCCTACGCGCTCGGTGAGGACACCACCGAGTACGAGCACCTCACCAGCGACTTCGTGCGCGTCGAGAGGCTCGGGGACCACGAGTTTGTCGTAGTGCAGCCCGAGGGGCTCACCTTCCTCGCCCGCAAGGCATTCCACGACATCGCCTTCTACCTGCGGCCCGAGCACCAGGAGAAGGTGGCGGCCATCCTCAGCGACCCCGCCGCCTCGCACGGCGACAAGTTCGTCGCCCGCGCCATGCTGGAGAACGCCGTCGTCTCGGCCGAGGGCGTGCTCCCCTTCTGCCAGGACACCGGGACCGCCACCATCCAGGGCAAGAAGGGGCAGTTCGTGCTCACCGGCTGCGACGACGCCGAGGCCCTGTCGCGGGGTGTGTGGGAGACCTACACCGGCAACTACCTGCGCTACTCGCAGACGGCGCCGGTCTCGCTCTACGGGGAGAAGAACACCGGCAACAACCTGCCCGCCCAGATCGACCTCTACGCCGCGCCCGGCAGCGAGTACAAGTTCCTGTTCATCGCCAAGGGCGGGGGCTCGGGCAACAAGACCACGCTCTACCAGAAGACCAAGGCCCTGCTGAACCCGGGCAGCCTCGTGCCCTTCCTCGTGGAGGCCATGAGGTCGCTGGGCACGGCCGCATGCCCGCCCTATCACATCGCCTTCGCCATCGGCGGGACCAGCGCCGAGGCCAACCTGAAGGTGGTCAAGCTCGCCTCCGCCAAGTACTTCGACGCGCTGCCCACCAGCGGCGATGCCAACGGCCGCGCCTTCAGGGACCTGGAGCTCGAGGGCACCCTCGCCGAGGAGGCCGCGAAGATAGGCTACGGCGCCCAGTTCGGCGGCAAGGCCTTCGCCCACGACATCCGCGTCGTCCGGCTGCCCCGCCACGGCGCCTCCTGTCCGGTCGGCATGGGCGTCTCCTGCTCCGCCGATCGCAACGCCAAGGCCAAGATCACCCGCGACGGCATCTTCTTGGAGAAGCTCGAGCGCAACCCCGCCCGCCTGCTCCCGGAGGTCGGGAGCGCCGAGGTCGGCCACGCCGGCGCTGTGAAGATCGACCTCAACCAGCCCATGGACGCCATCCGGGCCGAGCTGACCAAGCACCCGGTGAAGACCCTCGTCCTGCTGACCGGCAAGCTCGTCGTGGCCCGGGACATCGCCCACGCCAAGCTCAAGGAGCGCCTCGACTCGGGCGAGGGGCTGCCGGAGTACTTCAAGAACCACCCGGTCTACTACGCAGGACCGGCCAAGAAGCCCGAGGCCCTCGCCTCCGGCTCCTTCGGCCCGACGACCGCCGGCCGCATGGACCCCTACGTCGACCCCTTCCAGGCCGTGGGAGGCTCGATGGTCATGATCGCCAAGGGCAACCGCTCCAAGCAGGTCACCGACGCCTGCAAGAAGCACGGCGGCTTCTACCTCGGCAGCATCGGCGGCCCGGCCGCGCTGCTGGCCAAGAAGAGCATCCGCAAGGTCGACGTGCTCGACTACCCCGAGCTCGGCATGGAGGCGGTCTGGGAGATCGAGGTCTCAGACTTCCCCGCGTTCATCCTCGTGGACGACAAGGGGAACGACTTTTTCCAGCAGCTGTAGTCTACGGCCGTCAGGGCCTGGCCTCGAACAGGAACTTGTTGTTCATGTGAAAGGCCTCGCCCCGCCAGAACCGTGACAGCGGGAACTCGGTGTAGGGTCGGTCGTCGGTGACCGGGGTGTAGCCCTCGGCGCGGCGGCGCACCTCGTCGCCGACGAGGAAGCGGTTGCCGGAGATGAAGGCGGGGGGAAACATGGCCTCTCCCCACTGCGCGTCCTGCTCTTGGAGGCGCTGAGCCAGCACACCGTCGGGCACGCCGAAGATCGGTTTGGGGCTCTTGGAGCCGAGGATCATCGATCCCACCGAGCCGGCCTGAGCCCACACCATGACCTGGTCGAAGGTGCTCCCCATGCCGCTCACGATGCTCCAGAAGTCGCCCTCGAAGCAGGGCGAGGGGACCCACAAGACGAAGATACCGTCCTGTGTCAGGTGACTGCGCGCGAGCTCCAAGAACTCCATGGTGTAGAAGTTGACGGCGCCGGGCGAGAAGATCGGAGGGGAGATGTCGACCAGGATGATGTCGAAGCGCTCGTCGGAGGAGAGCAGGTAGTTGCGCCCGTCGTCCTCTACGATCCTCCCGCGTGGGTTGGTGAGCAAGGCGCGCCCGTCGTGTGGGCGGAGCAGGGGCAAGAACTCGACGACGCTCGGCACCAGCTCGACCACGGTCGTCTCCATGCCGAGCCGGAGGCCAGCGCCGAAGGCCTCTCCGGTGCCCAGGCCGACGAGCAGCGCCTTGTCCGCCTTCGGGTGGAAGAGCTTCGGGATGCCGACGAACATGCGCCCGATCCCCCAGCCCGTGCCGGACACCAGCAGGCCGTTCAGGAAGAGCTGGTAGTTGCCCGACTTCACGGCCGCGACGTTGGCCGCGCGGTCTTCCTTGTAGGCCAACAGGGAGGCCGTCGGAGGCAAACGCAGCCGCATCATGCGCAGGATCGGGTCCTCCATCGCCACCAGCGAGACGAGACCGAAGGCGAACAAGGCCGCGTAGCTCACCACTCGCTTCTTGAGCGTGCGAGGCTCGGGCTTCAGCAGGACGACTACGCCGAGGAGCACGGCCAGCAGCGACGTCAGGAACAGGGTCAGCAGCGTCCCGAGGAGGGGGATCAGCACGAAGCCGGCCAGCACCGAGCCGGCGATGGCGCCGAATGTGTTGGCCGCGTACAGCCTCCCTACGGCGCGAGGAGTCTCCCCCTCGCTCGTCAGCAGGCGCGTCAGCAGCGGGAACAGCGCACCGGAGACGAGGGTGGCCGGCAGCACCACGGCGGCCGCATAGACCGGCAGCACCTTGAAGTCGTCCATGCTCCAGATCCGGGAGTAGAGATACCTCGAGCTCGCCTCCAGAGCGCCGACGAGGTTGATCACGAGGATCGAGGCGATCGCGAGGAAGCCGATCGCCCCGAGCCCGAGCGCCACCCACAGGGCAGGCTCTCTGACCCGATCGACGAACCTCGACATCAAGAGGCTCCCGAGGGCGATGCCGGCCAGGTAGACGGCGAGCATGGACGCGAAGCCGTAGACGGAGTTGCCGATCAGCACCCCGAGGAGTCGCGACCAGGCGACCTGGTAGACCAGCAGGCACAACCCGCTTCCGGCGTATACCCACAGCAGGAGCCGAGCCGGGGAGCTCTCACTCGATTCCGGAGATCTCTCCGCCGTCTCGGTGTCCTCGGCCCGCTCTCGGCTCATCCGGGCCAGGGCGAAGGCGATGCAGCCGACCAGCACGTTGATCGACGCCGCGATCAGGGCCGTGCGCCATTCTCCCACGAGCCCCAGCAATACGAAGCCCGAAGCCAGCACGCCCACCACCGCCCCGAGGGTGTTGGCGCCATAGAGGTAGCCTACGCGGCGGCCGGCGGTCGCCGACCGGCCGCCGACGACGCCGGCGAGGATCGGCAAGGTGGCGCCCATGAGCACGGTGGGAGGCAGCAGGACGGCGCCGGCGAGGAGCAGCCTGAGCAGGACCTTCCCGGCTCCGGCCGCACCCACCGCGGGCAAGACTGCCGGCATGTACCCCATCGCCAGCGTCGAGAGCATCGCGGTGAGGGCGATGCCCACCTCGGCCGCACCATAGAGGAGCAGGGGATCTCCCATGCGCTTCATCCAGCGGCCGGCGAGCAGGCTCCCGATAGCCAGACCGGACATGTAGACGACCAGCACGGTGCTCACCGCGTAGACGGTCACGCCAAAGGCGCGGATGAGCATGCGCAGCCAGACTACCTCGTAGATCAGGCCGCTCGCGCCCGACAGCAAGAAGAGCAGCAGCAAGCACGCTTGCAGGAGTCTCGGCGACGCGTTTGCCTTGCCCATTCTTCTAGCCTTTGATCTAGCTGTTAGCTGTTAGCTGTTAGCTGTTAGCGGTTAGCCAGAAACCCTGCGCACTTGCGGCTGCGTCTCCGCTCACGCCTTCGCGTTTCAGGCGAAGTGCCCACTTCGCCGAAGCAACGGGAATGCCTGAGCTAATGGCTAACGGCTAATGGCTAATCGCTTGTTTTGGGTCTAGCCGTGAGGAATGCCGGGGTCGCGCGAGTCTATGGGCGCTCCCGTAGCCTGTAAAGAACGGCTCGTGGGGGCTCGGAGAGGGCGATTCGGCCCGCCTGCGAGCCATGGCCCCGCGAGAGATCTCCAGCCTCCAGCCTCAAGCCTCTCACCGACCTCCGCCAAGCGGGAAGAGGTGAATCACGGCAGCGGGAGGTGCTCGACCGGGGCATCGCTCCCATGTTAACGTCGGTGATCTTGGCACAAGGAGACGAAGGCTCGCCCGTGGCTGAAGCGCAGATGCTCGACGCTGAGTCCGAGGAGCCGAGGTCGGGGACCGGGCGCCCGGCGGGGAAAACCCCCCTCAAGGTCAAGCTCGCGATGGCGGCGACCTCCCTCCTCCTGTTGCTCGTCGTGCTCGAGATCGCCGCCCGTCTCATGATGCCGAATCTCGCGCCGGTGCGTATCCGGGACGGCTACTACGGCAACCCCCTGCCGCTGATAACCGGCAGCGGGCCGCCGTTGAGCCTCAAGTACCTGCCCGAGGGCGCCCGGCTCCCGGAGCAGAAGGCAGAAGGGGAGATGCGGGTCTTCGTGTACGGCGAGTCGAGCGTGGCGGGCTCTCCCTTCGACGCCAACGTCTCCGTGTGCGCGATGCTCCACGATGAGCTGCGCGAGGCCTTCCCCGGCCGGAAGGTGAGCGTCGTGAACATGGGCCGACCGGGGTCCATCTGCACCAACGTCTACTACTACCTGCTCGCCGCGCGGCGCCTGTCCCCCGACTGGGCCGTCTTCTTCATGGGCTTCAACGACGACGAGAGGGAGGTCGGCGAGCAGTGCGCGGCCGTCACGCGCCCGCGGCTGCACGCCGCGTGGCGGAGCCTGGCCGAGAGCTCGTGGGCGCTTTGGCTGGCCAGGGCCTTCGGGCCGCAGTACGTGTGGGCCTTGACCGCCAAGAAGGACTGGCATCCCGCCAAGGACTGCGCCAGAGGCAGCTTCGGGTGGTGGACCGATCACCTCGTGCGGACGGCCATGGAGGGCGGGGCGAAGGTCGTGATCGCCACCCCCGTGGTCAGCGTGGAGAGGAAGCTCGAGCTCCTCCGGGAAGACAGGGGCGCGGGGAGACCGGGCGCCATGTCCGATGTCTACAAGAAGCTGCTGGCCTGCCGTCTGGACGAGAGCTGCGACCACAAGGCGCTCTTCGCAGCGACTCTCGCTGCGCCGGAAGGAAGCCGCTCCGAATCGTCGAATCCCACCACGCTGCTCGAGCAGCACTACCACGACGTCGAGGTGCGCGCGGACGCCTGGCGCCGGGCATCGGAGGCTAACGGGGCCGAGCTGATAGAGCTCCATCGCCTGCTCGCCGAGAAGACCCCCGGAGGGGTCACGGGCTCTCCCCACTTCGCAGATTGGCTGCGCCTGCTGCCCCACGGCTACCTGTACCTGGCGAGGCTGGCCCGCGAACGCATTCGCGCGGTCGAGACCGGGTTGCCCGAGCGCCCCATCGAGATGCCGACCCGCGCGGATGTGCAACCCTACCTCGACGCCAGCCAGGTTAGCGGCGTCAAGAGCGCTCTCGACCAGTTCTTCAGGCGCGACTTCCTGACGGGCCTTCCGACCTTCGAGTACGCCCTCGAGACCTGGCCTCCCGGCTTCTGCGAGAGGAAACGCTTCTGTTCGGAGCTGGACCTGGCCAGGGTCGCCCTGGGGTGGCTCCGGAGGGAGGCGGGGCTGCCGCACGGTCTCGACCCCGAGCTGGCGAAGCGGATCGACACCTACGACCCGAAAGCCCCGTACAAGAAGACGACGCTGTAGGGACTCGGCGGCCGACCGCGGCCTGCGGAGCGGACCCTCGGCTCCTCAGGATCGACCGGCTACGCCACCAACTTCCACCGCTTCGACGACCTGGTGATCTTCGAGAAGCGCTGCCGCGTGAAGTGAAGAGCCCGGCTACCCCAGGATCTCCTCCACCTCGGCCGCGTCCGCGTCCATCACGTGCTGGATGCCGCTGATCTCGGAGCAGACGCTCGTCAGGCTCGCGATGTCGTCGCGGGTGATGAGGTCGGTGGAGAACTTGCGGCTGCCGCACATGAGCTGGCGGAGGCCCTGGGCGATGCGCTCGTAGTAGGTGTACAGGCCCATGGCGCCCGCGGGCAGCTTGTCGAACTCGTCGTGGCCGAGCTCGTCGCGGAGGTGCGTGGCGGTGACGAAGATCTCCTCGATGGTGCTGCCGAAGCGCTCCACGTAGACCGGCAGGTCGCCGCGCTTGACGGCGTTGCCGATGGTCTTGCCGACCATGGTGGCGGCGAGGGGGGCGCGGGCCATGCCCACGAGCTTCACGAAGGGGGCGCCGATGGCGAGGCCCTTGTAGACCTGGTCCTCGAAGACGAAGCCGCCGGCGACGCAGAGGGCCGGGATCTTCGCGCCCTTGTCGTGAAGCTGCTTGGCGTACTTGTAGAGCAGCGAGTGCAGCTCGACCGGCGGCACGCCCCACTCGTTCATCATGCGCCAGGGGCTCATGCCGGTGCCGCCGCCTGCGCCGTCGACCGTGAGCAGGTCGATGCCGTACTTGACCGAGTACTTCACCGCGCGGGCGAGGTCGGCAGGGCGGTAGGCGCCGGTCTTCAAGAAGATGTACTTCGCGCCGGCCGCGCGGAGCTCCTCGACGCGCTCGGCGAAGGCGTCCTCGCTCACCATCCCGACGCGGGAGTGGCGCTCGAACTCCTTGAAGGCGCCCGCCTTGTAGGCCGCGATGACCGAGGGGTTGGTCGGGTTCGGGAGCACGACGTAGCCGCGCTCGTAGAGCAGCTGGGCCTTCTCGAGGCTGTTGATCTTCACCTCGCCGCCGATGTCCTTGGCGCCCTGGCCCCACTTCAGCTCGACGACCTCGACGCCGAGCTCCTGGAGCGCGTACTCCTGCACGCCGAGGCGGGTGTCCTCGACGTTGGCCTGGACGATGGTCGCGCCCCAGCCGTCACGCTGGGCGTCTTGGAAGAGCTTTACGCGGCGCTTGAGGTCGACGGTGTCGACGATCCGGCCGTCCTTGAAGGTGGCCTCGGGGTCCATGCCGACCACGTTCTCACCGATGGTGAGGCCGGTGCCGGCGAGGGCCGAGCCGATGGCCAGGCCGTCCCAGTTGTTCTTGGCGACGTCGGTGGAGCCGATGCCGGGGATGATCCAGGGGAGCTTGAACTTCAGGCCGTTGTCGTGGCCGAAGCGGACCTCGAGGTCGACGTTGGGGAAGATGGCCTTGTCGCTGTCGGCCTCGATGCCGTGCGCGCCGACGGCGGTGCCGAGGATCGTGAAGTGCGAGTAGTCGACCGGGTAGGTCTTCGCGCCCGCGCTCGTGATCACGCCGAAGGGCTGCGGGTAGATGACCTCGTGCCCGCGGAAGGCGGACTTGCCGATCTCACACATGCCGACGCAGCCGTCGACGCAGGTCACGCACATGCCCGACAGGGGGACGATCGAGCCCTCGGTGCGGTTCTTGGTCAGCGTGGCCGCCGAAGAGTTCGTGGGGGTGTACTGCATTAGGTCGTCACTCCTGTTTGCCAATTTCGCAGGCGACGCATGGCTCCATGAAGCACATCATGTCTTCGAAGCCGGGCTTGTCGACACAAGGTGGGGCGAGGTTTGCGCAGCCGCCGCAGACTGCTTTGTCGGGTTCGGTGAATGTGCAGCGGAGCTCGCAGGCCGGGCACACGTAGATGCACCCTCCGCACAGGCGGCAGACATCGGAATTCTCGTCGAAGGGAGTCCCGATGGTCCGGTCCATTCCGCGGCCGCTGAAGCCGATAGCCCCGGCCATCATCTGCTCGTGGCACATGCGCACGCAGCGCCCGCACAGGATGCACGACTCGTGCTCCTGCTTGAAGCGCTGCTGCATCACCTCGTGAGCCGAGGCCAGGTCCTGGATGGTCTTCGAGTCGGGGCACGAAGCGAGCAGCAGCTCCAAGATGAGCTTGCGTGCTTTGACGACCCGCGCCGAGGCGGTGCGGATCTCCAAGCCCTCGCTCACCGGGTGGGTGCACGAGGTGACCAGCTTGGCGCTGGGGCCGGCGCCGATCTCCACCAGGCAGAGCCGGCAGGCGCCGTAGGGGCTCAGGCCCTCCATCTCGCAGAGGGTCGGGATGGGGAAGCCCATGAAGCGTGCGGCCTCGAGGATGGTGATGCCGTCCTCGACCCGCGTTTCCAGGCCGTTTAGGAAGATGGAAGTCAACTGATGCCTCCTGCCGCCTTGCGTTGCTCCTGGGCTGCCGGCTCCGTGAACTCGAGGTCGCAGCGAAGACAACGGCTAGCCTCGCGACGGGCCTGCTCCTCCGAAAGCACTCCTTCTACCTCGGTGAAGCCGGAGAGACGCTCTTCCAGTCCGATGCGAGGCATGTCGCTCCTCTCCGGAAGCTCCTTGTCCTTCGAGCCGGTGGGCTCGAGGTAGCGAGAGGGCACGCTCCGTTGTGAAAGACGCACCAGGGTCTCCTTTCGCAGGTAGCGGTCGATCATCCTCGCCGCCCGGGCTCCGGCTGCGATCGCCTCGATGACCGTGTTGGGGCCGGTCACGGCGTCTCCACCCGCGAAGACCCCAGGGCGGCTCGTCATGAGGCTGTCCTCGTCGACCACGAAGGCGCCGCTCCTCGCGACCTCCACGCCGCGCGGGGCCTTCACGCCCTTGGCGAAGGGTTGGATCTGCTCGCCGATGGCCACCACGAGCGTGTCGAGGGGCACGCTGCGCTGAGACCCTTCGATCGGGACCGGGCGCCGCCGTCCGCTGTCGTCGGGTGGGCCCAGGGTGTTCTCGAGGAAGTCGACGGCCGTGAGGCGTCCGCCTTGGATGCGGAGCTCGACAGGGCTCATCAGCATGTGCATTCGCACGCCTTCCTCGATGGCCTCCTCTATCTCGTCCTCGAAGGCCGGCATCTCCCGGCGCGTGCGCCGGTAAAAGAGGTCGACGCTCTCCACGCCGTCCTGCCTCAAGGCGCCGCGGGCCGCGTCGATGGCGGAGTTTCCGCCGCCGATCACGCCCACGCGTCCGCGGCCCAGGGCCTTGCCTTCCAGGTTGAAAGCCTTCAAGAACTCCAGCGAGGGGTACACCCCTTCGTGGTCCTCGCCCTCGAGGCCGAGGCGGCGGCAGCGGTGGGCCCCGATGGCGAGAAAGACCGCCTCGAAACCTTGCTCGAGGAGCTCGTTCAGCGAGAAGTCGCGTCCCAGGGCCTTTTTGCACTCGATCGTGATGTTGTCGTCGAGCAAGGCCTCGATCTCCTTGTCGATCACCTCTCGGGGCAAGCGGTAAGAGGGCACACCCGCCACCAGCATTCCGCCGGGGCGCTCGAGGGCCTCGAAGACGGTCACCCGGTGCCCGGTCAGGGAGAGGCGGTGCGCCGCGGTCAACCCGGCGGGGCCGGAGCCTACCACCGCGACGCGCGGCTGGTCGCCGGCCCGCTCCAAGTAGCGGGGCTTGTATGCGTTCGGGTCCACGCGATCGGTGACGAAGCGCTTGAGCGCTCGGATGGCCACCGGGTCCTTGCCAGAGCCCCCGAGGCGGCAGCGCATCTCGCACTTGTGATCGCAGACCCGCGCGCACACGGAGGGGAAGGGGTTGTGCTCCCTGATGGCCAGGTAGGCCTCCTTGTATTCCCCGCGCGCGATGTGGGCGACGTAGCGCCAGGCCTCGGTGCCCACCGGGCAGGCGGTCTGGCAGGGCGCGCCAACGAGATCCCGGCAAACGAAGGCGTCGCAGCGGCCGTCCACGATGTGGCGGCGGTACTCGTCTCCGAAGTAGCGCAGCGTGCTGAGGACCGGGTTGGGAGCGGACTGGCCGAGGCCGCACATGGTGGAGTCCTTGACCACCACGGCGAGCTCCTTCAAGAGCTCGAGCTGGTCGAGGGTCCCGGTCCCGGACGTGATGTCGTCCAGGATCTCGTGCATGCGCTGGATGCCCTTGCGGCAGGTGAAGCACTTGCCGCAGGACTCTTCCTTCAAGAAGCTCACGAAGTACTTGGCGACGTCGACCATGCAGGTGTCGTCGTCCATGACGATCATGCCGCCCGAGCCCATGATGGCGCCTTCTTTTTGAAGGCTGTGGAAGTCGATGGGCAGGTCGAAGCGCCAGCTCGGGATGCAGCCCCCCGAGGGGCCGCCGATCTGGATGGCCTTCAGGCGGCCGCCTTCGGGCGGGCCGCCGCCGATCTCGTGCACGATGTCGTTGATGGTGGCGCCCATCTCCACCTCGACGAGGCCCGTGTTGCGGACCTTGCCGACCAGCGAGAAGACCTTGGTGCCGGTGCTGTTCCGCGTGCCGGTCTCGGCGTACTCTCCGGCGCCCATCTCCAGCACCAGCGGCACGTTGGCCCAGGTCTCCACGTTGTTGATGCAGGTAGGGCGGCCGTAGATGCCTTTCTCGACGGGGTAGGGCGGGCGCTGCCTGGGCTCTCCCGCGCGACCTTCGACGGTGTGGACCAGGGCGGTCTCCTCTCCGCACACGAAGGCCCCGGCGCCTCGCACGATGGAGATGTCGAAGTCGATCTCCGTGCCGAGGATGCCCTTCCCGAGCAGCCCGTAGTCGCGCGCGTGAGCCAGGGCGATCATGGTGTGCTTGATCGCGAGCGGGTACTCGCTGCGGACGAAGACGAAGCCCTCGGTGGCGCCGGTGGCGATTGCGCCGATGATCATGCCCTCGATGACGCTGTGCGGGTTGCCCTCCAGGATGCTCCGGTCCATGTAGGCCCCGGGGTCGCCCTCGTCGGCGTTGCACACGACGTACTTGGCGCCGTTGGAGGACTGCTGCGCCATCATCTCCCACTTGACGCCGGTGAGGAAGCCGCCGCCGCCGCGCCCCCGCAGGCCGGAGCGCTTGATCTCCTCGATCACCCACTCCGGAGTGCGCGACTCGATCACGTCCTCGAGGGCGCTGTAGCCCCCCGAGGCCAGGTAGTGGGACAGGCGGATCGGGTCCAGGGACTGGTTGCGGCCAAGGATCGTCCTCTTCTGCTTGGCGAAGAAGGGGATCTCCTCCTGGTGATGGCAGGCCTTGCCCGCGACCGGGTCGTGGTAGAGCAGCTCCTCGACGTACTCGTCTCTGAGCACCGCGTCGATGATGCGCGGCACGTCCTCATCGGCGATCTTCACGTAGAGCGCGCCCTGGGGCTCGGTGAGGATGAAGGGCCCCATCTCGCAGAAGCCGTGGCAGCCGGTGATCCGGATCGCCAGGCGGTCGACGAGGTCGCGCTTGAGGAGCTCGCGCTTGACGAGCCGTTGGATGTCGTTCGCGCCGCTGGCCTGGCAGGCGGTGCCTGCACATACGACCAGGCACGGCGTGATCGGCCGGTCCTGGATTCTTCCCCTCAGCTCCCGGAGGGCTTCTACCGACGAGAGTCGGGACATCGGTCACTCCTGCCTGTCATCGTGTGCTTCGCTCTTGGGACGACGCCTGCGTTCTACCCGCTCAGGTCCAGAAGGTGCTCCTTGCAGCCCATGCGCGAGCAGACGCGCACGACCCCTCCGGCCCTTACGAGCATGCGCACCATGGGCGCCTCGCAGGCCGGGCAGCGCCGGCTCGAGGTGATCTGCTCGTGGCAGCGCGGGCAGAAGAAGTCCAAGACCTCACCTTCGGGGATCTCGTGCTCCGACTCGATCCGGGGGTCGCCGTACATGCTGCTGAGGCGGAACCACCCGTGCTTGCGGCCGCTGACCGCCGTCACGTGGATCATCGGCCTGCCGTCGAGCCGGTGGTCGAAGGTGAGCAGGCTGCGGTTGCAGCGCGGGCACGAGAGCTCGACCTCGATCATGTGCTCGTCGGCGGCGTTTCGGGCAGCACCTTCGCGGTAGCTGGCGACGATGTCGCCGACCCGGGCCTCGCTGACGTTCCGGTGGTAGTCGCCGTCCACCACGGCGACCGGGCCGAGGGCGCACGCGCCGACGCAGTGCACCGTGTTCAGCGTGAACATCCTGTCCTCGGTCGTGCCGCCGGCCTCGACCTCGAGCTCGTCTTTGAACTCCTTCAAGATGCCCTGCGCGCCGCGCACGTGGCACGCGGTGCCGGTGCACACGGAGGCGAGGTGACGGCCGCGCGGCTCGAGGCTGAAGGCGTCGTAGAAGGTGGCGACACCGTAGATGTCGACCAGCGACGCGCCGGTCTCCTTCGCGACGATGCACAGCGCCTCTTTGGGCAGGTAGCCGCATGCGCCCTGCACGTCGCTCAAGATGGCTATCAGGCCGCCGTGCGTGTCTCTGTGCTTGGCGACGATCCCGCGGATGAGCTCTTCGTCCCAACCCTTGACCGGCGCGGGGCGTGTGGTGGCCGCGCCCTCGGGCGGGCTCTGCTGGGGAGTCGTGCTGTGCTCGCTCACAGGTATTCCTCGCAATGCCATATGCCGCCTTCGCCCTTGGGAAGGTTGCACGTTGAGAGGTTCATGCAGTTGGCACAGAGCCCGGGGGCGGGCTCAGCGGGCGTCGCCTCGGTGTTCTCCTCGGCGGCCGCCGGGGGATTCGGGGGAGTAGCATCCGCGCGGCGCGCGCGCAACGGGGCAGCGGGCGGGCCGTCGTCGAAGTCCTCGCAGCTCCAGGTCCGGCCGGCGCTGCGGGCGAGGTGAAGGCAGAAGCCGGCGTGGTTGCAGGTCATGCACAGGCCCTTCAGCTCGTATCGTTCGACCTTGGGTCGCATGGCTTCGCTCTTCTTCGGGGCGGCGAGCACCCGCACGATGCGCTCCTGGCGGATCCGGAGCGCCCGGGCTCTGCGAGCATCGTGCCAGGGCGAAGCTCGTAGCGTTCTCGCTCCTTCTCGCGTGCGCGAAAGCCGGCGGGGCAGGCCGAGCCCCTTCTTGGGACTGGGCGGGGAAGCGCACCTTCGACGGGTCGCGACCGGGGAAAAAACGGCCGCTGGGGAGAAGCGTCCCGGCCCGCTCGGCCCCGCGGGCTCCCCGGCCGGCGCATCCGACACCGGGTAGGGGATGCCTGACGGGAGCGCTTCGGACAGCTCGGGGGCGCAGGACGAAGCGGCGCCCGAGGACCAGCGCGGGAATCCCGGGCCCGCCTGCGCCCGTTGCACCTCTGCAAGCCGCCCCGGAGAACAGATGCCCCTTTCTGGGTGTGTCCCACTTGACCCGGCGCAGCCGCCAAGCTCGGTACCCGACGCGAAGCTCCGTCCGAGGCCGGGCTCGCCTGCGGCTCGCGCGCCATCGGGGCCACGCCCCGATGGCTTGGGACTAATCCGCTTGGGTTACTTCGCTCGCCTCCGGCTCGCTGCGCGCGTCCAGGCCAAGGGCCTGAACGCTTGCGATCGGGTTTCCGCGGGTCATGTGGGACACACCCCCATTTCTCCCGCGCTCCGCGCCGCCGTGCTCGGGGCCGCCGCAGCGCTCCTGCTCCTGGTCTCGCCGCCCTCGGCCGTAGCGGACGAGTACCCGCTTGACACCGTCGGCCGTGTCGTGCCGCCGAAGGGGAAGCTGCGCTGCCCCGAGGTCGAGCTGGTGCGCTATCGCGGAGACACGATTCGCTACCACCGCCCCGTCAAGGTCTTCGTCGGCTTTCGGGACCGGCTGCGCCTCTTCGAGCAGGTGGTGCGGGAGGCGGCCGTCGAGGTCTACGGGCGCGCTCCGAGGCGGATCAAGCACCTGGGCACCTACAACTGCCGCCGCATTCGGGCTTACCCCTTCTTGATGAGCGAGCACGCCCTCGGCAACGGCATCGACATAGCGGGCTTTCACTTCGGCCCGGCCCGGCGCGGTGACGAGGCCGCGAAGCGGCTGCCCCGGAGCCTGCGCCGCTCCTTCAAGGTCCGGGTCCTCAAGCACTGGGACGGGAGAGGGCGAGCCGGCCGGCTCCACGCCCGATTCCTCCGTGAGCTGGCGCGGCGCCTCGCCGCGAGGCCCGACATCTTCCGCGTGATGCTCGGCCCGGGCTACCCGGGGCACAAGAACCACTTTCACTTCGACTGCTCCCCCTGGCGCCTCGTGGACGGCTTCGACGACTAGGCTCCCCCTGGGGTATGGTCCGGCGCATGCTGGACCCACGCTTCGAGCAGCTCTTCCGGCGTGGCGAGGCGCTGCGCACGGCGGGGCGGATCGAGGAGGCCCACGAGTGCTTCGCCGAGGCGGCCGGGCTCGTGGAGCCCGAGGCCGCGCCGGTTGCCTTCGCCCTGGCGCACGGGCGTGCGGCGGCCCTGGCCTATGGCCTCGGGAGGGTCGAGGAGGCGCGCCAGCGTTGGAAGACGGTGGCGCGCTGCGGGGCGGTCGAGGCGGAGAGCCGCGCGAAGGCCGCGGGCGACAACGCCGTGCTCGAGATGGAGCACGGCGAGCTGGAGACAGCCCGGAGCGCGGTCGCCGAGGCCCTGGAGCTGGCCGGCGCGGCCGGCTGGGCGGCGGGGGAGGCCCGCCAGCACGGCAACCTCGGCCTGCTCGAGCTCAGGCAGGGGCACCCGGCCGAGGCGAGGAGGCACCTCGTGGCGGCGGCCGAAGCCTTCGGCCTGGCCGGCGACGCCCTCGGGCAGGCCCAGGCCTGGAGCGCGCTCGGAGAGGTCGCCATGTCGGCCGGAGACGCCGAGTCGGCCATGGTGCACTTCGAGGAGGCTTTCGGGGCGATGGTGAGCGCCGGCCTGGTGCGCCAGGCGGCCGTGCCGCGCGCCAACATGGGCCACCTGCTGCGAAGGGCAGGGCGGGTGCACGAGGCCCGGATAGTCTACGGCGAGGTCATAGACGCCCTCGGGCCCGGCGGCGACGCCGAGGCGGGCGCGCGCCTCGACCTGGCCACCGTCTGCCTCGACCTGGGCCACGGCGTCGAGGCCGCTCGCGAGCTGGACCTGGCGGAGGCGGCGGCGCAGCGGCCCGGGATGTGCGGGCGAGTGCTCTACGCCCGCGCGGACCTCCTCGCCTGCGAGGGGGAGCTGTCGCGCGCCCTCGGGGTGACTGGAGAGGCTCTCTCGCGCTTCCATGAGATCTCCGACCTGCGCGGTGTCGTGGCTGCCTCCGTGCTCAAGGCGCGGCTCCAGTGGATGCTGGGGCGGGAGCCCGACCGGCTCCCCGAGGAGGCATTCTCGCGGGACCTCCCCGACCTGATGGTGGCGGCGGACGCGGTCACCGCGGAGCGCCTGCTCGCGTCGGGAGAGCTCGAGGCGGCCGTGGAGCACGCCCAGCCTCCCGACGACGCCGGCGACGGCGACGGCGACCGGGTGCGTGCGCTCCGGACCGAGGCCTTCCTGGCCCTGCTCTCCTTCTTGAGGGGCAGCGTCGAGCCGGTCGAGGCGGCCTCCGTCACGCGGCGCACCGTCGCCGAGCTGGCCTCCGGGGGGGCGGTGCGCGACGCGGCCGGCACGGCGCTGGCCAACGCTCGCTTCTTCTGCCTCGCCGGCTCTCCGGAGCTGGCCGGCGGCCTGCTCGAGCAGCTCGATGACCTCGAGGAGCAGGGCTGGCCCGCGGGCTGGCGCCGCTCCTCCGAGGTGCTGCGCCGCCTCTACGCGCTCACGTGCGGTGAGGCCCCGTGCCCGCCCTCGCTGCCTGCGAGCGAAGACCTCGAGGCGCGCGCCTTCGACGAGCTCGTGTCGGCCGTCGCGAGGGGCGACGGCGGCGGCTTCGGGGCGGCGACGAGGACCCTGAGGGGACTGGGGAGGACCTTGCTCGCGGATCTCTGCGAGAGCATGTACCGGAGGTTGCGCGATGCCGCCGCCTCTTGAAAGCTACCCGGGCGTCCCCATCTTGGACCGGCACGCGAGCCGGCCCCCGGCAGGCTGGCGCCTTTCTCCGAATGCCCCATGCGTGGTGTCATGACAAAGCCCGACGACGAACGAACAGAGCAGCTCTCTCCCGCCAAGGAGAAGGGCGGCGCGTCTTCCATCCTGGGGGGGGTGGCGGGTGATCCGGAGGAAGGCTCCGAAGGCAAGAGAGACCTGCTCCCGATCCTGCCCCTGCGCAACGCCGTGCTCTTCCCTACCGCGCTCATGCCCATCGTGGTGGGGCGCCCGAAGACCGTGCGCCTGCTCAAGCACATCGAGGAGCAGCAGGGGCTCATCGGCGTGCTGCCCCAGAAGGACAAGGAGGTCGAGGACCCGCAGCCCGAGGACTTCCACGGCTACGGCACGGCGGCCCGCATCCGCAAGGTGATGAAGGGAGACGACGACGAGACCTTCCACGTCATCGTGCACGGCCAGCGCCGCTTCCGGGTCATCGAGGCGGTCCAGACCGAGCCCTTCTTGATCTTCCGCGTCGAGTGGGTCCCCAACCTCGTCTACGAGCCCGGCCACCCCGAGGTCGAGGCCCTCGCCCGCGCCGTGAAGGAGGCCGGCAACGACCTCATCTCCCTGATCCCCGAGCTCCCGGGCGGGGCCGCCGAGCTCGTCTCCCAGATCGAGGAGCCCCCGCGCCTGATCTACCTGGTGCTCGCCCACCTCGGCGTGCCCGTGGAGGAGAAGGTCAAGATCCTCGCCGAGCCCAAGCTCGAGTCGGCGCTGCGCGAGACCCTGCGCCTGCTCCACCACCAGATCGAGGTCCTGCGTCTCTCCCAGAAGATCAACAAGGAAGTGAAGGGGGAGATGGACCGCAACCAGCGGGAGTTCGTGCTGCGCCAGCAGCTCAAGGCCATCCAGAGAGAGCTCGGCGAGCTCGAAGGGGCGGAGAGCGACATCGACGAGCTCGAGGAGCGCCTGATGCAGCAGGAGCTGCCCCAGGAGGCCCGCAAGGCCGTCGACAAGGAGCTGCGGCGCTTGCGAATGCTGCAGCCGGCCTCACCCGAGTACAGCGTGACCCGGACCTGGCTCGAGTGGATCGCCGACCTGCCCTTCTCGGAGGTCAGCGAGGACCGCATCGAGATCGACCACGCCCGCGAGATCCTCGACGAGGACCACTACGACCTCGACAAGGTCAAGAAGCGCATCTTGGAGTTCCTGGCGGTCCGCAAGCTCAACCCGGACATGAAGGGCCCCATCCTCTGCCTCGTCGGCCCGCCCGGCGTCGGCAAGACCTCCCTGGGCCAGTCCATCGCCCGGGCGATAGGGCGGAAGTTCATCCGCGTCTCCCTCGGCGGCGTGCGTGACGAGGCCGAGATCCGCGGCCACCGGCGCACCTACGTCGGCGCCATGCCCGGCAAGATCATCCAGCAGCTCAGGCGCGTCGACGTCATGAACCCGGTCATGATGCTCGACGAGGTCGACAAGCTCGGCCGTGACTGGCGCGGCGACCCGACCAGCGCCCTGCTCGAGGTCTTGGACCCCGAGCAGAACCACACCTTCATGGACCACTACCTCGACGTGCCCTACGACCTCAGCAGGGTCATGTTCATCACCACGGCCAACCAGACCGACACCATCCCGCGGCCCCTGCTCGACCGCATGGAGGTCATCGAGCTGCCGGGCTACACGCACCACGAGAAGTCCCACATCGCCAAGGGACACCTGATCCCGCGCCAGATCGAGCGCCACGGCCTCGATGAGGAGCAGTTCGATCTCGCAGACGACGGCCTCGACTACATCATCGACCGCTACACCCGCGAGGCGGGGGTGCGGAACCTCGAGCGCCGCATCGCGGACCTCTGCCGAGCCATCGCGGTCACCGTGGTCACCGAGACCTTCGAGCCGGGGGAGGTGGACCGCGATCGCGTCAAGGAGCTACGAGCCCGAGTCCGCCGAGCGCACCGAGGTCAGCGGTGTGGCCACGGGCATGGCCTGGACCCCGACCGGCGGCGACATCCTCTTCGTCGAGGCCACGCGCATGTCCGGCAAAGGCAAGGTCAAGCTGACCGGCAAGCTCGGCGAGGTGATGAAGGAGTCGGCGGAGATCGCCATCAGCCTGGTCAAGGGCCACGCCGACGACCTCGGCATCGAGGAGTCGGTCTTCACCGAGTGCGACGTGCACATCCACGTCCCCGGCGGCGCCATCCCCAAGGACGGGCCGAGCGCCGGCATCACCCTCTACGCGGCCCTCGTCTCCCTGCTCACGGGCATCAAGGTCAAGGGCGACGTCGGCATGACCGGGGAGATCACGCTCCGCGGCCTGATGCTGCCCGTCGGCGGCATCAAGGAGAAGGTGCTCGCGGCGCTGCGTGGCGGCATCACCGAGATCATCCTGCCCGAGCGCAACCGCAAGGACCTCTTCGACATCCCCGAGGACGCCAAGGAGCAGCTCACCTTCCACTTCATCTCGCGGGTAGACGAGGCCCTCGCGCTCGCGCTGCACAAGAAGATCAAGCGCAAGAAGAAGGGCAAGCGCGCGGCGTCGCCCGCTACGGCGCCGCCGGTGGAGGTGGTGAACAAGCCGCTATGCGGACGAGCCGCATAGCAGGGGCTCAATGAAGCCGACCGCGCCGCGGAGATCGTGGGCACTCCGTGCGATCATGGCTGGCGCGGCGGCTTATCGAGCCCTGGCACGGGTCGTCGCCGGCTAGCGGCCACTGGCCGAGCTCACTTTCGCGTGACCTGCACGGTCGCGAGATGGCAGAAGTGGCCGCCTTGCTCCGTCATGCCCTCCTCCGGCAACCCCTTCCAGCCCCCTGACGCGGCCGTTCGGAGGTATGACAGGAAGTGGGAGTTGCCTTTCTTGTCCAGGAGGTAGAGCCGGAGCTCGAAGGGCACGCCAACGTCCTGCGTCGGGCTCGCGCCCACGTACGGGCGCTGAAGCCACTTGCCTGCGACCGGGACGAAGCCCTTGTTCTGCGGGTGGAGCGGCCCTTCCATGTTGGGGACGGTGACGAGCCAGAGCTTCCAGCCCGGGGGAATCGGATCCCCGGTCCCGGCCACCTCGGGGTTGTGCAGCACCTTCGCATCCGGAGCGGGCTTCGTGATGGTGAAGCCGTCGAGGTCCAGGTTGGTCGGCGGCTTCGGGCACAACGTGGGGTCGGTTCCGGCAGGCGGAGTGCTCTCATCGGTCTGCTTCGTTGTGGGGGCCGGAGCGGACGGGGGTGGGGAGGCAGGCCTCTCGAGCTCGATCAGCGCAGACCTGCTCGAGCTCCCGCCCTCACCCTTCACCGAGACCTGGATCGTGAGGCTCCGTGCCGTACACTCGTGGGGCACGACGATCTCCGTGGAGGCTCGCGTGGGGGTCTTGATCTCCACCCGGCAGGAGCTCGATGTGGACCAGCGATAGAGGAGACTCCCGCCGAAGGAGTCGACATCGACGCTCATGCCGTTGGCCGTCCCTGTCTCGATCTTTTGTGGGGCCACCAGCGCGCGGATCTCCGGCGCGGCCGGCTTCGTTTTCGGCTCGGGCGCGCCGGAAGGTTTGCAGCCGATCATGACAACCATGACCAGCAAGGCATATGGACCTTGGCTGAGCTTCATGTCGTCTTCCTCCACTTCGATGTTTGGCTGGGCGGGCGTTTCGCAAGCGAAACACCTTGTTTGCGTATCCCGTGGAGGCTCCCTCTCACCTCCATGTGGCAGCCCCTGATTGCGGCTCTTCCCGTGTAGCGGATCTTCTTCCCGCGGGAAAGGCAGAAGGAACCGCGATCCGCCGCGGGGCTAGTCTTTGATCTAGCTGTTAGCTGTTAGCGGTTAGCCTGAAACCCTGCGCACTTGCGGCTGCGTCTCCGCTCGCGCCTTCGCGTTTCAGGCGAAGTGCCCACTTCGCCGAAGCAACGGGAATGCCTGAGCTAATGGCTAACGGCTAATGGCTAATCGCTTGTTCTGGGGCTAGTGGGGGCGACCGAGCCGGCCCGGTCGTCTTGGCGCGAGTTGTGTCCGATGTGCGCTGGCCGCAGCATAGGGCAGGTGCTACTGGATAACGGGCTGGGGCCTCCTGAGTGAGCCGATCGACTTGGAGCCGTGGGTTCTTCAGCATGTCGGAAAGGGTCAACCCGGATTCGGAACGCGCGGATGACGACAGCCCTGCGCGCCGGCACATGCGCCGGGGTCAGCGCGACAAGGCCTTCTCGTCCCAGACGGTCGTGGTCTGCTACCCCGCTCCCATCGCGCTGGCCTATCGGCGCTTCTACGCCTGCAGCCAGCCCGGCGAGCGCCTCGCGAGACTGTTCCTCGCGACCGAGGCCACGTTGCGCTATCTCGTGAGCGTCGCGATATGCGACATCTTCCGCGCCCAGGTCGAGGAGGAGGATGGCGCTCAGGATCTCCTTGGGCACAGAGCCTTCACCTTCCTGCACCAGCGCACGAACATGTCCTTCGGCATGTGGTGCGAGGCACTAGGTGAGGCCGCGCGTGCGCTGGACTGTCTGCAGAATCGCTTCGTCCCCGCGCTGAGCCGGGAGTGTCGCCCCGAGGGCCCGCTCCTGGGAGCCGTGAGTGAGCTCGTCCGTGCGCGCAACGAGTTGCTGGGCCATCCTGAAGGGAACATCCCTCTCTCCGATGACGAGGCCCGTGACGCCATTGGAGAGCTGCGTCCATCGCTCGAGCAGATCCTGCAGGACGTCGGTTTCGTCTGCGACTACCCGCTGGGTTTCGTGCAGGAGGTGCGGCTTCCGAGTGACAGTCGCCGGGAACCAGGCGACCCGACGGGGCTCTACCGGTTCCACTCCTGCATGGGGACACACCCGGCACGCACCAGGGAGGCGTATGTACAGGAGGTCTCGGCACCGCTCCGAGATGGGTTGCCCCTCATAGCGAGCCCCGACGGCTCCCGAACGATGTACCTTTGGCCGCTGTTGATGCAGCGGCGCTCGGACACCAGCGCACGGCACACGCTGTACGTGTTCGAGCGGCTGAAGAAGCCCTATGGCTGGCTGTCCCACATCCGCGCTCACGCCATAGAGGGGCGTCAGCCCTGGGAAGAGGATCTTGGGAGTGGCGAGAAGCTCGACCACCAGCAGCTCGTCGAGCTCCTCCGCGTGCTCCCACCGGTCGTCAACCTCCCTGAGGGCGTCGACGCGGCGAAACGACTCGGGAGAAAGCACGGCGACGATCTGGTGGGGCATACCCTCGGCAACTACAGGCTGGAAGCGGTCATCGGAGCAGGCGGCTTCGCCACGGTGTACAGCGCCGCTTCCCGCAGCGGCGAGCGTGTGGCGATAAAGGTCATCGATTCCAAGGAGCAGCGTGACGTTGATGTCGAGCGCTTCGAGCGAGAGTTCCGCCAGCTGAGGCAGGCAGAGCACCCGGGGATCGTGGAGTGCTATGACGAGGGCAAGAGCACCGTCGGGGGCACGTTGTACCTTTGGTACGCGATGGCCTTCGCATTTGGCGGCGACCTGTCCGAGGCCCTCGCCGCCCGCAGCCCTGCTCCGGAGGGCAAGATGCCATGGCTGGACGCCAGGCTTCGACCCGAGGTGGTGCGGCAGTTTTGTGCCATCGCCAGGGCGGTAGCTTGGCTCCACTCCTGCCGCGTTGTCCACCGCGACATCAAGCCCGGCAACGTGCTCATCGACGAGCACGGCGAGACCAAGCTCTCGGACTTCGGTCTCGCGAAGGCGCTTGGGCCATCCGATCTCACCTCGGACGGGGCGGTCCTCGGCACGCGCGCCTACATGGCGCCCGAGCAGGCGCGTGGGGAGAAGGAGAAGGTCACCGCGGCGGCCGACGTCTACGCGCTCGGTGTTCTGTTGGCCGAGATGGCCACAGGCCGCACACCCAAGCCCAACATGGAGGTGCCGCAGGGCTCCACTCTGAACGATTGGGCGCCGTTGAGGAGGCTGCCCAACCCTGTCAGGAGGCTCCTGCTGCGCTGGACCGACATCTCTGTGAAGCACAGGCCGGAGGACGCGTCCCGGCTCGCCGAGGAGCTTGCCAAGGCGGTGTGTGATTCGACTCCCGTGCCGCACGAGGGCGCACCGGAGCCCCTCCCGAGCACCACCGCGGCGACCGAGGGTGACGAAGCTCCCCCCGTTGGTGACGGAACGGGTGTTTCGCCCATAGATGATGGTGCCGTCGCGCGGCTGGTGCTCAAAGCGACGGCCCTCGTGATCGTCCTGGTCGCGCTGGCGGCGGGGGTATTCTTCTGGACGGGGCTCCGAACGCCGAGCAGCCCGGAAGGCGCACGACAGGAAACGGCCTTGGGCATTCGCTCCTGCTACAGCTCTCGACCTGATGTGCTGCTCGTGGAGGGCCCGGCAACGCCGTTGTGGCGCGGAGCGGCGTCGGTGCGCGACGACCGGGTGGACCTCCTGCTCTCCTACCGGTCGAGTCAGGATGCTGCCGGCGGGAACGAGGGCAAAACGGCCCGCTGGCTCACCGAGCACCTCAGGAACCGGCGACAGGAGGTTGCCTCGCGGGGTGTGATCGAGGTCGCCGGAATGCCGGATGCGCTTGTCCTTGTGCCCGCGCCCGAGGGTGGCCCCGTAGCCCTCGTTCAAACCAGGAACCGAGGTGTCCACCTCCTGCGGATCGACGGTGAGGCCCAGGTCTTCCCGGCTCGCCCTACTGCGGTTCTCGGCGAGAAGGGCAGCGAGCTCGCAGGTGCCACCTGGCTCTCCGGGGAGGATGCCCTTGGGCTGCTCCTTCGCAGGGCTTCCTTTGAGGGGCGGCTCACATACTCACGGTGGAAGCTGGACGGTACCAGAGTCGGCGGCGAGCTTGAGCTCACGAAGGAGGCTCAACCCCAAGCGGGCTTCGCTGCCGACAGCGGGCGAGTGGTGGCCTGTTGGAGCCAACGCCACCCGTCGTCGGAGAAGGGAGAGGGGCGGCTCAACGCTATTCACTTCGCGCTTCTCGCCGAGGACGGTCGCGTCCTCCTGCCGCCTGCCCCCATCGATGACCAGCCCCTCGGGTATGCGAGGCAACCTCGGTGCGTGCTTCACGGCACCAGGCTGGCGGTGGTTTGGCTCGTGGGGAAGGCGACGGGCTCCTCTCACGGGCGTGTCTATTTCGGCACCTTCGACACGTCGACCGGGCGCCGGCCGGCGCCGGTCAGGATCGGCGGGTTCCAGCACCCCACATTGCGAGCCCGTGAGACGGCGATCGGTTTCGACGACGTCGATCTTCTCCGGGACGGTGACGCCTACGTCGCGCTCCTCGGCGGCTTCCTCGTGCGCTTCGACGAGAGAGGCAACCTGCTTGCGCCCGAGCTGGCCGTCGGTGCCTCACGCCTGGCTGCTACGGTCGGACGCGAGATTCTCGTCATGGCCGAGGCGCGCGACTCCAGCCCCAGCGGCAGCTCGATGCAGCTGACGTTGAGGTCTATTCGCTGTCGCTGAGGCGGCGTCGCCGTGCCGGTGCCACCGCCTCCGGCGCGCTCTTCTTGCGGAAGAGCTTCCACCGCGTGCCCTCGTAGACCGGCTCGGGCGGGTCCTTGGTGCCCGCGGGCCAGAAGCGAGGGGATCTGTGCTTCAGCTTCGTGCGCAGCAGGTAGTAGTCGAAGTAGTCCGCGTAGGTCTTGTAGCGCTTGGGGAAGAGGTGGGGGGACCACTCGAAGCGGGGCACGAAGGTCGGGGGCGCCTGGCCGTCTTTGTAGCGCAGAGGTGAGATGGGGAACTCGGCGAAGCTGAAGGTCGCGAGGCCTCCTCTGCGGACCTGGTAGTACTGGTGGGAGTGCAGGTAGGTCGGGTAGGGGGCGATGTAGCTGTCGCGATCGTAGATGAGCCCGAGCAGGCGGCGGCCGGGCTCGGCCTTTTGGAGGGCCTCGTCGAGGTCGCCCATCTCGGCGTCCATCTTCGTGAAGTGCCGCGTGTGCACCACCGAAGCGTAGGTCACCATCGCGATCAGCGCCGCCCCCGCCAGGGCGCGGGACGGGAGGCGGGGCAGGCGCAGCGGGCCCAGCGCGGGCACGAGGGCGAAGGCGAGGGGCAGGAAGCGGTGGTTGATGGGCTCGATGAGCCTGTAGCTGATGGGCGCGAGCAGGTAGGCGGCCACGGTCAGGGCTAGGACGCACTCGGGGGCCACGTTGGGCAGGGATGGGCGCCCAGCTGGCGGCGATCCCGCATCCTCGCCCAGGAGCTTGTCGCGCGCAGCGCCCAGCTGCGCTCCTGGCTCGGCCTCGCCGGCTGCCCGGGCCAGCGCCGTGTGGCCGCGGAGGATCACGAGCAGCAGGGCCGTGAGGAGGAAGGCGAGGGCGATGCGCTCCCCGTCGCCGTCCCGGTAGACGCCGAAGCTGTGCTGGAGCCAGGTGGACACGCTCGTCGAGACGGGCTCGAACTTGGCCGCCGCGCCCTGGACCTTCGCCGCGGCGTTGCCGCGCACGCCGGCCATGCCTGCCGTCACGATGTCGGAGCGCAGCACCCACCAGAGCGCGGCGCCGGCCGAGGGGATGGCGGCCAGCAGGGCGCGCCAGGCCGCACCCCAGGTGCGCCGGAGGCCGAACGCGGGCGTCATGGCGGCGAGTTGCACGAAGCAGGCCGCGGCGAGCCATGTGTAGGTCTGGGCGTGGGCGGCGAAGCAGAGCAGCGCCAGAGCCCCGAAGGCTGCGATCGTCTTGAGGTCTCGTACCCTGACCATGCGCGCCAGGGCGGCCAACGCGAGCACGGCCACAGGCAGCGACACGAAGTAGCTGACGAAGCCCCAGAAGACGAAGGCGTGCAGGGCGATCCCGGCGGCGAGCGCTCCGCCGAGGGCAGGGCGGCCGTTGGCCTTGAGCCAGGCCCCGACGGCGAGGGGCAGCCCCGCGAGGCCGGCCACGATCACGAGGCGCAAGCCCATGTCCACGCCGAAGACATAGGCCAGCAGGTCGCTCAGCAGGTAGATCGCCGCGTACTGAATGCTCGAGTAGTCGACGACGAAGAAACGCGACCACGTCGCCTCGCCCTGGCCGTGGACCGCCGCGACGGTGGCGAGGTGCTGGGGGTAGTCCACGAAGGGCAGGAAGGTCGTCTGGAGGAGCGGCCAGGCCACGCCGGCGAAGGCCGCGCCGAGCACGAGCGTGGTCCAGGCCGGGGACCAAGGGAGGTGGCGGAGGCGGGGAAGCAGGCGGAGCACGGCCCTCAGCTATCAGCTTCTGCGGGACGCCACGAATTGCCCGGCCGGGTGCCCCCGGACGCTACCAGCGAGCTCAGTTCCCCGTGTCGTTGCAGTCCTCGAGGCCCGTGATCCACTCACGGATGAGGTCGATGGCCTCCTGGTCGGGCACCGACGACGCGAGGGTAGGCATGCGCCACGCCGCGTCCTCGGTGATCATGCGCTCGAGCAGGACGCTCCGGTCCGGCGCTCCAGGCGCGACGAGCCGGGCATCGGTGACACCCATGTCGCCGTGCTTGGGAGCGGCGTCGCAGACCAGGGTCTGGTCCAGCGGCGTGTCGTGCAGGAGGTTCAGGACCGCGTTGCCGGTGACCTCGGGACGGTGGCAGTGGGCACAGTTGGTGTTCAGGTAGGCGCGCGCGCGGTCGTTCGCGGAGGCGGTGTCGTCGTCGAGAGCGGGGAAGGCCGGGGCCTCCTTGGGTGCCGCCGGGGCCGCGTCCAGGTAGCCGAGGTGTGCCAGGGCGTCTACCTGGTGCACGCTTCGGCCCGTGCCGAACATGTCGTAGCGCATGGCGAGCTGGCGCGTAGTAGGAGCGAGGGCCTGACCGGCGCCGAGCGTGTGGCAGGAGACGCAGTCCGAGCGGCTCGGGAAGGACCAGGTCTGGCCTGCCACCTCGCGCGTGGCCCGACCCTCGATGAGGTGGGCCTCCGTGCCTTCGTCGTTCCAGAGGTAGCTCGCGCCGCGCCACTCGTCGCCGTCGCGAACGAGGAAGCGGGTCTCGATGGCGGCGCCGTCGAGGAAGAAGCTCTTCAGCAGGATGCTCTGGTCGGGGAAGTCCCAGGTGTCGTCGTCCCGGTAGCCCATGCGCCCTCCGTCGGGCAAGGCAATGGCCCTTGTCTTCCCAGCGCTGTCCGACCAGAGCGGCGCGTTGACCGAGAACGGGAGAATGCCCTCGGCCAGGGTGTGGGTGGGGACGTCCGAGAAGCAGCCGGTCTCGCTGAGCGTCGCGGGCCAGCCCGGCTCACCGGGTGTGGCGGCGTCGGCGAGGTCGAAGCGGTAGATCCCGCCGGGGGGAGCCGTGTGCACGCCGTAGACCTCGCCGTCCACGTCCACGCCGAAGCCTCCGAAGTTGTACTTCATCTTCACGAGGAAGCTCTGCTCCCACTCCCCGCCGACGCCGGCCTTCACGCCCCAGACCTTGCGGCTGTAGAAGTCCGCGAACATGTAGGTCCCGTAGAGCGACGGTATGGCCGAGCCGCGGTAGACGAAGCCGCCCGTGATGGAGCGTCCGTTACCGTGGTCGTACTCCGTGACGGGGGCGATGTCGCCCGCCTGCTCGCAGCCCTCGGCGGGGTTGTAGCATATGGTCCCCTCGAGGCGCCGCCAGCCGTAGTTGCCGCCCTTCACGATGATGTCGATCTCCTCCCGCTCGTGCTGCCCGACGTCCCCCGTCCACAGCGTCCCGTCCACGGGGTCGAAGGAGAAACGCCAGGGGTTCCTGAGGCCGTAAGCCCAGATCTCCTCGCGCGCTCCCTCCACGCCGACGAAGGGGTTGTCGGCCGGGATCTCGTAGCCCCCGGCCGCCGTCGTCTGTGAGACGTCGATGCGCAGGAACTTGCCGAGGATCTCGCTGAGGTTCTGGGCGGCGTTGCGTGGGTCTCCGCCGCTGCCGCCGTCGCCCAGGCCGATGTAGAGCATGCCGTCGGGGCCGAAGGCGATGTCGCCGCCGTTGTGGTTGTCCCAGGGCTGGGCCACTGTGAGGATGACGACCTCGCTCTCGTGATCGGGGTCGCCCAGCGGGGGATCGGGCACCACGAAGCGGCTGATGACGCTGTCGTACTTCCTCACGAGCTTGCTGTTGTAGCTCACGTAGAAGTAGCCCGAGGTGGCGAAGTCGGGGGCGAAGGCCATGGAGAGCAGGCCCGTCTCGCTGCGTTCCGCGTTGACCACGCTGCTGATGTCGAGCCAGACCCGCCCTCCGGTCTCCTCGCCCACGTCGTCGGCGACCATGATGGTCCCGGGCTTCTGGATGACGAAGACCCGCGTGCTCCCGTCTATGGCCGGCACCATCTTGACCGGGATGTCGAGGGGCAGGTTCTTCAACACCTGGGTCACCTTCAAGGGCGGAGGCGGAGTGGCGACGCCGCTGACGTTGCAGGTCGTGTTGTACACGCGCTGGAGCCCGTCATACTCGTGTGTGCACTCCCGGTCCGCGGTGTCGGTGCAGGGGGCGCTCTCGTACTCGGAGACGGTGCAGACCGTGCAGGATGCACACTGGCGGTCGGTGGTGTCGGTGCACGAGGCGGT